>NZ_BCRQ01000022.1 GCF_001552675.1 Alicyclobacillus sendaiensis NBRC 100866
TCACGTTGGCAGTGGTAGTCGTATGCTGTCAACTGCAAACGGAGTTACGCGTAGGCCAGGGCCTTTACGTCAACACCCGCCACAGCGTCGCCCCCGAGACCAACAGCGAGATCACGGCTAGGGCGCCGGCCGATACCGACGCCACCGGTCCACTCTTGTGCCCGGCCCAGCGCATGAACGACAGCGTGTACACGAAGATACAGACGGGAATGACCATCGCGAACAGATACTTAAACATGGCGCACCCTCCTGTGTCGCTGCCGAGATCGTTTGATCCAACCGCTGAGAAGAACTGCCACCGGGACCGCGAACACGACAATCCAGCCCCACTTCAGCAGATAGGTTCCGTCAAATTCGATCACGTCCATCCAGTTCTGCGGCCACATGCCGAGTGAAAAGGACAAAAGCACAATCGCGGGAACGGCGGGGCGATACGTGGGCCAGCTGAACGCCTTCGCCAAGAGGTACGCCGAGCCCCACATGGTGACGGCCATGCGGACCGTGGCCGCCGTCACCCACAGGAAGATGAAGATGCTCTCAAGCCGTTGGAAGAAGGGTCCCATGTGGATCATGCGGGCCAAGCGGTACAGCGCGAAGGACGTCTTGCCCGTCTCGGCAGCCGGAAACACCATGTGGTACGACAGCACCAGAAACACAAGCAAGAGCGTCGATACGATGATGCTCACGGCGCCAATCCGGCGCATCTTCTTCGGGTTGTTGACATGCGGGAAGATGATGGTCAAAAGCAGCACATTGGCAAAGATGGAACTGTACTGCATGGCGCCCATGAAGACGCGCACGGGCCCCGTGCCCCAGAGGGGAAGCAACAGATACGGGCGCCACCAGTTGACCGTCATCAGGCATACGCCGACCAATCCCACGAGCAGAATGGGCAGGAAGATGAACGCCGTGCGGCAGATGCCCTCGATACCCGCGTACGCGATGTACCCCACGGCAAACATGAACACCGCGCCGACGAGGAGCAGCGGCGTGGACGGCAACACGGTGCTCACCACATTCTCCGTGAACTCCCGCATGACCGCGGCCGTCGAGCACAGGAAGTATAGCGCAAACACAAGCGCAATGAAGATGGCTCCAAACCGCCCAAACACCTCTTTGGCAATCTCGACGATGTCAAGATTTTGGAAGTACTTCCTCATGATCCACTCGACCAGATAAAACAGCACCAAGGTCAACGCCCCGGAGAAAATCGGCTCCATCCACGCCGCCTCGTACGCGCTGAAACTGATGTAGCGGGGATAGGTGAGAAATGCGTTCGTCGCGACGAAGATGATGAGCATCGCGGTCATCTCTGCGGCGGGGACCTTCGCGTTCCTCTTGCCCGACTGGCTCATGCGTTGCCATCCCCCTCCCCAGCTTCTCTCCGCGTCGTAGCCGACCACGGGCGCGTCATCGGGTTTTGCCGCCAACTCCGGAGCGTGTTCAAAAACGCCGGCCGATTGTTCATACCCCAGATGGGGCCGCGCACCAAGACGTCTCTGGCCGCGCCGCTGATGGGCGCCACCGGCGACAAGAACGGCACGCCAAACGACTTCAGCATCGACAGCCGCACGATGTACACCACAAACAAGATGGCGATCCCGTAAAACCCAAGCACGGCCCCCGCGATGAGAAACGCGAAGCGAAGAATGCGAATCGCCATACTCAGTTCGTAGCTCGGCACCGTGAACGAGGCAAGCGCCGTCGTCGCCACCACGATGACGAGCAACGGACTGACAATGCCCGCCTGCACGGCCGACTGACCTATGATCAAAGCCCCAACTATACCAATTGTAGGACCAATCACCGATGGTATCCTGATGCCCGCTTCGCGGATCAGCTCGATGGCGAACTCCATCAGCAGCACTTCGACCACCACCGGAAACGGCACCTGTTCCCGGCTTCCCGCGATGGCCAACATGAGATCCGTCGGCAACATTTCTGAGTGATAATTCGTCACCGCGATGTACAGCCCCGGCAGCAGCAGGGCGGTGAGCAGGGCGACCCAACGAATGGCGCGAATGAACGTCCCTGGGATGATCCGCAGATTGGTGTCTTCGGAGGTGTGCATGAGCGACCACAGCACCACCGGCACGATGATCGCCACCGGGCTGTGCCCCACAAAGATGGCGACGTATCCTTCGGCCAACATCGCAGCGACGCGATCCGGCCGCTCCGTCACGAGCACCTGAGGAATTATCATGCTGGGCCGATCTTCGATGAACTGCTCCAACATCCCCGCGTCGAGCACGTAGTCGACGTCGATGTCGGAGATCCGACGGCGGACCTCCTTGACGAGCTTTGGATTCGTCAACCCATGGATGTACATGATGGCGACGTCCGTCTTCGCAAGATTGCCAACGGCGTGAATCTCGGTCACCAAGTGCTCCGAACGGAGCCGCATGCGCACCAGACCGGTGTTCGTGCGGAAGTTCTCCGTAAACGCGTCCTGGGATCCACGGACCACGTTTTCCATCTTGGGTGTGCTGACGCTTCGGTGCTCCCAGCCCTTCGACTCCACCACGAGCGCCGCGTCGCACCGGTCTAAGAAGACGACGGTCGATCCCGCCAGGATGTTGAACACCGCCTCCGACCACTTCTCGATGAGCTGAGTCTGATGTCCGGGGACGAGGTGATCGACCACGTACGTGAGCACGCGCTTGGGGTCGTCCGCGAGGTGCGACCAGACCATCAGGGGTTCGAGGATGGCCCAGTTGATGACGTTCTTGTCCACTAGTCCATCCACGTAGACCACCATCCCGCGCCAAGGCGCGCGGCCCTCGACGCCAACCACAAACTCGCGGATCACAATGTCTTTGTTTTGGGGCAGGTGAAAGAAGCGGGAAAGGCGGCGCTTCATGTCGTCGAGATCGAGCTCGATGTGGTCCTGCTGACCGGCGTGCGCCTTTTCGACGGCTTCCTCGTACTCTCGCTCCGCCCGGCGCAGAAACGCGCGCATCGAGACAGGCTTTTTGGCGGTGTCCATCTTGTTTTCCGCCGTCGTGAAGTTGACCGACTCCACGTTCGGCTCGTCACCGTACTTGGCAGCTTCCTGGTCGTCGTCGTCGCTCGTCAGGGAAAAGTCGTCGTTCAAGATGGTATCGTCGACGGTCAACAGCCTTTTCAGCGCGCCTCCAACGCCCACGTTCACTGGAGCAACCCCCTATGCGAACAGGTTCCTCGCGCATTTAGCTTGCTCCAGGCGGCAGAAGTTATCCGAGCGGGCGATCACGGCACGTTTTGGGAAAGAGTCTGGGGAGGGATGGCGAGATTCAGCGAGAGCTTCTTCGCAGTGGAAGAATATTGCACGACGCGAACGGCGAACGGCTTGGCCGGCCGCTCGGTGAAATTCAACGCGATATTCTGGGTAGCCCCATCCACCTGGATCCAGTTGGGCAAGGAGGCGCGCTCGAGGACAGAGAAGACGACGGAACGCGGGATGGGGATGAACGACAGTTGCGCGCTGTCTACATGCAGAATGAGATTCCCGTTTTGCGCGATGGGGGTTACCACGAACTCCATGGGCAGGGCGTGATCGAGGACCTTGACGGCGAAATCGCACACCCACGTGTCGCCGAATTGGACATTCGCGGACTCGAGCACTCGCCCGACCTCCGGATCGTGCGCGATGGCGTATGCGAGGTACGCGTTGATGGCGTCCGCTCCGATATCGACTTGGACGGTGGGCGCATTCGCGGGCACAGGGGCGACCGGCGCGGCGCTGCGGCCGGACTGGGGAAGGCTGTTCCACAGGATGAGTCCCGCAATCACGGCGAGCAGATCCAACGCGGCGAGCACAATGAAAAGCCGCCTCCACATCGGACTGCCTCCCTCCGTCACCCTTGCTCTGCCCTGACACGCGCCTGGCTTTGCGCGTACTGGCACAAATCCGCCACGGGACAGATGTGGCACTTCGGCTTGCGAGCGGTGCACACCCGCCTGCCGTGCAAGATGAGCGCGTGGTGCGCCTTGGTCCATAATTCAGGCGGCAACTTCGCGCACACCTGCTGCTCCGTCTTGAGCGGATCGCTCGAATGCGCGAGGCCGATGCGGTTCGTCACGCGCTGCACGTGCGTGTCCACGGCAAACGCGGGCACGCCGTAGGCGTTCGAAACCACGACGTTCGCCGTCTTCCGTCCGACGCCGGGCAGCTCCATCAGGCGTTCACGACTTTTCGGCACCTCGCCGCCGTAGGCGTCGACGAGGATGCGCGCCGTCTCCACGATATGCTTGGACTTCGATCGAAATAACCCCACTTCGCGAATGTCTTCCGCGACCTCGTCCGGGCTCGCCTTCGCAAATGCCTCGGGGCCGCGATACTTCGCAAACAGCCTCGGGGTCACCATGTTGACGCGCTCATCGGTGCATTGCGCCGACAGCATGGTGGCGACGAGCAGTTCGAACGGCGTTGTGAAGTGCAGCTGGCAGCGCGCGTCCGGATACGCCTCGAGAAGGCGTTCCACAACGCGCACCGACGTCTCGCGGTCTAGTTCGGCCATCCGCGCTTCCCCCTCTCTTCCACCGGATTCACCACGTCGTAGCGCGGGAGCCGCGCGCGCTCCACGCGGCCGGGATCGCCGATATGCTGAATGAGGAGCTCCCGCACCAACGGACGCTGATAGGTCACATCTCTCGCGCGCCGGAACGGCGGAAACAAGGGGGACAGCCACAGGTACTCACACGTGATGACGCGGTAATCGCGATCCGGCTCGAGCGCCCTCCCGCCGAGCAAGACACGGCGCACCCGCCGCCCCTCGGCCCGCTGCTCGACCTCGGCGACCGCCCCGGAGATGGCGAGGACGCCGATCTTGCCACCTCGAAATCCGAACCCGATGCCCTGGCGGTCGTAGATCTCAGGCTTCAGGGCCAGATTGATGGCCTCGAGGATGTCGGCGCCCCGCAGAGTCACCACGATGGGCCTGGTCGGCGTCGGGCACGCGCCGAGCAGGTGTTCCATGGTGATGGTGCCCGGCAACAGGCTCGCGTTGAGCGCGCCTGCCATCATCAGGGCGAGATCGCCCTCGAAGGCGTCGTACAGGATGTCCGTGAGGAGGTTGGCAAACGTGCACTCGTCCTCATAGGCGAGCTGCAGCCGCTCCGGCGTGGCCGCCACGGGGCGCCGCAGTTGCCGCTCGGCGAACGCCTGCTCTCGGGCGTACACCTGCATCATGCGCGCGTCCAGTGGCGCCCAGGGCTCCACGGCGATCCGTTCCGAGCGCGCCACAACCCGGCCATCGAGGCGCTCGAGGACCGTGTGCCCGAAGGAAAACCCGTGCTTCCCGGGCTGGAAGACGGCCGTGTGGCCGACGTACTCCGCCGCGTGCATGGTTTCGTGCGTGTGCCCACCGAGGACGCACGTGATCTGCGGCAACTCGCGCGCCAACGCGAGGTCAAAGCGAAGCCCCATGTGAGACAGGCATACGATGGCGTCGACCCGCTGCGTCAGAAGCTCGGCCACAGCCCGTCGAGCGGCCTCAACCGGATCCAGCACGCGGACGCCAAGCATGCGGTACGGCAAATCGTAGTTGGGCGTCAGACCGAACGCGCCAATGCGCATCCCGCCCACTTCGTAGACGTGTGTATCGCGAAAGAACGAAAAAGGGCTTCCATCCGAGCGCCGCAGATTCGTGCCAAAGGCGACAGCGCCAGACCGCCTGACGAGTTCCTCCCATCGCTCCACCGGGATGGTGAGGCCCTCGTTGTTGCCGAAGATCCAGCCGTCAACCCCGAGCGCGCGCATGAGATCCGCGTTCAACAGGCCGCACGTCGCTTCCGTCTCCGGCCGCACGCGATCCAGCACGTCGCCGAGATCGAACGTGAGCGAAATTTCGCCGTCGCGATCGAACGCAGCTCTCATCGCGCGGATCTGCGCCCCGATGCGCATGTGGTTCTCGAGCCGACTGTGGAGATCGTTCATGTGAAGGAGGTGAATGCGCACGTCGACACCCCGTTACTTGTGCGCGATGGGACGGGCTATCGCGTACAGCCCGCAGCCAGGGATGAAGGTCTGCTCCACCCACCGCACGAAGTCCTCGCCCGACATGCGCACCGCTTCCTCTCGGACGATGGTGCGCCCCACGAGCATCTCCGCTTTCTTCACCGCGGCCAATCGCTCCCCGACGCGTCGCAGTCCGTCCGCGCCGAGATCGCGCACGAGCTTGAAATCAGGGGAGGTATGGTCTTCGATCACGGCGAAATCGCTCGGCAGCATGGCGAAGATCTCCTCGCTCTCTGCGGCCACCCGCGCGCCAAAGGCAGCTTTGTCGATGCCCTCGTCGATGTAGCCGAACACCGCGAACACGTGCGTGGAAAAAAGCCCAATCTGGAAATGAGGATGCTTCTTGTAACCCCGCGGATCCGCGCTGAAGGCCACCCACGTGCTTTCCGGCGGATGGACCGTGCGGCGCGCGTGCTTCGCCACGTGCGTATGCATCGGCACGCCGAGCTTTTCCGCCAGCCACGGCTCGAAATGCTCGGCCAGCTGAATGAACTTCGGCTGGATCCGTGCACGGATACGTTCCATGCGCGGAGCGAGACCTGGTTCCGTCATCGCGTCAAAGTCGTCAGTGGTCCACCCTGCAAACACCGCCCGCACCTTCCTTATGCGTTTGCTCCCTCTACAGTAGACGACGCGCGTCGGCCTGGCAAGCCGCTTCCCGCTCGAGCTTGCGGCGAATGCGCTCGATCCGCCGCGCAATCTCTCCGTATTCGCGGGCTGCTCCGTCCATCCGGGCCTGCGCCGCCTGTGCAGCCTCGAGGGCCTTGGCGAGATCGCGCCGGCGATGCTCGAAGTACTTCGCAACCTCCACGAGCGGCTCGGGGCGATGGGGAAAGTCGTTCGCCAGTTCCAACCAAATGGAACTCGCTTCCTCCCATTGGCCGCGGCGCTTCAGAAAGAGGCTGAACAGCCAGCGGGCCCGCCAGTCCGCGTCCTCCTGCTCGACGGCCCTGCGAAACTGCGCGTCTGCGGACTCCCACTCCCTCCACGCGTCAAACCAAGTCGCGAGCCCCACGTGCGGAGCCGCGTGCGACCACGAGCGCCGCTCCTCGAGCGCTTCCGCAATCTCAAGCGCGAGGCGGGCCAACGTGCAGACATCGCGGAGATTGTGGGCGAACACGTCTTCCATCGAGGCGAGCGGCGCGCCCTCGACGTAGGCGAAGTAACGAAGCGGCGCCTCACGGCCGGGGACATCGCCCTCTCGCTTCACGCCGAGCACGCCTTCCACGTCGGCCAGCTTCATCCTCCCCACCACGCCCTTCCACAGTCTGCGGGCTGGGTGGAGCAGGTCCAGGTGCGCCGGTTCGGGAGGGTGCAATCCGTACAGCACACACCGATTCACGAACAGCGGCCAGTCGTACGACTTCCCGTTGTACGTGACGATCACGCCGTCCTTTTGCGCGAAACGTTCGGCAAGAAGCCGGACCGCCGCGCCCTCGGCCGCGTAATCCGGGACGAAGTACTGGGCCACGCGAAACTCATCGTCGGCAAAATAGCCGAGGGCGTGCAAAAACGGCACCGTGCCTCCGCCGTGCCCGAGCCCGGTGGCCTCGATGTCGTAAAACACCATCCGCTCCGGCGCCAGGTCGGCCTTGGCCAACCGGCTCAGGCGGCCGAGATCGCAGGAGAGAAAATCAGCGAACGGGCGCCCTCCGTAGTGTGTGCAGAGATCGAAGCCTGTCTCGCGCACCCAGACCGGGCCATGCGGCGTCGGAATCGCTTGAAACCCCGCGTCCGCGAGTTCGGCCTCGCGAGGGCTCTCTGGGCAATTCGCCCGCGCCAACGGCGAAGATTCGCGCGCCTCGCCGGCTGGGGCCACGGCCTCGCTGACCCTGCGCACGCCCGCCGTCCGCTCGAGTTCCTTCAGCTTTTCCAGCAGGCTGCGCGCCATGCTCAGCCCCCCCGCACCGCGCCCGCTCCGACGAAGCTGAAGAGCGCCCCCACCCACTGCTTGACGGGCTCGCCGCTCGTCGACGGCCCGACGCAGCTCGGGCATCCAGACGGACACGGGCAACCCTGCAACATGTCGAAGGCCGTCGCAAAGATCTGATCTCGATCTCGGTACACGCGCTCCGCGATGCCCACTCCGCCCGGGTACGCGTCGTACACGTACACGGACGGCCGAGCATACTGCGGATCGCGCACTTCGACAGCGACGTGCACGTCGGACGCGGCGCACATCGCGTGCAGCGCCACGGCCTGCTTGAGCACGTGGCCCAAACCCTTGAGCGCCGCCTCCCACTCGTCGTCCGACGCGGACCAGCCAGATCGGTCGAAGGTCACCCAGTAGCCCGACGTGTGCAGCTCGGCCTCTGGGAGGTAGATCTTCCCCCATCCGACGTTCTCGTGCGTCTCGAGCTTGATCTTCTTGAACAAAGTCGGCGTCGCGTGCACGGCGAGATCGCCCGTGTAGTGGCACAGCGGCCCTTCGTTCGCGTGTTCGTTCTCCTCGAGGACCTGCAGGTGCACGGCGAGCTCCGCGTCCGTGTAGTAGTCGCAATCCACCGGGCGGACAAACGCCTTGCCGTTTTCCAGATCCAGACGTTCCACCTGGAACATCTGCGACTGATGCAGGTAGATGGCCTCCTCGTGCAACATGGTCAGCGCGCTGAACCGGTCCATTTCCCCGATGACGAGCGGCGGATGCGCCGATTGATCGACGATCACGACGTTCTCCTGCGCGGCACTGCGCAGGGACACGGCGTGCGCCGGCATGTCGTCCGCCATGTAGAAATAGCGGCCATCCGCAGCGCGGTGCAGCACGCGCATGTCGACCAAGTAGCCGAGGAGCTCGTCCGTCGTCTCGACGCCAAACCGCTCGTCGGGCGAAAACGGCAGTTCATAGGCGGCGCACTTGAGGTGATCCATCAGGATGAGAAGGTTGTCCGGATAAATGCGCGCCGTTTCGGGCGACGCGTCCAACAGTGCCTCAGGATGGCGCACCATCCACTGGTCCAGCGCGGAGCTCGTGGCCACGAATATGGCGGCGGAGACGCCCTTGCGTCGCCCGGCCCGGCCCATCTGCTGCCGAGTGGAGGCCACGGAGCCTGGGTATCCGACCGTGATGGCCGCCTGCAGCGAGCCAATGTCGACGCCGAGTTCGAGCGCGTTCGTGCTGACGACGCCCAAAATCTTCCCTTCCCGCAGCCCCCGTTCGATAGCGCGCCGCTCGTTCGGCAGATAGCCGCCCCGGTAGCTGACGATGCGCGGCCGGACGAGATCGCGCGCATCGCGACGCAGATAGGATGCGAGAAGCTCCACCTGGTTGCGCGTGCGCGCAAAGAGGATGGTCGGGATTTCATGTTGCAGCAGCCGGGCCCCGAGCCGCCTCGCCGCCCGGAGCGCCGACTGGCGCAAGCCGAGCGACGGATCGACGACGGGAGGGTTGTACAAAATCACGTGCTTTTCGCCTTCCGGCGCGCCAGACTCCGAGACGACCGCCGTCTCCCGTCCCAACAGGCGCGAGGTGAGTTCGCCGGGATTCGCGATGGTCGCCGAGCAGAAGATGAACTGTGGCCGCGCGCCATAGAACGATGCGATGCGGAGGAGCCGGCGGATCACGTTCGCCACATGGCTGCCGAACACGCCGCGGTAGATGTGCGCCTCGTCGATCACGACGTAGCGCAAGTTTTTGAACAGCCGCAGCCACTTCGTGTGGTGCGGCAGGATGGCGGCGTGCAACATATCGGGATTGGTCACCACGATGTGGCCGGCCTCGCGAATCTTCTGGCGCGCGTGCACGGGGGTGTCGCCGTCGTACGTGAACGTGTGCACCGACGTCTTCAGGTTTCGGACGAGATCGTGCAGTTCCGCCACCTGATCTTGCGCGAGCGCTTTGGTGGGAAACACGTAGAGCGCGCGCACGCTTGGATCGCAAAGGATGGCCTGGAGCACGGGCAGGTTGTAGCAAAGCGTCTTCCCGCTCGCGGTGGGCGTCGCAATGACGACGTCGCGGCCTGCCTGAATCAGGTCCCACGCCTCCCGCTGGTGCGCGTACAAGCGCTCGATCCCGCGCGCAGCGAGGGATGCGCGCAGTTCGGGATGGATGAGCGCGGGAAAGTCGGCGTACCGCCCGATGCGCGCGGGCGTGACGCGCCACTCCGAAACCTGTTCCCGAAACTGCGGATCTCGCCGCCACTCGTCCAACAGCTGTTCCAGGTTCATGTTCATCATCCGCTTCTATGAGAGAGACTCAGGAGGAAAAGGCACTGCAACGCCTTGTCTCTTCAGTCACGAAATCAGATTTCAATCATACCATGTAGCAAAGCGACAGGTAGGATGCGTATGAAACTTCTACGCCATGGCCATAAGTATAGTACTGAGACAAGGGAGGAATCACCTTGGCATCCGTCGAGAACACCCCTGTGCGCTCGGATGCGTGGACGCCTGAAGACGATGAGCGCCTCGCTCAGTTGGTGCTTCGTCACATTCGCACTGGCAGCACCCAGCTGAAGGCGTTCGAGGAAGCGGCCGAGCAACTCGGCAGGACAGCCGCGGCATGCGGATACCGCTGGAACGGCGTGATTCGCAGGCGATATCGAGACGAGATTGAAGCGGCAAAAGCCGAGCGCAAAGCGCTGCACACCAAGGCGCAGACGCAGAAGTCCGCCGCCGCTTCCACGGCGTCCATGCAGGAGGTCATTCGGTTTTTGCAGACGTACGACGAACAATATCAGAGATTGCGCGAGTACGTCGCGGCGATCGAGCGGGAAAAGGCCGAACTGGAAGCGAAGGTGCACGCCCTCGAATCCCAACTTCGCTCGGGCGGGCCCGAGCTGCCGCTGTCACCGGAGCAACTTGAGGAAGACTCGCGCACGCTGTTTGCCATCATGGAGCGGGCGCGCAAGCTGTTAGCCGAAAACCATTCCGCCGGGACGTGATCGCAGAGCCCATTCGGCGCGCAGCGCGTCGGCGAACGATGGCCGAAACGGGTGCGCGCCGAATTTTGCGGCATCTTGCACCGTTTCAACCGCCTGCTGCGCCGCCGTTCGCCAGGCGGGCGGATAGACCTGGCTCCTCGCCTGGAACTCGTCCTCATCCGCAACCCACACGCGGCCGCCCTCCACGCGCACGTCGAGATCGAGGTCAATCCACACGACATCCGCTCCCAGGCAGGGCGGCGTGCAGATGTTCACGTAGTAATCGGTCGAGTCGGTCTTGAGCAACACGAACACCTGAAACCATGCGCGAGGCCAAGCCAAGGCGGCGACGGGATAGGGCGAACTCCACGTGCCCCCCTCGTCCAACACGGGCGTCCCCGGCGGGATCCACCACCCGCCGAATCGCCCCGGCTCCGCATGCAGCCACGTGCGGTGCCTGGCGCCATCCGGTCTCAGGCTGACAAGCCTCACGCCTCATCGCCTCCGGATTCGGGCGCGGGTTCCGAGCCGGCCTCGGTGGGGAGAAAGTCACTGAACAGCCGCGTCCGAAGCAGTCCCTTCGCCCCAATCAGGAGAATGGGGCCCATGAACAGGCCGATGAACCCCATGACCTTGAACCCTACGTACAAGCCAAACAGCGTCGCGAGCGTGTCCAAACCCACGCTGTCGGCGAGAATCTTGGGCTCGACGGCGTGGCGAATGATGGAGATGACCACCTGCAAGGCCAAGACCTTGAGGGCCACAGCCACGTGCCCCGTGATGAGCGCCGCGATGGCCCATGGCACCGTGAGGATGGCCGAACCCACGATGGGCACGAGACCCGCGAGGCCAAACAGGATGCCGAGCAGAATCGCATACGGGAAGCCGAGCACGAACATGCCAATCATGCCGAGGAACATCGACAGGCACATCAGGATGAACTGCACGCGAATGGTGCCGAGAAACGCGCGCTCCATGTCCTCAAACACGGCGTTCAACTTCGGCGCCCACCCGGGCGGCATCATCCGGTAGAAACGGGCCAGCATTCGCTCGCGCCGCTGAAGGATGAAAAACGCCGTGACGACGGAGATGACCGCGATGAACAAAGTATCCGGGAGATGCGTGACGATGCTGATGAGGCTCGTGATGACCTTGTGGACGCTCCCCTCAAGGCCATGCGCGAACTGCGTGAGCGCGGACTGAACCGCGTTCGAAACCTGGGGAGGGAGTTGTCCATAGAGCGATTCACTGTTTTCGATCTCGCCCTCGATCTGCGCGAGTTGCACGCGGAAGAACACCTGGCTGTGCGAGACGAAGGAGGTAGCCTCGCGAAGCGCGCCGATGATGATGCCCGCCGAAAAGGCGACAATGAGCAGCACGCTCACGCCGAGCACCAAGAGGACGGACCACAACCGCGCCAAGCCGCGGCGCTCCAGCCATCGGACAATAGGGATGAGCAGGATGGCGAAGACCCACCCGATCACAAACGGCAGGATGTATTGCATGAGCGACGCGAGCGCCAGAATGAACACGGCGATGAACGCCAACAGAATGGCGATTTCCGTCACACGCCAAAGGTAGCGGCGCATTTGAGCGTCACGTGCTGTACGTCGCAACGGCAGCTCCCCTTCAAGATTGGTCATTTACAGCCAAGGGTTTCACGAATCGCCGGCGGAGCATGAAACCCGCACCTGCGAGCAACAGCGCGACCACATAGCACAAGGCAGACAGCCAGCCGTGATGGCCTTGCGCCATGAGCACGGCGCCAGCGGCCAAGCCGCCCATCGTGAACAGGGCTATCAGGAAAAACATGATCCGGATCTGCACCGACATGCGGTATCCGATGCCTCCCATCTCGTGAGAAAAGAGGGTCCCTTTGCACGTTCTCATCATACCACACTCGCGGCACGCGCTCGACCAGGAGGCGCGGACGAGGTGGCTCAAGTCAAACAAAAAACAAATTCGCCGCCTCGTGCGGCGGCGACTGAGCATCCCCAGATGATGTTTGTCTCAGGATGGCCGAGTCCCTGGGTCAGGAAGCGGGTTCCTGCACGCTCATGCCGTGCAGGAAGGCCGTCCACAGGTGTTCTCGCTCGTCCGCGCACAAGACGTCATGCGCGCCCGACCGCACGTACAGCTGGGCGCGCGCCGGGTGGCGGGAAAGCACCGTCACGCGCGGGACACTTGCATCGCGCAGCGCCTGGACGACGAGCGCGGTTCGGATGGGATCGCCAAGCTCGCAGACGAGCGCGCCACCAAACCCTTCGGCGCGCACGGCCGCGGTCACGCTCACTTTGTGCGCGGGCACGACGAGCAACCGCTCCGGATACCAGGCGCGCATCTTATGCTGAACATCCTCGAAGCAGACGAGCAAGCGGACGTCAAACCCTGCATGGAGCGCACGGTCCACGAACCATCGGTCTTCATCCGAGCAGGCGACCATGAGCAGCTTGTGTCCCACGTAAACCAACCTTTCATTTGCCCGCTGAGTCTCCTTGCTTCTCCGCTTCATTCACCCTCACCACACATCCACCAGCAGGCCAAACTCATCTATGTTTTCCTTGCTGATCCTTGGATCGCAACAAACCCATTCTGATAGCGCTTACATGTTCAGTATATCACAGACGGCTCGGCAAAGGAACCTCACATCGTGGCGGAATGGCCTCTTCCTTTTTTCTCCGCCACCGCTCTCAGCATGGCTTCGCCATAGGCGTACACGGCGTCTCGGGCGTCCGTCGGCCTCCCGGTCTGCACTGCGTTGTACACACTGCGGCACACCTTGACGCCGAGATCCCATTTTGGATTCAGGAGTCGAAGGCCGGACCGGAGGGCCTCCTGCAACACGCGCAGCGCATTCTCGAGCAAGCGGTTTCCGGCGAGTTCGGCCAGGACGCTGAAGAACTTGAGTTCGCTCGCAATGCGGTGTTCGCCCCGGCGAGGCGAGGCTTCGAGCTCAAAGAGGGCATGCGCAAGCTGGGAGTAATCTCGCTCCATGCGTTGAGCCGCGGCGCGATACGCGATCTGCGCCAGCACGGCCGTCAGGAGCTCGACGAGATCGCGCACGTTGTCGTAGCTCAAGAGGATCGCCGCGTCGAGCGGCTGCATCCACATCTCCACCGAGGCGGTGCGCACATACGTCCCCATGCCATGCCGGAACTCGACGAGCCCCTGGCCGCGCAGCGCGCTCAGCGCCTCGCGGACCGTGGCGCGGCTCACGCCGAATCGGTCCGCGAGCTCGCGAAGCGTCGGCAGGCGATCGCCGGGCCGAAACGCGCCCTCTTCGATCTCCCGGCGAATCTCCTCAGCAATTTCCATGTACAGCTTGCTCGAAGCTTCGCCCATGGCCGCATCCCCCTCCGGGTCGCGCGAATCCACCCGACGCGTCACTTGACGACCAGGTTGACAATCCGCCCGGGGACGAACACCTCTTTCACCACCTGCTTGCCCTCGATCCACTCGCGAATCTCCGGCAGCGCCTTCGCGCGCTCGATGGCCTCTTCTGCGCGGATGTCTGCCGCAAGGGTCACGCGCGCGCGAACCCGGCCATTCACCTGCACGGCGATCTCGACCTCGTCGTCGCGAAGCCACGCCTCATCATAGGTCGGCCAGGACTGCTCGAAAACCGACTCCTGATGCCCGAGCATCTCCCAGAGTTCCTCGCCGAGATGCGGAGTGAATGGCGCAATGGCAATGGCGAGCGTTTCGAGTGTGGCGCGGTCCAGCCCCTCCTTGGCCTCCTGCTGAAGTTGGTTGACGTACTCCATGAACGCGCTCACCGCCGTGTTGAGGCGGAAGCTTTCCATGCGTTCGGTGAGCGTCGCGACAAAACGATGGCGGAGCTTCGTGAGCGACGCGCGTTCGGGGACGAGTTTGTCCACGTGCTGCGCGTACAGGCGGTACACGCGGGCCAAGAAGCGCGCGACGCCCTCAAGCCCGTTGGTGCTCCACTCGGCGTCTTCCTCCGGCGGACCGACGAACATCTCATACATGCGCAGCGCATCCACGCCGTGGCGCGCGATGATGTCATCCGGATTCACCACGTTGCCCTTCGACTTCGACATCTTCGCGCCGTTCAACGTGATCATGCCCTGCGTAAACAGGCGTTGGAACGGCTCATCGAAGTCAATCAGGCCGAGATCGTAGATGAACTTCACATAGAAACGGGAATACAGCAGGTGAAGCACCGCATGCTCCACGCCGCCGATGTACATGTCGACAGGCAGCCAGTAATTGACGGCTTCGCGTGAAAACGGCTCCTTGTCGTTGTGCGGATCCGCATAGCGCAGGAAATACCAGCACGATCCGGCCCACTGCGGCATCGTGTCGGTCTCGCGCTTGGCGGGACCGCCGCACTTGGGACAGGTGGTGTTGACGAAGGACTCGATGGCCGCGAGCGGCGACTCGCCCGTGCCTGTCGGCTCGTATCGCTCGACATCCGGCAAAAGGACGGGCAGCTCATCCTCTGGAACCGGCACCGTGCCGCAGCTCTGGCAGTAGACAATGGGAATGGGCTCGCCCCAGTAGCGCTGCCGGGCAAACACCCAATCTCGCAGGCGATAGGAGACCGCCGGCTCCGCCTGGCCCTTCTCCGCCATGAGTTCAATCGCTCGCTTCTTCGCTTCCGACACCGAAAGGCCATCGAGAGGTCCGGAGTTCACCAACACGCCGTCGCCCGTGAACGGGAGCTCGGTCGCGCCGTCCCGCGGGCGCACGACTTCGACCACCTCGAGGCCGAACTGCTGAGCGAACTCGAAGTCGCGATCATCGTGCGCCGGCACCGCCATGATGGCGCCCGTGCCGTAGTCCATGAGCACATAGTCGGCAATCCACACAGGAAGGCGCTTGTCGAGCAGCGGATGCTGCACGTAGGCGCCGGTGAAGACGCCCGTCTTGGTCTTGTCCACCACCTGGCGCTCCACGTTCGACTTGCGGAGCGCCTGTTCGATGTACGCCTCCACTTCCGCCTTCCGATCCGGCGCCGTGATCTGAGGCACGAGCGGGTGCTCAGGCGCGAGCACCATGTAGGTGGCCCCGTAAATCGTATCCGGTCGCGTCGAGAAGACCTCGATCTCGCCGTCGTGATCGGCCAGGCGGAAACGAATGCGCGCTCCCTCGCTGCGGCCGATCCACGCGCGCTGCATGCGCTTGACGTGCTCCGGCCAGTCGAGCTTGTCGAGATCGTTCAGGAGCCTGTCCGCGTAGTCGGTGATCTTGAGCATCCACTGCTCCATCTCGCGGCGCGTCACGGGAGCTCCGCAGCGCTCGCAGCGGCCTTCCACCACCTCTTCGTTGGCCAAGCCGGTTTTGCAGCTTGGGCACCAGTTAATGGGCATCTTCTTCCGATACGCCAGGCCGCGCTCAAACATTTTGACAAAAAAGTATTGCGTCCATTTGTAAAACGAAGGGTCGGTGGTGTTCACCTCGCGGTCCCAGTCGTACATCGCCCCGATTTCCTCAAGCTGCCGCTTGAAGTTCGCAATGTTCTGTTCGGTCGCAATCCGCGGGTGGATGCCGTTTTGGATGGCGTAGTTCTCGGCTGGAAGGCCGAATGCGTCCCACCCCATGGGGTGAAGAATCTCATAGCCGTGCAGCTTCTTGTAGCGGCTCCAGACGTCCGAAATGGTGTATCCGCGCCAGTGCCCCACGTGCAGGCCGCTTCCGGACGGATACGGGAACATGTCGAGGCAATAATACTTGGGTTTTCCGGTCTTCCCATCTGCCCGGTGCGCGTTCTGCTCGCGCCAGCGAGCTTTCCACTTTCGTTCAATCTCCTGTGGACGATATTCCATCAGCTGTCCTCCTGTGACATCGGTTGCGGCCTGGCCGCCTTCCGCGCATACAGACTCTCGTCCCGTATTATAGGACGCACAGCCGTCAGAATGCCACTTTCGCCTTTTCTCGACATGCCCAGGGGACAAAAAAAGGGGGGCGCTCACGCGCCCCATGTCTCCTGCCACGCGTTTATCGGCGATCATTCCCGCTCATGATGCCCATGAGCCGCAGAATGAACAGGAACAGATTGATGAAGTCAAGATACAGCGACAGAACCATCCACGGCACGTGCTGCTCCGCCACGCCATACTGCGCGAGGCGATTCACGTCAAACAACACATACCCGATAAAGATGGCGACGCCCAGGTATGCGTAGATCAGGCTTGCCGCGGACGAAAAGCCCGTGAACATGGCCACCAGGCCCATCAAGAGAAGCGCCAAGGTGCCGATCAGCAGAAAGCCGCCGAGGAACGAGAAATCCATCGACGTGCGGGACGCGACGAACGAAGCCACGAGGAACGCGGCCGCCGTCACAGCCAGCGCCTTCAGGACCAGGGCCATGCCAAACACGGACGCGTACGACAGAAGCGCGTACGACAAGGTCATCCCTGAGATGAACGTGAACGTGAACACGAAAGGAAATCCAATTGCGCGCGAGTACTGGCGGAACATGGCGTAGACAATCATCCCGAGTTCCACCAGCCAAAGAATGGGCGTCAAACCATACGGAAGCCGCGTGCCCACCACGACGCCGGCCCCGGCTGTCACGAGCGAAGCGCACAATCCGAGAAAGACGCGCGACAGAATCTTATTTTGCGTGATGGTATACGTTTGCTGCATTGAATCACCACCTCCAGTGGGATGCGCATTTAGCGAGAAGACAGCGTCAACTGCTTGCCATTTCGAGCGATCAATTGGCGTAAAACGTCCTGATATATTTTAGGCCACACGAAGTTCGAAATCTCCTCGAAATTCACCCACGCCCCTTCACGACTCGGATGAATCTCCAAGGGTTGGCCTCCAGCCTGATCATACTCGACCGGCGCAAACACGACAACCGTCCAATCCAAGTGCGTGAACGCATGCGACGCCTCACATACGCGCTCGAAGGCGACGGTCCCCGGCTCTCGCACGGTTTCGCCCTGTTGGCGTGAATGCCCAAAGCGGAGCTCTGCGAAACGGGCTCGGGCATGCCACTCCAGGGAGTCGGACGGATCATCGAGCTCCACGGCGGGCAACTGCCACATGCCGCCGAGCAGTCCTCCCTCAGGCCGCCGCTCGGCCCAGAACGACGCTCCGCGCGTGATCCAAAGCGCCACCACCGTCTGTCTGCGGCGAGCCCGCTTGGGCAGGCGCTTCGGCAAAACATCCGTCAAACCACGCGCCCGCGCCGCGCAGCCCGCAGCGACGGGACACAGAGCGCATCGAGGCTTTTTGGGCGTACAGACGAGCGCTCCAAGCTCCATGAGAGCCTGGGTGAGAACGCGCGGTGTGCCGCGCTTGAGCATCTCAGCGACGTCGCGCTCCACTTGACGCTTCACCGAGGGGAGATCGACCGGCTCCTCGATGCCGCAATACCTCGACATCACCCGAAGCACATTGCCGTCCACAGCCGGATACGGCTGGTTGAACGCGATGCTCAGGACGGCCCCGAGCGTGTAGGGTCCAATACCCGGAAGCGCCCTGAGATCGTCAGGTTGAGCCGGAATCCGCCCACCGTGGCGATCCCGCACCACCTCCATGGCCGCCTTGAGGTTGCGCGCGCGGCGGTAATACCCGAGGCCCTCCCACGTCTTGAGCACGTCGTCGATGTCGGCATCCGCAAGATGAACCGGCGTTGGAAACCGCTCCATGAACCGCTGATAATACGGGATGACCGTCTCGACGCGCGTCTGTTGAAGCATGGTTTCACTCACCAAAATGGCGTAGGGATCATCCGTGCGTCGCCAGGGCAGGTCCCGCCTCGCCCGGTCGTACCACGCTTCTAGTGTATGTGCGAACGCTGCCAAGCTTTCGTCCACGGTTGCTTCATGCTCCTTCCCGTTCGCGCCTCGCTTGGAACGCGTTTACCTCATACCGCCCTCCGGCGCAGAGAACAATACGCACGGGGAGGTGGCTGGCCATGTGGAACATGATGAACGCGATGAGCGGAATGGCGCGCAACAGAATGAACTGGCGGCGGCAGAACCATGGGGTGGGAACGATGACGGCCCTGCTGATTGGCGCGAGCGTGGGCATCGCGGCCTGGGAGGCCGTGCGTCAGATGCAAAACAAGCAGCAAGCGCCGAATGCCGCACAGGACCTTGCGCAACAGATGTTGGACGAAATTCAGGCATAGACGGTCGGGAATTCAGGAATAGACGGCCGGGCCCGCGCCTTCGAGGACGCGGGCCCCGCTGAAGTCGCCAAGACGATGCTATGGATAGCGCCTGTGGACGCCGTATTTGTGCTTCCAGACCTGGTACGACAGGCGGCTCCGCTTGAAACTGTCCACGAACCGCTGCGTGTTGTCGAGCACGCGCCTCGCTTCCGCCAGGCTCATCTGCCTCGCGAAGATGGCTTGTCCAAACTCCTCCAGATCAATGATGTGGTAGTACGACCGCTCGTACAACAAGACATCCACATACATGTCTTCCACATAAATATATTCCTGATCTTCCCACACCTTGACGAGATCGACATAATGGTCGAAGCGCAGGCGGGGGTGCTTCACGGGGACACCCTTGTCCATGCACGTACTGACCGCGATTCCCCACTGCGGATAGATCTCGCGCAGGTGATTCGTGTATCCCTGTTCGAATGCGGGGCGCTGCACGACCACCAAACCAGGTCTGCGAACGAGCTTTTCAATGACGAAAGGCTCATTCGAGCGGTCGATTCCGCGTTCTTCGCGCTTGTGAATTTGTTGAACGCGGCCTTCTCGTAGCGCCACGAACGCCCCTCCTGCCTGTCCGTAAGATCCGCTTTCCATATAGACTACCATGAGTTGCGTAAATCACAAAGCGGAGGAAGGGCGTCACGACGGCCGCGAACGTCGCCGCGGCTTGAATCTCCGCCTCGAGTGCCGAATTCCCATGCGTTCGCCCGCAACGGACTTGCGGGCCGATCGCGTCCGCATGCGCTTGCCGCGCACCGCCCGCGCGCGCCGGAACGCCCACCACCCTCCGCCGCCAAGCGCCGCCAGCAGCAGGAGATACACGTACCACGGGGCTGCCTCCAGAGGCTCGGCGTAGGTCAGGGAGGCGGCATCGGCGTGCTCGATGACGACCCATTTGCCGTCCGCGCCGAACAATCTGCTCTGAGGCGGCAGCATGGCGCGATCGCCATTCGCGGGATTGTAAAAGAGGAGGTAACCCTCCTCGTTTTCACCTTCGTATCGCCAGTCGTCGATGACGCGCTGGCCGAAGTTGACCTCGTGGTAGAGGGGATCTCGCGCAACGAAGGGCATGATCATGCGGTAGCCTTCGTACACCGTGAGGAAAAGAATCGATGCCGCGACGACCATCATCCAGAGAGGTAACCGCCGCTTGCCGACACGCATCTTCCGCGCCATCCGTCACACCTCCGGTTCTCCACGCTGGATTGTATGAACCGGAGTGGAGGGGGAAGAACGGGCGCGGGCGCCGCACCGTCAGACAAACAGCTCCTCGGATTCGATGAGCTTGGCCAACTGCTGCACCGCAGCCTGCTCATCCGTGCCGCTCGCGCGAATCACCACGCGCTCGCCAGACGGAATGGCGAGACTCATGACGCCCATGATGCTCTTGGCGTTCACCGTCTTGCCGTCTCTCTCCACGAACACTTCCGATTTGAAGCGCGTCGCCTCTTGAACGAACTTGGCGGCCGCGCGCGCAAACAAACCGCCGCGCAGGCGGACAATCGTCTCTTTCTCAAACATATTCATCACCAAGTCCTCAGATTTGATCTTCAGTATATCATCCTGCAGATTGCGGAAGATAGCGATTTCATGGCTCTTTATGGGCCATTTCCGACGATTTATCGACAGTCTCATGACCCTTGTTTGCACGGTCTCGCAACTGTTCGGCGATTTCCTCCAGCTTCCGAAACCGATGATTCAACCCCGATTTGGAGACGCGCCCCCCGATGGCCGCGCTCAACTCCTGGAGATTCGACTCGGGGTGCTGCAGCCGCAGCAGCGCGGCTTCGCGCAAGTGCTCGGGCAGGCTCTCCAGCCCTATGGTACGCTCGATCCGGCGGATGTGTTCCAGTTGGCGAATGGCCGCCGAGATCGTCTTGTTCATGTTGGCCGTTTCACAGTTCACCAGCCGATTCACCTGGTTGCGCATCCCTTTCACGATCCGCCGGTCTTCAAATTGAAGGAGCGCCCTCACCGCGCCGATCACGCTCAGGAACTCGACGATCTTCTCGACCTCTTTGATGTATACGATGTAGCCCTTCTTTCGGGCGGTGACGCGCGCGTTCAGCCCGTAGCGGTTCATCAGCCGCATCAGCCACTCGGCGAGATCGAGCGAATGCGCGAAAATTTCCAGATGATACGACGAACTGCCAGGCGCGTTCACCGAACCGCCCGCGAGAAACGCCCCGCGCAGAAACGCGCGCCGGGCCTCGTCCTGACGGGGAAATGTCCATGCCACAGCCAGGGGGCCTTCTGCAAGCTCACCGTGATACCCTAGCTCCGCGAGCGCTTGTTCGGCCTGGAGTCGGTTCAACCGCAACGTGTACACGTGGTTCTTCTTCAGGCGCATCTTCCGCCGGACCACGACCTCCGGGCGAATGCCCAACAACTGCTTGATGGAGGTGTACACGCGCCTGGCCGTGGCCACGTTCTCGGTCTCGATGACGAGCACACCCTCCCTGAGGCGAAACGACGCGCTCAGCGCGAACACGGCCATGAGCTCGTACCGCGTTGCCGCGGGATCCGATGCGATCTGCGTCAGTTCCTTTTTGGTCTCCGCGGCAAACGACATGTGGCGATCTCTCCTATCCCGTCGCGTGCTTCGTGTCCCGCTCGTAGCCCAGTAGGCTCACGATTTGCTCCGCGACCTTGCGGCTATCGTGGCGGGCATAGGTCGCGTAGTGGATGAAGTCGCGGGCGATGACCTTGAGCCCGAGTTTGTGCAACTCCTCCATGTCCACCCGAACCGGGTAGCTCATCTGCTCCTGATAGCGCCGCAGGGCCTCCTCCGGCAGCGGCGCTGCGTTGACCAACACATAGTCAAACAGCCGGCGACCCACATGGCGATAGATGACGCGCACGTGGCTGGACGCCGACAGATCGTCCGTCTCTCCGCGTTGCGTCATCACATTGCATATGTAAATCTTGCACGCTCGGCTCGACGCAATGGCTTCGGCGATGCCTGGAACCAGAAGGTTCGGCAGCACGCTGGTGTATAAGCTCCCCGGCCCCACCACAATGGCGTCCGCGGACTCGATGGCCGCGATCACGTCAGGCAGCGGTTCGAGCTGCGCCGGAACAAGCTCCAGCCGCTCGATTCGCCCGCCGGCCTCGGGAATGCGCGATTCCCCCTCAACCACGCGACCGTCCTCGAGGTACGCCCGAAGTCGCACGTCTTCGCGCACCGCCGGCAACACCTTGCCTCGAACCGCGAGCACGCGGCTCGTCTCGCGAATCGCCGACTCGAAATCCCCCATGATATGCGTCATCGCGGCGAGAAACAGGTTCCCGAAGCTGTGGCCCTCGAGCCCTTCTCCCGCTGGAAAGCGAAACTGCAACAGTCGCTCGAGAAGCGGCTCCGTATCCGCCAGCGCGACCAAGCAGTTGCGAATGTCTCCGGGCGGCGGCATCGCGAAGTCGTGGCGCAGTCTGCCGGAACTCCCCCCGTCATCCGCCACCGTCACGACCGCCGTGAGATCGACATCGTACTCTTTCAGGCCACGCAGGATAGTCGACAATCCTGTCCCGCCGCCGATGCACACGATTTTCAGCCTGCGCTCCCGCCACTTCTGCAAACGCCGCTGGCGCCGCATGTCCGACCACCAGCCGAACGCGAGCAGCACCACCGCCGCAAGCACGACCGCCACGCCGATCTGGGCGGCGTGCGGCCAGTGCGCAAGCCGCAACACGCCCGTCAAAAGACCCATGCCGAAACAGGCGATGGTCCAGGCGAGCAACCACCACTGTCGCATGGGCTAGTCCTCCCGCCTGGAATCCCGGTGCGTCAGATCGACGGCGGCGATATCCCGCAGATGTTCGGCGATGTGCTTCGCGACCGCCACCGAGCGGTGCTTCCCTCCTGTGCAGCCCACGCCGATGACGAGATGGCTCTTCCCTTCCCGCTGAAATTCCGGAATGAGAAAGTCGAGCATATCTTCAACCTTCTGCAAGAACGCCCGCGTCTGCGGCCACTGCATGACGTAGTTGTACACAGGTTCGTCTTCCCCGGTGTACGGCCGCAGGTGGTCGAGATAGTGAGGGTTCGGCAAAAACCGCACATCGAACACCATGTCCGCGTCGAGCGGCACTCCGAACTTGAACCCAAACGACACCACGTGCACCGGCAGGCGCACGGCGTGTTCCACGAAGCGGCGACTGAGCTCCTGCTTGAGTTGATTGGCAGACAAGTTCGATGTGTCGATCACGACGTCGGCCGCCTGGCGCACGCCCGCAAGCTTCTGGCGCTCGGCCTGAATGCTTTCGAGCAGCCTGCCTCCCATCGACAGCGGATGGCGGCGGCGCGAGGCCTTGTACCGCCGCACGAGCGTCGCGTCGTCCGCGTCGAGAAACACAAGTGTCACCGCGACGTCCTTGCGCTCTCGGATTTCCTGAACGGTCATGAGCAGCGGTTCGAACAGTTCACCGCCGCGCAGATCACAGCCAAACGCCATCTTGCTGAGCTTGCCGGACGCGTGCTCGGCCATGTCAATGAGCCGCGGCATCAGCGCGGGCGGCAAATTGTCGACACAGAAAAAGCCAAAATCTTCGAACGCCTGCATCGCAGTGGACTTGCCCGCACCCGACATGCCGGTCAGCACAATCGCCTGCAAGCGGTTGGTCACAGCGCATCCCCCTCTTGGCTGCGCGCAAACAGCGGTTCCAGCGGATAGCCGTCGGGATCCATTTCATGACGAAGCAGACGATGCTCCGCGTCGTACGAGAAGCTCCCGAAAAACACGCGGTCGTCGCCCCGCTCCTCGGCGGAGATAGCGTGTAAAAGCATGAGGCGATCTCCCTCGTCCATGGGCAGGTGCGGAAGCTCGCGCTTCGTCACGATGGCGAGCGTGCCTTCTCGATGGACGGTCCGGAGGGTCCCCGAAGCCCCCCGCCCGACGAACTGGGCGATGATGCGGCGCTTCTCGCCTTCCTCGGGTCCCGCGGCGACGTGGATCTCGTAGACCCCGCGAAGATGGGCGTCCTTGAGTTGAAGCCCCGTTTCCTCCGTGAACTCGCGCATGGCCGCGAGCCGCCACGACTCTCCTGGCTCAACCTTGCCGCCCGGCAGGTACCACCATCCGCGGCGCGGTTTGCGCAACATCACGAACCCGCCGTCAAACGGTGCATAGCAATTGACGATGACCTGCAAGGCGCCCACCCCATTTGTGAACAGCATAGCATGCTCCGCCAAGAGTATACCAGGGATGCGTTCCGCACAAAAAAGCGGCACTCGGAAGCCGAGTGCCCAAGAACCTCTATATCAAAAGGGGGTCAAATGTGCTACGCCTTTAGAGTAGACCGCACATGTTTCAGCCGTGTTACATCCTCGTGAAATTTTGATGACCGCCGAACATTTCTCCGCATCTTTCACTCTTCGCGGCCCCGCCGCGCCCGCCATCCCGCTCGAAGCACCACCTGCTCCATGCGGGAGCTGCACTTGCTGAGCGAGGACACCGAGACGCCGAATTGAGCGGCGAGATCGCGCTGCAAAACGGGCACGTCGGCGTAGCGAAGGACCACGTACAGAAGCCCGGCCGCCCAGGTCTCGGGTTTTACAATCCGCTTGCGCAGGTCGAGAAACAAATCGTCATACAGGTACGTGAGCCAGAATCGGCGCGCCTGACCCACCAGATTGCTCAGGGCCCGGGCGGCGAGCCACTCCTCCGCCAGGTCCCAAACCTCCCTCCACTGCGGTTGCAGATCCAGGATGATGTCCTGGCGCACGTCCTCCAGCCGCATCTCGATGGGACCCGCTGCGCGCCAGAGGCGCACCGATCCCTTCGCGCCCATCCGCTTCAGCGCCACGAGCGTCTGCTCCTGAAGCGAGGCGTCGATGTCGGATCGAGCCAAAAATGACTTCAGCGCTTGCTCGGCGTCGCCGTCGCCGACCACCGCGAGCGCGCGAATGACGCGCTGGCGCACCTCGCGGCTGCCGTGGCGCAGACTCCAATAGAGGGACGCGCGCAGGAGGGGATCTCGCTTCCATTCATCGGGCGATGAGGTCTGCAGGCGATCCCGCACCTCGGCGAGTTGCAACTCGACCGGGATATCCAATTGATAGCTGACGCTCACCGACTGGAGCCCGGCCGCCTGCGCCTGGCGCACCCGCTCGAGGTGATAGTCCGCAAGACGCGAGCAATCCTCGTGGCGCGCCAATTGCCGCCAAAGCGCCTCGGCGCAACGGAGATTCCCCAGGTTCGCATGCGCGGCGGCCAGTCCGTGCAGTAGCATCGGATGATCCGGCGGGACGAGACGCGCAAGGCGGCGAAACGCCGCGAGCGCGTCAGCGTGACGGCCGACGAAGCCGAGGGTGATGGCCACCTTCATCGCGATGTCCGGATGGAGCGGGATCACCTTCCGCAGCGGTTCCACCGCTCGCCGCAGTGCATCCTCGTCGCCGAAATGTTGCAACAAAATCGCGCGGTTGCAGAGCGCATGGAGGTTGTCTGGCTGGCGTTCCAGGACGCTCTCCGCCATCGCGAGCGCTTCGTCGTATTGGCCGGTGTAGTAATACGCCAAACTCAGGTTATTGCGCGCGGCGATGTGAGACGGATCGGCCGCCACGACCTGCTCGAGCCACTCCACGGCGACCTCAAACTGGCCGTTTTCGAGGAAGTAACGCCCGTCCTGAATGGCCTGCATGGTCTCTGCGCGGGCTTCTTCGCGCCTGCGCCGCTCCAGTGCGCGACCGCCGCCGAACTCGTCGACGAGGATGGCGAGCATCTCTTCGGCTTCCGCGGCGTATTCTCCATGGGGATCAAGATCCAGGTAGCGAAGGAGGTGTTCCTCGGCTGCGTCGTAATCGCCAAGGTTCGCGTAATTGTTGGCGAGGTAAAACCAACATTCCGACATGTGCGGATCCATATGCTCAAGCACGTAGTGCAGCAGCTCATTCGAGGCTTCAAAGTCGCCCAGTTCCGCGAGCACGCCCGCGAGATTGCAGTAGTTGACCGGATTGTCCGGCTCATACTCCACGGTCCTCTGAAACGCCTTCACCGCGCGCGCCAGATCATTCCGCTGCAAGAAGCGCATGCCCCGTTCGAAAAAGTAGGACGCGTCCAGCTTCATCGCAATGACGTTCTCGGGTCGATCCACCTTGTTGTAGCGATGGCGACGTTTGTCCATTTGCACCTTGTGCAGCGCCTCCTTTGCACCATCCAACGGCACACGCACTCGTGGCGAGACTGGGCGATCGCGCTCGTCACCTGCGCAACTGGTGGAAAAAGTATAGCACAGCGGGCCAGAAATGGCGAAGTTCCTCAAGAAATTTGTCCATGCTATAATGAATAGACGCTTTTGGAGGACTGTACAGGGGGATGAACGTGAGATCCATCAAACGTGCCATCGCACATGCGATTGCAGACGCTGTCGCACGGCCGGTCAATGACGTGGCTCAGATGCTCGAATATCCGCCCAATCCGGCCCTTGGCGATCTCGCCCTGCCCTGCTTTCCGTTCGCGCGGGAGATGCGAAAAAACCCCGTGCAGATTGCGGAGGAACTCGCCGAGCGCGTGCGGCAGGTCGACGGCGTGGAGAGCGCTCAAGCCGAGAAAGGGTTTCTGAACATTCGACTCGCGCGGGCCCCGTTCGCACAGGTCGTGATCGAACAGGCCATCGCGTCCGTCCACGACCTGTTCTCGTCGGAACGGGGGCGCGGGCGAACGGCCGTGATCGACTACTCGTCGCCAAACATCGCCAAGCCGTTTGGCGTCGGACATCTGCGCTCGACCATCATCGGCCACGCGCTCAAACGGATGATGCGCGAGGACGGGTGGAGAGTGGAAGGCGTCAACCACCTAGGCGACTGGGGCACGCAGTTTGGCAAGGTGATTGCGGCGTACCTCAAGTGGGGTAGCGAGGAGGAAGTGCGCAAGGACCCGGTCAAGGAGCTGTTCCGCCTTTACGTCCGGTTTCACCAGGAGGCGGAGTCGGCGCCGGAACTCGAAGACGAGGGGCGACTGTGGTTCAAGAGGTTGGAAGAGGGCGATCCGGAGGCCACGCGGCTGTGGCGCTGGTTCATCGACGAAAGCCTGCGCGCCTTCAAACAGGTGTACCAACTGCTCGGCGTGGAATTCGAGCATTACATCGGCGAGAGCTTCTACAACGACAAGATGGACGCGATTGTGCAGGAATTGCGGGAGAAGGGGCTGTTGGTCGAAGACCAGGGCGCGGAAGTGGTCGACTTGTCCGCGTACGGCATGCCGCCCTGCATCATCGTCAAATCGGACGGCACGTCCATCTACGCCACGCGCGATCTCGCCGCCGCCGATTACCGGCACAAGGCGTTCGGCGCGGACACGCTCCTGTATGTCGTGGGCGCAGAACAAAAGCTGCACTTTGAACAGGTGTTCAAGGTACTCGAGCTCATGGGGCGCGACTACGCGAAAAACTGCGTGCACGTCCAATTTGGGCTCATGAAATTCAACGGCCAGCGCTTGTCGACGCGGCGCGGACACGTGGTCTACCTCGAAGACGTCTTGCAGAAGGCCATCGAAGAAGCGCGGGCCATCATCGAGGAAAAGAACCCTGGACTGGAGAACAAGGACGTCATCGCTCGCCAAGTGGGCGTGGGCGCCGTGATCTTCAACGATCTCAAGACGTACCGGATCCACGAGGTGGACTTCCGTTACGAGGACGTGCTCAACTTTGACGGCGAGACCGGCCCCTACGTGCAGTACACGCACGCTCGCGCGTCGAGTGTGTTGCGCAAGGCCGGCGCGGACGCGCTCGCTTGGTCCCCGGACTACGCGCCGGATGACGCGGAATGGGCGCTCGTCTTCCTGCTCGCGCAGGCCAACGAGTCCTTGGAACGCGCTGTCGATGCGTACGATCCGTCCGTGATGGCCCGGTATGCCCTTCAGATGTGCCACGCCTTCAACCGCTTTTATCACGACCATCCCATTCTCCAAGCGGACGAGCCGGCGCGGACATCGAGGCTCGCCCTCACGCGGGCCGTGCGCGAGGCGCTCGCCAAGTCCCTCTTCCTGCTCGGCATCGAGGCACCGGAGGAAATGTGAAAGCGGCGGACATTCCGCCGCTTTCGCTTTGCACGCTGCGTGCGCCGCCGCGGCCCGACTGCCGCGACGGTCGCCCGTTCGCTCTCAAGCGCTTCCCTCGGACTGCGCCGCAATCATCTGCTCCAGCTCCGCCGCGAACTGCTTCGCCGCGTCAAGCCCCATGCCCTTGAGCCGGAAGTTCATGGCGGCCACCTCCACGATGACCGCCAGGTTGCGACCGGGCCGCACGGGGACCGTCACCTTCGGCAGCTCGATGTCCAGGATCTTCATGGTCTCCGTTTCGATGCCGAGGCGATCGTACGCGTAGTTATCGCGCCACGCCTCGAGGTGCACGACCATCGAGATGCGCTTGTGCGTCCGCACGGCCCCCGCGCCAAACAGGGTCATGGCGTTCAGGACGCCAAGGCCGCGGATCTCAATCAGGTTCTGCAACAACGGCGGTGCGCTGCCGACGAGATAGTCGTCGGAGATCTGCCGAATCACGACGGCGTCGTCGGCGACAAGACGATGGCCCCGCTTGATGAGCTCGAGCCCCGTCTCGCTTTTGCCGATCCCGCTCGAGCCGATGATGAGAATGCCAATGCCGTACACATCCACCAGCACGCCGTGCTGCAAGGTTTCAGGCGCCAGCTTGTCCTCGAGGTAGTTCGAGATGCGCGCCGTCAAGCGCGTCGTCACCATGGGCGTTCCGAGAACCGGAATGCGTCGAGAAGCGGCTTCCTCCAGCAAGACCGGCGGCGGCGTGTCACCGCGCGTGATGATGATGCACGGCGTCTGCTGATACGAACAGAACGCAAACGCCCGCAGGGCCCGTTCTTTCTCGTTGAGCCCGCGCAAAAAGGACAGCTCGGTTCTCCCTAAGATCTGCACGCGCTCCGCCGGATGATAGCGCAGGTATCCCGCGAGCGCCAGCCCCGGGCGATTGATGTCGCGCGTGTAGATGACGCGGTCCAGATCCGCGTCCTCGTTGAACACGTGCAGGTCGAGATCGCGCACAAGTTGCCTGACGCTCACGCCTCGCGGATTGGCCACGGGCCCATCCTCCCTTCCCGGCGCTCAGTCGCGAGCCGCCTCGAGGTCCAGTGCTCGGCGCGCGGCCATCCGGGCGCGGTCCCGCTCCAAAATGGGGCCGAGAAACCGCCCGGTGTGCGACTGCGGGTTGCGGCAGACTTCCTCCGGCGTGCCGGCCGCCACAACCTGCCCGCCGCGGCTGCCGCCCTCCGGGCCGAGATCGATAAGATAGTCCGCCGTCTTGATGACATCCAGGTTGTGCTCAATGACGAGCACCGTATCCCCATTCTCGACCAGGCGGTGAAGGACCGTCAAGAGCCGCTCAATGTCGGCCACGTGAAGCCCCGTGGTCGGCTCGTCGAGAATGTACAGCGTGCGGCCGTTCGATCGCCGGTGGAGCTCCGACGCCAGCTTCACGCGCTGCGCCTCGCCGCCCGACAGCGTCGTGGCCGGCTGGCCCAGCTTGATGTACCCGAGACCCACATCGATCAAGGTCTGCAGGCGCCGGCGGATCCGCGGGATGTTCTCGAAGAACGCGCACGCGTCCTCCACGGTCATGTCAAGCACATCCGCGATGTTCTTGCCCTTGAAGGTGACCTCAAGCGTCTCCCGATTGTACCGCTTGCCCTTGCACACCTCGCAGGGCACGTACACGTCGGGAAGGAAGTGCATCTCAATTTTGATGATCCCGTCGCCCTTGCACGCCTCGCAGCGGCCGCCGCGCACGTTGAAGGAGAAGCGCCCTTTTTTGTACCCGCGCATTTTCGCCTCGTTCGTGGCGGCAAACAGATCGCGGATGTCGTCGAACACGCCCGTGTACGTAGCTGGGTTCGACCGCGGTGTGCGCCCAATCGGCGACTGGTCGATATCGACCACCTTGTCGAGGTGCTCGAGCCCGAGGATGGCGTCGTGATCGCCCGGCCTGACGCGCGCGCGGTTCAGGTCCCGCGCCAGGGCCTTGTGCACGATCTCGTTCACCAGCGTCGACTTGCCCGAGCCAGAGACGCCAGTCACGCACGTGAAGAGCCCGATGGGAATGCGGACGTCGATGTTCTTCAGATTGTTCTCTCGCGCGCCGCGCACCTCGAGCCAGCGGCCGTCCGGCTGCCGCCGCTTCTCAGGCACCGGGATGAAGCGCTCCCCAGACAGGTACTGCCCCGTGAGCGACGCCGGATTCCGCATGATCTCGTCCGGCGTCCCCTGCGCCACCACCTCGCCACCGTGAATGCCCGCGCCTGGGCCCATGTCGAGGATGTAGTCGGCCGCTCGCATGGTGTCCTCGTCGTGTTCCACGACGATGAGGGTGTTGCCGAGATCGCGCATGTGCTCGAGCGTGCGAATGAGCCGCTCGTTGTCCCGCTGGTGAAGGCCGATGCTCGGCTCGTCGAGGATGTACAGCACACCCATGAGCGACGAGCCGAGCTGCGTCGCCAGCCGAATCCGCTGCGCCTCGCCGCCCGACAGCGTGCCGGCCGATCTCGCCAGCGTCAGGTAGTCGAGGCCCACATCCCGCAAAAATCCGAGCCGGCTCTCAATCTCCTTTAAGATCTGGCGGGCAATGTGCATCTCCTTCGCAGAGAGCTCGAGGCTCTGGAAGAACTCGAGCGCCTCGCCGACGGTCATCTCCGTGACCTCCGCGATGTTTTTCCCGCCAACCAGCACGGCCAGGCTTTGCGGCTTGAGGCGCCGTCCGTGGCAGGCGGGACAAGGTTTCGCGCTCATAAACGATTCGATGAACTCGCGGATGGACTCGGACGTCGACTCGCGGTAGCGGCGCTCCAGATTGGGGATAACGCCCTCGAACGGAATGTGGGCGGTCTTGTGCTGGCCGAAGTCGTTCTCATACGAGAAGCGAACGAGCTGCCCATTGCCGCGCAGGAGGAGCTGCACGGCCTCCTCCGGCAGCTCCGCGATGGGCACGTCCGTCGGAATGCCGAACGCCCTGCACGCCGCCCGCAACAACTCCGGATAATAATTGGAGAACGAGCCGCTCCAGGGCGCGATGGCGCCCTCTTCGATGGTCAGCGACGGGTTGGGGATGACGAGCTGCTCGTCCACTTCCAAGTTGACGCCCAGACCTGTGCACGTCTCGCACGCGCCGAATGGGCTGTTGAACGAGAACATGCGCGGCGCCAACTCGTCGACCTGAAAACCGCAGTGCGGACACGCGGCGTTTTGGCTGAACAGCATCTCCTCGCCGTCCATCACGTCGATCACGACAATCCCGCCCGACAGACCGAGCGCCGTCTCCAGCGAATCCGCGAGCCGGCTCGCGATGTCGTCCCGCACGACGAGCCGGTCCACGACGGCCTCGATGGTGTGCTTGCGGTTCTTTTCAAGCTGGATATCTTCGTCGAGATCGCGCACCTCGCCGTCGACGCGCACGCGGACGAAGCCCATCTTCCGCATTTGTTCGAACACCCGTTGGTGCTCGCCTTTTCGCCCGCGCACCACCGGAGCCAGCACCTGCAGTCTTGTCCGCTCCGGGAGCTGAAGGACGCGATCGACCATCTGCTCGATGGTCTGGGACTGAATCGGGATGCCGCAATTGGGGCAGAAAGGCTGTCCCACCCGGGCGAAGAGAAGCCGAAGGTAGTCGTAGATCTCCGTCACCGTGCCGACCGTCGATCGCGGATTGCGGCTCGTCGTCTTTTGGTCAATGGAAATGGCGGGAGACAGGCCGTCGATGCCGTCGACGTCCGGTTTATCCATCTGGCCCAGGAACTGGCGGGCATACGCCGAAAGCGACTCCACGTACCGCCGCTGGCCCTCCGCGTAGATGGTGTCAAAGGCGAGCGACGACTTGCCGGAGCCGCTCAGGCCGGTGACGACGACAAACTTGTCACGCGGAATCTTGACGTCGATATTCTTCAAGTTGTGCACGCGAGCCCCGCGCACGTGGATGTAATCCTGTGGCATGCCGTTTCCTTCTTCCTTCGCGCCTCACGACGCGTCCATGAGTTCCATGATCATGTCCCGCAGTTCCGCCGCGCGCTCGAACTCCAGGGCCTTCGCGGCCGCCTTCATCTCCTGCTCCAGCTTGGCGATGAGCTCCTTGCGCTCGCGGCCCGACAGCTTTTGCGCCTTCTCCGCCACGGCCACGTAGTCCTCCGCCGACTCCGCCACCTTGGTGGATTCGATCACGTCTCGGACCGCCTTGCGGACGGTCTGCGGCGTGATGCCGTGTTCCCGGTTGTATGCGATTTGCTTTTGTCGCCTTCGTTCCGTCTCCTCGATGGCGATACGCATGGACTCGGTGATGGTGTCGGCGTACATGATCACCGTGCCGTTCGCGTTGCGCGCGGCGCGGCCGATGGTCTGAATGAGCGACGTGTGCGACCGGAGAAAGCCTTCCTTATCGGCATCCAGAATGGCGACGAGGGAGACCTCCGGCAGATCCAGCCCCTCTCGGAGGAGGTTGATCCCCACCAGGACGTCAAACACGCCGCGCCGGAGATCGCGCAAAATCACCATGCGCTCGATGGTCTTGATGTCCGAGTGGAGGTAGCGCACCTTGATGCCGAGCTCCTTCAGATAATCGGTGAGGTCTTCGGCCATCTTCTTCGTCAGGGTGGTCACGAGAACCCGCTCGTCCCGCCGGATCCGCTCGCGGATCTCGCCGACGAGATCGTCAATCTGGCCTTTGACGGGCCGCACGTGGATCTCCGGATCCACAAGCCCCGTCGGGCGGATGATTTGTTCGACAATGCGCTGCTGATGCCGTTGCTCGTACGGCCCGGGCGTGGCGCTGACATAGATGCACTGGCCGACGGCCCGCTCGAACTCCTCGAACTTGAGCGGCCGGTTGTCCGCGGCCGAAGGCAGGCGGAACCCATGCTCGATGAGCGTCTGCTTGCGGCTGCGATCGCCGTTATACATGCCGCGCAACTGCGGAATGGTGACGTGCGACTCGTCGATGAACGTCAGAAAGCCCGGCGGAAAATAGTCGAGCAGTGTGTACGGAGGCTCACCAGCTTCGCGGCCCTCCAGGTGCCGCGAATAGTTCTCGATCCCCGAACAAAATCCCATCTCGAGCATCATTTCGATGTCGTAGTTCGTCCGCTGCTCGAGCCGCTGCGCCTCAAGCAGTTTGCCCTGCGCACGCAGTTCCGCGAGCCGCTCCTCCAACTCGGCGCGGATCCGCTCGATGGCCCTCTCCAGCCGCTCGCGCGAGGTGACATAGTGCGACGCAGGAAACACGCTGAAGTGGGACCTTCGCGCGACCACCTCACCCGTCAGCACATTGATCTCCGAGATTCGGTCGATCTCGTCGCCGAACAGTTCGACGCGAATGGCATTCTCGTCGCGAGACGCCGGGAAAATCTCAACCACGTCGCCGCGCACTCTGAACGTGCCGCGCGTGAAGTTCACGTCGTTGCGGGTGTATTGCATGTCGACCAGCTTGCGAAGCATCTGGTTTCGGTCCATCACCGCCCCGACCCGCAGCGACAGCACGTGGTGCCGATACTCTTCAGGGTTGCCGAGGCCGTAGATGGCGGATACGCTCGCGACCACCAGCACATCGTTCCGCTCCAGAATGGCCGCGGTGGCCGAGTGGCGTAGCTTGTCAATCTCCTCGTTAATTTTGGCGTCCTTCTCGATATACGTGTCCGTCGACGGGATGTACGCCTCCGGCTGATAGTAGTCGTAGTAGCTGACGAAATACTCCACGGCGTTGTTGGGAAAGAACGCGCGAAACTCGGCCGCCAGTTGTGCGGCGAGTGTCTTGTTGTGCGCGATGACCAGCGTCGGGCGATTGACCTCCGCGATGATGTTGGCCATCGTGAACGTCTTGCCCGATCCCGTCACGCCAAGCAGCGTCTGATGACGGAGGCCGCTGTACACCCCATCGACGAGCGCCTCAATAGCCTGAGGCTGATCGCCCTGAGGCTTCATGTCCGTCACAAGCTCAAACTTGCCAGGTAGCTGGGACATGCCTCGCCCTCCTCCTTCGTTGGCTTCCTGCGGACCGGGATGGACACACCTGCACTCTATCACACCAAACGAGAAAAAGGGAACACACGTTCCCTTCAACCTGCGATGCCAGCCAGCCGAGATCACTCGTTCATTATAAAAAAACGGAAGCCGCGGTTGCAAAGCGGACGCGGGTTCGTATTCCTCGCCCGCGGTACTCGCCCCATTCACGCAGGCGCCCGATCCGAAACCGTGGAACGCCGAGAAGGCGGAACGCCCGTATCCACCGCTTCGCCGCTGCCGTCAACTCGTTGGAAGTGCGGGAGCGGTGCCCGGCGCGTAGATCTTGCGCAGGATGACGATGTTCACGCGGCGATTGGCCTGGCGCCCTGCCGGCGTGGCGTTTGACGCCACGGGGTGATACTGGCCGTAGCCCATGCCCGCCAGCCGCGTGGGGTTGATGCCGTGATCGGCCAGAAAGCGCACCACGCTCATGGCGCGTGCCGCAGAAAGCTCCCAGTTGGACGGGTAGATGGGCGTGTTGATGGGCTGTGTGTCCGTGTACCCTTCGACGACGATGTCGTTCGAGATCTGTTTGAAAAACGGGATCAGCCCTTCGATGATGGCCTTGGCCTTTGGCAAAAGGACGGCTTGGCCCGTATTGAACAGCGCCACATCTCGCATCGTGATCTGCACGCCGCGCGCCTCGTCGACCACTTGGACTTCGCCCGTCAGATGATGGTTCGCGATATATTGCTGGATCTCTCGATACAACAAGTCGAGTTGCTTCGCATCTGTGAGGTCCTCGTTCGACTGCTGGTTCTGCGTCGTCGCGTTGGTCGGATTATTTGGGTTCTGCAAGTTGTCGGGGAACTGCTGGCCATTGTTCTGATCGCCGCTTTCCAAGAGCGCCGTCGTGCCCATGTTGAGGGGGATCTGCCGGCCCGGGTGGAGGGCCTGATACAGCGATTCGGCCAGGGTCGCGAAGCGCGTCTTGTCAATGGTCGACATGGCGAACATCACGACGAAAAACACGAGCAAAAGCGTGATGAGATCGGAGTACGTCACCAGCCAACGCTCATGGTTCTGCTTACGCTTAGGCTTCTTGCGCCGCTCCACTCCGGACCCCCGCCTTCTTCTCCACGCGATCCGACGCCGCCAGGAACGACAGCAACTTTTGCCTCAACACGTTCGGGTTCTCGCCAGCCTGAATCGACAGGATGCCTTCGAGCGTCATCTCCCGCTCGAGCATCTCCTCCTGCGATCGCGCCCGCAGCTTGTTCGCGACCGGAAGCCAAAAGATGTTGGCGCTCGCGACGCCGTAGAGCGTCGCAATGAACGCGGTTGCGATCTCGGGGCCGAGCGAACTCACGTCGCTCAGACTGCCGAGCACGTGCACGAGCCCCATCACCGTGCCGATGATGCCCATGGTCGGTGCGAATCCGCCGGCGGCTTCGAACATGGTAATTCCGACCTCGTGCCGCTCCTCGATGTGCGCGAGCTCGGTCTGCAACATGTCCTTGACCAGTTCCGGGTCGATCCCGTCCACAATCAGCCGCACGCCGTTGCGCATAAAGGCGTCGTCGAACGAATTGACGTGGTCTTCGAGCGCCAAGATACCCTCCCGGCGGGCCATGACGGCGAGATCGACCAATTGGTCGATCTGCGCACGCGGATCTCGCTTGGGCGCGAAGAAGGCAATCCGCAGGTACTTCGGCAGCGAGAGGAAGACCTTCAGAGGGCTGGACAACATCGTCGCGCCAAGGGTGCCGCCGAACACAATCATCATGGCGGAAGGCTGAATCAGCGCGGCGATGTTTCCCTTGTCAAGGATGTAGCCCCCGAGCAGGCCGCCAATGCCGAGGAGCAGCCCGAATACCGTGGCAAAATCCATGCGAGCGCCTCCTTCTACTACGAGCGAGATGTGTCATCGCGCACCGCGCCGCCGGGTACGCGCAGGTACAGCGTCTCGAGAAATCCGAACGGCCGCTTCAGCCGAAGCACAGGCTCTTCCCCGGGCAGGACGAAGATGAGACCGAGCGTGTGCCGCTCGCCTTCGTACACAGGACTCGATACGAGCCGGGGCTCGCCGCGGCGATCCGTGATCTGAAAACGCGCATACGCGGGACTTTGCTCCAGCGCGAAGTGGAAGTCGTACTCCGTATGGACGGGCGCCTGATTCACGTGCGTGATGAGCTCTCCCGGCCGGATGCCAAGTCGCTCGGCGAGCGATCCCCGGATCACGTACAGCACGCGAAGCCCCTGGCTGTCAGGGGCAAATTGAGGCTCCAGAGCTCGATCCATGCGCCGGATGACCACTCGGAAGAGCTCCGTCAGGACGATGGCTGCGACGGCCGCAAAGAGCACGGCCTTGGGTTGCCAGAGGTACGCGCCCGCAAAGCCCGCGGCGAAAATCAGCCCGCGAAGGACGTCGAACGCGCGCAGGTGGTTGAGCGCGCGCTCGATAGGCAGCGAGGTCAAGAGCGCGTGCCAGCCGAGCGCGAGCGGCACCGCAAACCACGCAACCGGTTGCCCGGAAGCCACGTGCCAAGGGTGCCAGCCAGAGCCAAACACCATCTGCGCGTGCGTGAACGGCGTGATCCACACCGCCACCGGAACGACATAGCCAAACTGGAGTTTCATCGCACCCATCCGGCGGCCTCGTCGAGAGGTGACGAGCGCCGGCAGGATGGCATCGCGCGTGCCCCACAGGCCGAGCACGGCTTCACACAGCGCAGCAGCCGCTGCAATCGCCATCCAGTTCGCCTGCGGCATGTCCACGATGGCCCGCCAAACCGGCAGAACGGATGGAGGCACAGCACCTGTGTACGCGCGCGCAAGCGAGGACAGCAGGACGGAGACCGAGATGGCGATGGGCGCCGCAGCCATCCGTGATCGGATCACGCCGAGCAAAATCGACACGGCGAACACGTACAGCGCGGACGAGATCGTCACGTGGGCCCCGACCGCAAGCAGTGCAAAGCTCGCCGCGAGCCCCACCACGACCGCCCTGCCGTAGCGGAGAAGGAGCGTCTTGCCGATTCGCGTGACACGCACGCCGAACCAAACGCGCTCTCGGCGCACATTTCTCACCAGGTCCCATACGACGAAGCCTGTCACCACGTAGTGATACGGGTTCAGCACGAAGCTCAGGAGCAACAGGCCAACGAGCGCCCACCAGCCATTCGCCGTCACATGCATGCAAGCGTATCCCTTTCCCTAACCCGCGGTGAAAGCCATGCTAGACGCGGAGAAAGCGCCGGACGGTGATGACGCCTCCCCACATGCCGATCAAAAGTCCCATGGTGATCAGAATCACCGCGAGCTTGACCTCGATCTGACTCGCCTGGACGAGTGGAAATGCCAGCCCACTGAACACGCCCTTCGCCTTCACGTAGAGCGATCGGTAACCATACACGAGAAGGGCCACCGGGATCACGCTGCCAATGAGCCCGATGATCATGCCCTCAATGATGAACGGCCAGCGGATGAACCAGTTGGTCGCACCGACCAGTTTCATGATCTCGATCTCTCTGCGGCGGTGAAAAATGGTCATTCGGATGGTGTTCGAGATGAGGAACATCGACGTGATGACGAGCCCCACCACAAACACGATGCCGATGTCCCTCACGACGGCCAACGTGCGAAAGATGCTGGACGCCAGCTTGTGCGGATCGCGCACGGCCGCGACCCCCGGGATCTCGCTCACTTCTTTCGCCAGCCGGTCAATCTGATGCGGGTCCTGCGGCTTCACCACAATCTGAATGGGCAGCGGGTTTTGTTTGAAGGCGTTCAGCACGTCGCTCAATTCCTGGCCCAACTCTCGTTTCATCTGCTGAAGCCCTTCGTTCTTGGAGATCACCTGCACGGACGCGACGCCCGGCAACGCGCGGATCTCCTGCGCCACTTGCTCACCCTGCTTCTCCGATGCGTTCACGTTCAAGAAGGCACTAAACTCGAGTTGCCCCGTGACGCTGTTCGACATTTGTTGCACATTGAACGTCAGAATCAGGGAAAAGCCGAGCACCGCAAGGGTCACTATCACGGCGCTCAACGCCGCAAACGACATCCACCCGTTACGTACGACGTTCTTGCACCCTTCACGCACGTGCCGCAGCCATCTAGTCATCATAGCCGTAATACCCTTTCTCCTCGTCTCGCACGATCACGCCATTCTCAATCGCGATAACGCGCTTGCGCATCGTGTTGACAATCTCCCGGTTGTGTGTCGCCATCACGATGGTCGTGCCGAGATCGTTGATCCGCTGAAAAAGGCGCATCACGTCCCATGACGTCTCTGGGTCCAGATTTCCCGTCGGCTCGTCCGCAATGACCACGGCCGGGTTGTTCGCGAGCGACCTTGCGACGGCAACGCGCTGCTGCTCGCCGCCCGACAACTGATGCGGATACATGTTCATCTTATCTTCCAAACCCACTTGTTCAAGAACTTCTCGAACCCGCTTGCGAATGTACTTCGGTGGCGCTCCGATGACCTCGAGCGCAAACGCAACGTTCTCCGCCGCTGTCAGTTTGGGCAGCAACTTGAAGTCCTGAAAGACCACGCCGATGGTCCGGCGCAGAAAGGGGATTTTGCGATCCTTCAACTTTTCGATGTTGAATCCATTGATGAAGATGTGCCCGCGCGTCGGTCGCTCCTCGCGGTACATCAACTTGATGAAGGTCGACTTTCCGGCTCCGCTCGGGCCGACGATGTACACGAACTCGCCCTTTTGAATGCGGACCGAAATGCCATTCAGGGCCTGGGTCCCGTTGGGATACTCCTTCCAGACGTCCTGCATTTCAATCACTGTGTGGATCTACCCCTCATCCCATGATGTAGTGTGACCATGTTCTTCTCTCTTGTCTGTCCAACAAGCGTGAACATCTTGCCCCGCGGCACATTCGACCCCCACGACACACGCTGACCCACTTCGACACCGAGCCCCAAAAATCCTGTTGGCAAATGGTGTCCAATGTTCGAACGCGACTTCAGAGCTTGCGCAGGTCAACCGTCCAAGTGGCTGTCGAAAACCGACGTACGGCGTCGAGATCGACCCAATCCGCCACGCCGGCGCACTGCGGGACCGTGATCATGCCTGGTTCGGCGAAGACAATGGGGGCCTTGAGCACGTCCTGTTCGAAGTATCGATCGCTCGGGCCGAGATCGGTCGCGTACCGCATCACAGGCAAGGAAGCGACAATGAGCCCGTGCACACGGCCAACGCCCGTCTCGTACATTCCCCCGACCCAAGCGGACATCCCGGCTTCACGAGCCAGGTGTAGGACATCCAACGTCGCCTGAAACCCACCTAGCCGTCCAGGCTTCACGTTCAACACGCGGGCCGCGCCGAGCCGAGCCGCGAGCTTCAGCTCTCGCACCGTCCGAATACTTTCGTCCAGGCAAATGGGGGTTCTGAGCGCCCCTTGGAGATCGGCCAAATCAAGCCAGTCGCCTTCTGGAATCGGCTGCTCGATAAACTGGAGCTGGTATGCGTCGAGCTGTTGCAGCGCGGAGGCGTCTTCTCGGCGATAACTCCCATTGGCATCGGCCGCAAGAGCAAGGTCCGGGTAACGCCGGCGGATCGCCTCGATAGCTGCGCGATCCCGCCCCGGCGCAATCTTCAGTTTCACCCTGCGAAATCCCTGCTCCACCGCCTTGTCCACGGACCGAATCAGGGCATCCAGCGATTCGGACAAACCGATAGTCGCGCCGACTTCCACCCGATCACGGTCGCCTCCGAGCAGCGTGGTCAAGGGCTGACCCGTCCTCGCCGCGTACCAATCCCACATCGCCATTTCCAGCGCAGCCTTGCTCATGAAATTTCCGCGCACGTCGTGAAAGGCGGCGCCGACACTCCTCGGATCTGCCCCCGTCGCTTGACTCCGAAGCCATTTCGCCAATCTTGGCACGAGATGCTGGACGAGCATGGCCCAGGCGGTGTCCGTGCACTCCTCTGTGTACGTCGGTTCCGCGAGCGCCACACATTCGGCCCAACCTTCAGCCCCTTCCTCATCGATCATCCGCACGAGGATCGCCTGTTTCTCGCGAATGGGGCCATGAGCCGTCTCCATGGGAAACTTGAGCGGCAGAGAGAGGCGGTGTAGCGCGCAAACTTGAATCATGCGGAAACCCCTCTCGCCTCAAGGAGTAGAAACATGTTCGAGTCATTTCAGAGGTATATCGCAATACCGCAAATGTTGCAAGCCACACGAGAAAAAGG
>NZ_BCRQ01000023.1 GCF_001552675.1 Alicyclobacillus sendaiensis NBRC 100866
GACACGGACGGCAACCGTCCATCGCTTTTGCAGCCCTATGGGACAAGGTCTATAATGAGTTCGCGTCAATCGACGAGATCGGACACGAATAGAGCCTAAACACATGGCGCGAGGAGGCTTTACTCATGGCGCTCAATTGGGAGCGAGTCAAAGAATACACGGACATCATCTATGAGCGGGCCGAAGGCATTGCGCGGGTCACCATCAACCGCCCCGAGGTCCGAAATGCGTTTCGGCCTGAGACCGTGATGGAGATGATCGACGCCTTTCAACACATCCGCGACGACAGCTCCACCGGCGTCGTGCTGCTGCGCGGCCAAGGGAACGAGGCGTTTTGTTCGGGAGGCGATCAGCGTGTGCGCGGTCACGGCGGCTACGTCGGCGGCGACGGAGTCCCGAGGCTGAACGTGTTGGATCTCCAGCGGCTCATTCGCACGCTGCCAAAGCCGGTCATCGCGGTGGTAGCGGGCTACGCCATCGGCGGAGGCCACGTGCTCCACGTCTGCTGCGACCTGACCATTGCGGCGGAGAACGCCGTGTTCGGCCAGGTGGGGCCGAAGGTCGGAAGCTTCGACGGCGGCTACGGCGTCTCGCTTCTCTCGCGGCTCGTGGGCCAGAAGAAGGCGAAGGAGATCTGGTTCCTCTGCCGGCAGTACAACGCGCAGGAAGCCCTGCAGATGGGGCTCGTCAACGCGGTGGTCCCGCTGGAGCGGCTCGAGGAGGAATCGATCCGCTGGGCGAAGGAAATCCTGGAGAAGAGCCCGATTGCCATCCGCTTCCTGAAAGCGGCGTTCAACGCGGATACCGATGGCGCGGCCGGGCTGCAGCAATTTGCCGGCGATGCCACCATGCTGTACTACATGACGGACGAGGCGAAGGAGGGCGCCCGCGCGTTCCTCGAAAAGCGTCCACCGGATTTCAGCAAGTTCCCGCGGTTGCCCTGAACCGGCGAGTTCACGCCCGTGGACAACCGCGTTTGAAGGCGGGGGTGAGCGGCCATCATGAATCTAGAGAGCGCGCAGGCGCCCATCGTTTCCCTCCCGGATTGGCTGTCCATCCACGCGGAGCGCAGGCCACGGCGCGTGGCCCTTCAGTCGGACCACCGCGCCATCACCTACGGGGAGTTGCACGCGGCGGCGACGGCGATGGCGGCGAGAGCGTTCGCGCTCGGGGTTCGCCCGGGCCATCGCGTCGGCGTGATGTGCCATCAGGGTCTGCTGCACGCGCTCTGTCTGCACGCGCTGATGTTGCTTCGCGCCGTATTGGTGCCGCTCAACTGGCGCCTGCAGCCGACGGAATTGGCGTATCAACTCGAGGACTCCGGGGCGTCGATTGTGCTCTGCGACGAATCGGCGGCGCCCCTCGCGTCGCAAGTGGCTGACGCGGTGTCGCGCCCCGTGCAGACCGTCCTGGTGTCGGAACGCGCCTGGGAGGCCGAGGCGTCGCCGGCGGGGGCGTTCCCCGTCGCATCCGTGGACGTGTCGCTGACCTCCGTGCACGCCATCGTGTACACGAGCGGAACCACCGGCAGACCGAAGGGCGCCATGATCACCTATCAAAACCATTGGTACAGCGCGATGGCGTCGGTCCTTCAATTCGGCCTCGATCCCGACGAGCACTGGCTCGTTCCCATGCCGCTGTTCCACGTCGGCGGCATGGGCGTGCTCATGCGAAGCCTCATTTACGGGACGACAGCCGTCGTGCACGACCGATTCGACGCGGAGCGGGTCGATCGCGCCTTGGCCTCCGGCGAAATCACGCTGGTGTCGCTCGTGCCGACGATGCTCGCGCGCCTGCTGAAGCTGCGGCGCGGGCCGTACCCGTCGCGTCTGCGCGCGATGCTGATGGGCGGCGCAGGCTGTCCTCGCCCCGTCCTGGAGCGGGCGCTTGAACTCGGCCTGCCCGTCGCGCAGAGCTACGGACTCACGGAGACCAACACGCAGGTGGCCACCATCGACCTGGCGGACGCGCTGCGCAAGATGGGATCCTCCGGGCGCCCGCTCGCCAACACGCGCATTGCCGTGCAGGGGCCAAACGGCCCCACCACGGCGCCGGGTGTCGAGGGCGAGATCCTGGTGCAGGGCCCGACTGTATTCGCTGGTTATTATAACAGAAAAGAGGAGACGGAACGCGCCCTGTCCGGGGGATGGCTGCACACCGGCGACATCGGGCGCTTCGATGAAGACGGCTTTTTGTACGTGTTGGACCGGCGCGCGGACCTCATCGTGTCGGGCGGGGAAAACGTGTACCCGGCCGAGATTGAGTCGCAGATGCTCGCGCTTCCGGGTGTGGTGGATGCGGGCGTTGTGGGAAAGCCGGACGACGAGTGGGGACAGGTGCCTGTTGCATTTGTCGTGCTGGAGCCGGGCAAAGTGCTCACGGACGAGATGGCGCGCGCGCTGCGCGAAGAGCTTCGGGCGCGGCTCGCGCACTACAAGGTGCCGGCTGAAATTCGGCAAGTCGATGCACTGCCTCGCACGGCGTCCGGCAAGTTGATGCGTTACGAGATGAGAAAGTGGGTGATGCAGGGATGAGCGTGACGGCGCGTGAAGCGCTGCGACAAAGCCTCATGGCGCGAATCGTCGAGGCGTTTTCCGAAAGGTCGGCGCGCGGACCGTCCGACGCGCCCGTTCGGCTGCGCGTTCCGTTTGATCGCTCGCTTGCGTCGCTCGCGCACTGGCATCGCTGGGAGCCCGCCGTGTACAGCCGTCCGCCGAGTGGGGACGAGCGTTTTGGGGTGGGCGTGTACCGCCGGCTGGTGGCGAGTTCGGACGATGACTGGGAGGATTTGAAAGCTCGCTTTGCGGAAGAGCAGCTCCCTCCCGGCCTCCCATGGTTTGGCGCGGTTCCGTTCGACTTCCGCGCCCTTCCGCTCGGCATGTGGGCCGCTTGGCCGAAGTCCATCTGGTTTGCGCCGAGGTTGTACCTCACCAAGGCGGCTTCGTCGGACGTGGCGGAGGTGCTCTACCTCCCGCCTCGCGGCGCGGACGAGATGGACGTGCGGGCCGACGTGATGGACCTCCTCGACATCCACGGAGAGGACCAGTCATCGGAGGAACGCCCCGCGTTCGAAGCTCCTGAGGACTTTCGCCGATTTACGGACAAAATCCAGCGCGCGCTCCGGGAAATTCGCCAGGGGCGCCTCAGCAAGGTGGTGGTGGCGCGCTACGTCACGGGCCACGTGACGCGTCCGCTGGACGAGGCCCTCGAGCTCCTCGCTTCGCGGTATCCGGACAGCCACGTCTTTGCGCTCTCGTGGCAGGGTCGGTGGCTTGTGGCCGCTAGCCCCGAGCGGCTTTGCTCCGTGCATGCGCGGACCGTCGAGATCGACTGCCTCGCCGGCACGGCGCGCAGGGGGCGGAGTGACGAGGAGGACCAACAGCTTGCGGCCGAACTCGTCGCGAGCGCGAAGCATCGGCGGGAGCATCAAGCCGTGGTCGATCACGTCCTGCAAGCGGTCGCGCCGCTGTGTGAGCGCGTCGAGGCCCAACCGGAGCCCTCGGTAGTCAAGTTGGCGAACGTGCAGCATTTGCGGACGCAGGTGACGGGTCGGCTGAACCCTGGGGTGGGACTCCTCGATGTCGCAAAAACGCTCCATCCGACCCCGGCGGTCGCGGGGGCCCCACAGCGCGAGGCCACCAGTTACGTCACAGCCCACGAGGGCTGGCCGCGCGGATATTACAGCGGTGCGTTTGGCACGTACGCCGAGGGTGAGGGTCAGCTCGACGTATGCCTGCGCTCGGCCTTCGTGGCGGCTGGGGAAGCCGTGCTCTTCGCTGGGTGTGGGATTGTCGAGGGCTCGGATCCGGTCGCGGAGTGGGAGGAGAGCGAACTCAAGCTCCGGCCGATGCGCGAGGCCTTGGGCGTTCAGGAGGAGGTGGGGCCTTGAATTCGGATCTGTGGCCTGTGCACGCGCTGGTGGACGGGTTGTACGCGAGCGGGGTGCGGCGCGCGGTCATCTCGCCGGGATCGCGCAACACGCCTGTCGTGTTTGCGCTTCTCGAGCATGGCGGCATCGGGCTCGTGTCCCATATGGACGAGCGATCCGCCGGCTTCTTTGCGCTTGGCCTCGCTCGACAGTCGGGGGAGCCGGTGGCCGTGGTCTGCACGTCGGGCACGGCGGTCGCGAATTTGTACCCCGCGGTCGTCGAGGCGTACTTCTCTCGCGTCCCGCTCGTCGTGCTGACGGCGGATCGACCCGCCGAGTTGCGCGAGGTCGGGGCCAATCAGACCATTCGCCAGCCAAATCTGTTTGGCGCGCACGTCAAGTGGGCCTGTGAAGCGCCAACGCCGGAGGACAGGGCCCACCTCGCGCTCGACTTACGCGGCCTGGCGTTGCGCGCCGGGCTCGCCGCGAGGACCGTCCCCGAGGGGCCCGTGCACATCAATCTGCCGTTTCGAGAACCTCTCCTGCCTCCCAAGAGAAGCGAATGCGCCGGGCTTGCGCAGCTTCCCGCCATTCAGGGACAGCCTGCCGCGAGTCCAGCGTGCGCGCCTGCCGCGATCGCCCAGGTGGAGGAGGCGCTCGCCCGGGCCGAGCGGCCGGTCGTCGTCGCCGGCCCCATGCGGCCTGGCCGGTTGGCGCAGGGCGTCGCTCGGTTCGCTGCCGCCTGCGGCATTCCTCTCCTGGCGGACATCTTGAGTCAATGCCGCGACAGCGAGGCGAGCGCGCCGTATTACGATCTCGTCCTCCGCGCCGGCGCTGCGCCGGAACCTCCCGATCTCGTTCTGCGGTTTGGCGGCGAGCCGACGTCCAAGGCGCTCGCCTCTTGGTTGCAAAGCGCAAAGGCCGAAGTTGTGGTGTTTGACGAGACGCCGCTGTATCGCGACAGCGGGCACCTGGCCACGCACATCGTCGTCGGAGATCCGACGCCGTGGCTCGAAGAGGTGCGCGTGTATGGCAATTGGCGCGAATACAGGGCGGCTTGGCGGCGCGCAGCCGAGGTCGCGCGGCGCGCGCTCGCGGAATTCGTGCCCTGGTTTGAGGGAGAAGCGGTGCGGCTGGCAGTCGAGTCCCTGAATGCGGGGCACGTGCTCGTGCTTGGCAACAGCCGGCCCATTCGGGACGCGGACGCCTTGGCGCGGCCGAGGGCGGGCGTCGACGTGCACGGGAATCGCGGCGCCAGCGGGATCGACGGCGTCACGTCGACGGCGCTCGGCCACGCCATCGCGTCGGGGAAGCCGACGCTCCTCGCGATTGGCGACGTGTCGTTTTACCACGACTTGAACGGGCTCGCCGCGGCTCGCGAACTGGCGTCTCCCTTCGTCGTCGTACTCGTCCACAACGGCGGCGGCGGGATCTTTCGACACCTCGCGCAGGCGGATAGGCCCGAAGCGCTCCATTGGTTCACCACGCCGCACGAACTCGACTTCGCGCCCATCGTGCGCGCCTACGGAGGCAGGTACGTGTGCGCGAGCGGCGGCGACGACTTCCTGGCCGCGGTGGGCGAAGGCATGCGTGGATCAGGGCTCACGGTCGTGGAGGCTCGCTTTCCAAACGACGAGAGCCCAAAGGTGTACCGGGACATTCTCGCGCGGCTCGCAAGCGCGATGGGCGTGAGTGTGCTATGAAGCGCACGGCCTTCGTCCGAGGTGTTCGATACGCGTACCGCTTCATCCCGGGGGACGAGCCATGCCTATTTCTGCACGGTTTCACCGGTGCCGGCGACGTGTTCGTGCCCGTGCTCGAACGGATGCTCCGCTTCGGCTGCCAGCCGTCGGCCATCCTGCCGGATCTCTTGGGGCACGGGGCGAGCGACGTGCCCGAGGACGCTGCGCGGCTTTCCATGGACGAGACGGTGCACGATCTCGACGCACTCCTGGACGAACTCGACATCTCGTCCTGCAAGGTGGTCGGCTACTCGATGGGCGGGCGGGTGGCGCTCGCATTCGCCATCCATTTTCCTCACCGCGTGCGGGCGCTTGTGTTGGAGTCTGCCTCGCCAGGCATCCAAGATCCGCGCGAGCGCGAGGCGCGAAGGCATGAAGACGACCGCCTGGCCGACGAGATGGAAGCGCGCGGTCTTGAGTGGTTCGTCTCCGAATGGGAGCGCCGCCCCATCTTTGCAACGCACGAGGCGCTGCCCGAGGAGGCGAAGGCCCTTCAGCGCGCCGTTCGTCTCTCGGGCAGCGCGCGCGGCTACGCGCAGAGCCTGCGCGGGTTGGGGACGGGGCGGCAGCCGTCGTATTGGGACATGTTGGACCAACTTGCGATGCCTGTCGCGCTGGTCACGGGAGCGCTGGATGCGAAGTTCACCGGCATTGCCGAACGCATGCGATCCCGCCTGCGAAACGCCATGCACGTCCGCATCGACGGCGCGGGTCATACGCCGCACCTCGAACAACCGGATCGCTTCGCCGAGTGGTTCGCGCAATTCCTCTGTGCACCGGGGCGCCTGCATTGACGGAGGCGCCCTGCCCTCGTTTGTAAACCCCGTGTAAAGTTTGTGAAGCTCTTTCCGACAAATCTTCACACCAAATTCAGCATCTCTCCAAGGCGCCTTCACATCCCCTTGCTACGCTCATCCTCGAGGGCGGCGGATGGTTTTGCTGCTTCCGCCTCAAACTTACGTAGCAAAGAAGACGATAAGGGGGACCTTTGCGTGAAGTTGCGTTCGAAGTGGTTTGCGGGTCTGGCGGCTGTCGCCGCAGTCGGTGTCGTGGCGGGGTGCGGAACATCGAATTCGTCTTCGTCGACGCAGAACGCTGCGCCCAGCAACTCGTCCCAGCAGGCGGCCAGCGTCGCGAATGTCACGCTCACCGAGACGGGATCGTCGCTGTTGTATCCGCTCTTCAACGCGCAGTGGATTCCTGCCTACCATAAGCTTCACCCCGACGTGCAGATGACCGCTGCGTCGACCGGGAGCGGAACGGGCATCTCCGATGCCATCGCTGGTACGGCGGACATCGGCGCGTCGGACGCGTACATGGCGGACGCTCAGATTCAGCAGCATCCCGATATGCTGAACATCCCGGTGGCTATTTCTGCGCAGCAGATCATGTACAACCTGCCTGGCGTGAAGGGTCACCTCCACCTGAGCGGCGAAGTGCTCGCCGAGATCTATGAAGGCAAGATCCAGTACTGGGACGACGCGAAGATCAAAGCGCTCAACCCGGGCGTGAAGCTCCTGCATCAGGTTATCAAGCCCGTGGTGCGCTCGGACGGCTCCGGAGACACGTTCCTCTTTACCCAGTATCTGAGCAAGTCGAGCGCAGCGTGGAACCAGAATTACGGGTATGGCACTACCATCTCGTGGCCAGGTCTGCAGACGGAAATTGGTGCTAAGGGCAACCAGGGCGTAGTGGCCGCGCTCGCGAAGACGCCGTATTCCATCGGCTATGTGGGCATCAGCTGGTTGGACAAGGCGGTCCAACAGGGGCTTGGTTACGCGGCGCTTGAAAACAAAGCCGGCAAGTACGTGTTGCCGACCAGTGCGACCATCGAGGCCGCTGCGCAGGAGGGCGTGAAGAACGTGCCGGCCGACGAGCGGATTTCGCTCATCGACGAGCCGGGCGCGAACTCGTACCCCATCATCAACTTCGAATACCTCATCGTGAAAGACGATCAGCCGAATGCGGCCAAAGCGGACGCGCTGAAGGCGTTCTTGAATTGGGCTATCAACCCGTCGGAAGGCAACAGCGCGAAGTTTTTGACGCCCGTGCACTTCCTGCCGCTGCCGACGAGCGTGCACGCCAAGAGCGAGGCGCAGATCGAGAAGATCAAAGGCTGAAACCGATAGACCAGGAGGGCATGCCGTGCGCAAGGTTTCAAAGGCAGCCAAGGGCTGGGATCGCGGCTTTCGGGTGCTGGCGGCCATCGGGGCCGCCAGCCCCGCCGTGTTCCTGGTCTCGATTGCTGCCATCGTGTTGGTTGAATCGATTCCCACCATCCGCTTCATGGGGATACACTTTCTCACCGAAACGCGCTGGGACATGGGAAATCTGTACGGCGCCCTGACGCACAGAAACGGCATCACGGCGCCCGCCGGCGCGTCCTACGGCGCACTGGTGTTCATCGTCGGCACGCTGTTGTCGTCCGTCATCGCGCTCGTCATCGCGGTGCCGGTCTCGGTCGGAACCGCGCTGATTCTGGCGTACCGCGTGCGTGGACCGCTCGGTTTCCTGCTCAACATCTTGGTGGAGCTGTTGGCAGGCATTCCGAGTGTCGTCATCGGCCTCTGGGGCATTCTTGTGCTCGTTCCGTGGATTGCGAATGCGTTTGCGCCCTTTTTGAAATCCGTCCTCGGCTTCATCCCATTCTTCGGGGGACAGACAGGGACAGGGTACAGCCTGCTGGCGAGTGGCATCGTCCTCGCCATGATGATTGTGCCCATCATCACGGCGACTACCCGCGACCTGCTCGTGCAGGTGCCTCTGCTTGCGCGCGAGGGCGGGCTCGGGATCGGCATGACGTCATGGGAAGTGGTCCGCTACATCGCTTTGCCGTATATCCGCGAAGGTTTTATTGGCGCCGTCGCGCTCGGTTGGGGGCGCGCGATGGGGGAGACCATGGCCGTGCTCATGGTGTCCGGCAACGCGACGAACATCCTGCCACAGAACCTGTACAGCCCCATTTCCACGATGGCCGCGTTCATTGCGAACCAGTTGGACAGCGCGGAGACGGACGCCTCGGGCATGGCTGTCCACGCGCTCTCTGAGCTCGCACTGCTCCTTCTCGCCATCACCCTTGCCACGAACCTCGTGGCGCGATGGCTGGTTCGCCCGCGGCGCCGCGGAGGGGTGGTTGCGCCATGAGACGGCGTCGGCGCAAGTGGAAGAGTGCCTTGGGTTGGGGACTCGCGTGGCTGGCGTTTGCGCTGGTTCTCTTTGGTCTCGTTGATCTCGTCGGCTCCGTGTTGTGGCAGGGCATTCGTTCGTTTCGCTTGTCCATGCTGTTTGAACCCACGCAGGGGATTGCGGGTGGCTTGGAAAACGCCATTCTCGGCACCTTCGAGCTCGTGTTCATCGGCGTGGTGTTCGCCGCGCCGCTCGGTATTCTGGGTGGGATTTTCACGTCGGAGTTCGCGCCGCCGCGCCTCGCCGCCGTCATCCGGTTTGTGGCCGAGGTCCTGTCCGGCGTGCCGTCCATCGTCATTGGCTACTTCGGCTATTTGTTGTTGGTGCTTCACTTCCATTGGGGATTTTCCGCGCTGGCAGGCGGCGTAGCGCTGACGCTCATCATGTTGCCCTATATTTTGCGGACCACAGACACGAGTCTGCAGCAGGTACCGTTGTTGCAGCGGGAAGCCGCCTGGGCTCTCGGAATGACGCGCACGCAAGCCATTTTGAAGACGGTTTGGCGTCCAGCTGCGTCCGGAATGGCCACGGGCCTGTTGCTCGCCATCGCCATTGGCCTTGGGGAGACCGCTCCGCTCCTCTACACGGCCGGATGGAATTCAAACAATCCGTCGCTCGCGCTGACCCATTCGCAGGTGGGCTACCTGACGTACGTCGCGTACACGTACCTGGACGAGCCCTACGCGCAGGCCCGCCAGCTGGCCTATGCGGCAGGATTTGTCCTGCTCATGCTGATCCTCATCATCCAGCTTGTCGTGCGCTTTGTGGTGTGGCGGTCCGCGGCTCGGAGCGGGCGGTCTGCGGCGTAACGCGCATTTGGCTCGGCTATTCGGGCCGGACAACGAATACCATAAGCGGAGAAGGCGTTCGCCATGCCTTCTCCGCTTTGTTCTTTTGGAGAACAAAAGTTGTCTTCAGTTGTCCGGTGAATCCTTCAAGTTTAGAATAGAGCTGTGGAAGATTTGAGGGGGCGAGACGAATGCGCCGCGTTTTGCTGATGACCGCGTCCTTTGGCTCGGGGCACAACCAGGCGGCGTACGCCGTGATGGAGGCGCTCAAGGAAAAAGATGCCGAAGTGGAAGTGGTCGACTACGTCGGGCTCCTGAATCCAGCGCTGCGCTCGTTTGCGAAGTTCAGCCTGATTCAGGGCGTGAAGCGGGCGCCGGGTTTGTACGGCCTTTTTTATAAATCCATGTCGCGCATCGACCCGGATTCCGCGCTTCAGCGATATGTCAACCACATCGGTATTGAGCGCATCGAGGAGTACATTGCGTACTACCGACCTGACTGCATCGCGAGCACGTTTCCGACGCCAATGGGGGTCGTCGGCGAACTGCGCCGCGCGGGGAAAATCGATATTCCGAATCTGGCCATCGTGACGGACTACACGGCCCATCGCCAATGGTATCACGACTTCGCGGACCACTACTTCGTCGCCACGGACGAGGTGAAGCGGGATCTCGTCTCTTACGGGATTCCGGAAGACGCGGTGGATGTCGTTGGAATCCCGCTCAGGCGGAAGTTCAGGGAGGAAAACGTCGAGCGCCTTTTGGCGCATCGGGCTGAATTGATCCGTTCAATCGGATTTCAAGAAGACATCCCTATCATCTTGCTCATGGGAGGCGGGAGCGGGATTCTGGCCGATCCCGGCGTGTGGGAGTCGTTCATTCCCGAGTCGGGGATGCAGTATCTCATCATCTGTGGCCACAATCGCCGACTGGAGCGCCGCTTCTCCGCCCTTCAGAGCGAGCGCGTCCGCGTGTTCGGATACACCAATGAGATCGAGAAGTACATGGCGATGGCGGATCTCATCGTCACGAAGCCCGGCGGACTCACGCTGACCGAATCCATTGCGATGCGCTTGCCCCTCCTCATCTACCGGCCCATTCCCGGTCAGGAGGAGGCTAACGCGCGCTTCGCCGAGCAGGCGGGTGTGGCGGTGTGCGTGAAGTCTCCGGCGGAAGCTCAGGCGTTCTTGCTCTCCGTGCGCGAAGATCCGTCGATTCTGAGCCGCATGCGCGAGGCCTGTAGTGCAATGCCAAGCTGTGGTGCGGCGGAGCGCATCGCGCAAAAGATCATACTGTATGCCACGAAGAAGCTGCCGTGCCGCTCCGTGTCGCCGGAGTGGCCGCCCGAGCTTCTTCCGACGTGAGAGGGAATGTCGTGATCGAGTGGTTGATCGCCGTGGTCCTCGCCGTTCTCGTGGTGTATGCGGGGCTGCCGTTCGTCTGGACTCGGGGCCTCGGGCGCTCGTGTATCCGCAGGACGCCGAAGCCCGGGTGTGTGGCGCTCACCTTTGACGACGGGCCTCATCCCGTGTACACGCCCCGGCTTTTGGACGCGCTCAGGGAAGCGGGAGCAAGAGCCACGTTCTTCGTGATCGCCGAGCACGCGCTCCGCCATCCCGAGATAGTCGAGCGGATGTTGGCGGAGGGGCACGAAGTGCAGGTGCACGGGTATCGGCATTGGTTTGTGCCGCTGTTGCCCCCCGGACTCACGGCGCGCCAGTGCGTGGGGGCCAAGGACGTCTTGGCGCAGCGGTTCGGCATCGAGCCCCGCGTCTACCGGCCGACCTGGGGAGCGTGCAACCTGGCGACGCTCGTCGTGCTCAAGCGGCGCCGCATGTCGATGCTGCTGTGGAGCGTCATGGTGGGCGACTGGCGACGAACGCCGCCGGAGGAACTGGTGCGCCGGATTGTCGCCAAGCTCGACGCGCGCTCGGTCATCGTGCTCCACGACAGCGATGAGTCCCCGGGCGCAGAGCGCGGTGCGCCGGAAAGCGTGATTGCGGCCGTCCCGGCCGTGGTCGAGGAAGTGCGCAGACGCGGATACACATTCGTGCTCGCGTCGGAATGCGAGTAGGGAGGGGAGACCATGCCTAATCGGGCAGCGCGGGCGGTCTTTGATGCATGGGAAGCGTTATTTCATCGCGCTCTGCACCTGGAGGAACTCGAGCCCGGCACAGAGCACCTGTTTTTCGTTGCCCGCCGTCGGTATCTCGGTCGGACCTTCGAGGTGGACGGGATTGTGGTTCGTCCGGGCGATCCCGTCGTGGAAATGCACATGAACAACGCGCTCATCGAACGGGCGCTTCGCGAGGACACGAACATTGTGCGGGCCATTGTGCGGCTGCTGAGGCAAGCGCGCGTCTCACTTCCTGCGCTCGCGAGAGCGGTTCAACATGAAAAATATCGAGACGCCCAGGTGTTGTATGGCATCACCATGATCCATCGCGGCATCGAGCACTTCGGCTTTCACACGTACCCGCTCCGCAATCCGTTCGTGCGCGCGGTGACCAGCTGGCACCTGACCAATATCCTGAGAATGGTGAATCCGGACGCGGATCATATCCTGGAGACCCATCGAGATGTGTTACAGCCGAAGCTCGTCGTCGCTTCCAAGGAGAAGATCATCGAGATGTTTGGCGAAGGCTCGCTCCCGGGCCGCGAAGGCGCAATGGCCGACGGCCAAGGCCGCGGTGAGGTTGTGTCCCTGGACTCATGAGGTGTCTTCTGCTCTATGCTTCATTTGGCGACGGGCATGTCCAGGTGGCGCGAGCGCTCTCGGAAGCGCTCGCGCGGGATCTCGGAGCGGAAGTTCGCGCGGTGGACACGTTTCGGCAGACCAACGCATCGCTCGCGAGGGTGAACGAGCGAATTTTCGAATGGACCACGCGTTACGCGCCTGCGCTCTACGGCTGGAGTTACGATTGGACGAAAAACTTCTCCATTCGTCACCCTCTGTGGGCGTTTTTGGCGCGTTTTTCGCGCAAAGCGGCGTGGCGCGCCATCCGAGATTTTCATCCGGACGTGATTGTGCAACTGTTTCCGGACCACGCGCTGGCGAAGCTGCCGCCAGGTCCGCGGCCGCTGGTGGCCGTGGTGCTCACGGATTTCGCGGTGCACAGCCGATGGGTGCATGGGAATGCGGATCTCATCGTCGTGCCGACGGAGGAAGCGGCGGCCCATGTTCGCCGCCTTCGCGCGGACGTCCGCGTGGAGGTGGGCGGCATTCCGGTGCGGGATCAGTTTCGCCGGTGTGCGCTCTCTCGCCTTGACGGTGGGCGCCGCATCGTACTCTTGACCGGCGGGCGAGGCGTGTTTCCTCAGTACGAGGGTGTACTCGAGCGGCTCATTCGCCACTTTCCCCACCACCTCATCGAGGTCATGTGCGGTCGAAACACGCGCATGCTGGAACGAGTGGAGGCTTTCGCGGGGCGAGCGGGCCGCGCGAGGATTCGGCCCATCGGTTTCACGGACGATGTGGCGAGCCATCTTCAGCAAGCGGAGTTTGTCATCGCGAAGGCGGGCGGCGTGACCATCGCCGAGTGCTTGGCCTCGGGCACGCCCATGGTGTTTTACAAGCCGCTGCCGGGGCAAGAGCGGGAAAACGCGAAGTGCATTGAGCGGCTCGGCGCCGGACGGATTGCCAACACGCTGGCTGATCTCGACCGCCTCTTCGCCTGCTGGTCTGAGGAGACGCAACCCGCCATGCGGCTGCGGGCGGTCGAGCTGGGGAAACCCGGAGCCGCGTCGTACGTATCCGCCTGTCTCGCTCGGGCGTGGGAGCGCCATCGAGCGGTGGAGGAAGGGGCACCGGCCGCGGCTCCTGTGGTGCTTCAGGAGAGAGGGTGAAACGAGCCGTACTGGCTCGCGTAGTAGAGGAGCGGTTTTCGCGATGCATCGACGGATGCCGCCTCGACTTGTCCGACGATGACACGGTGATCCCCTCCCTCCCATTCCTGAACCAGCGTGCAGACGAGGTGAGCCTGCGCGCCGGCGAGGAGGGGTTGGCCCCACGGGCCGATATCGTAGGCGACGCCTTGAAACTTGTCGGACATCTTGCTCGCAAACTGGTTGGACAGGCCGGATTGTTCGTCGGACAGAATATTGACCGCGAACGCGCCGGATCGCCGTAGAAGCGGCAGGAGGCTGGCGCGTTCGTCGATGCACGCGAGGACAAGCGGTGGGCGCAGCGACAGCGAGCAGAAGGCCGACACGGTCATTCCGCCCATCTCGCCGTCGGCGGCCGTTGTCATGACGGTCACGCCGCTGGCGAAGCGGGCCAAGGCCTTGCGAAAATCGTTTTCGTCAATTGCCATGATGTGACTCCTTTCGTTGTTCAAACCTCTTTCATTGTATCGGACTCGAGGCCCTGCGGAAACTTGTCAGACCCGGACAGAGGTTCGCCGGAATTGGACATCATGGGACAAAATCGTTGTTCGCAAATCTATGAAAATACGATTGTCGAACTTGCGGGCGCCCGGTATAATAGGCCCCGAAGCAAGCATCTCTGTGGAGCAAAGGGGCTTTGGCGAGTGCGCTCTCGAATCGCAGCAAGCATAGGTTGTTTGGCCGCATCCTTGGGAGGTTTCTTCCTGCCGGCCACGGCGTTGGCTTCGTCAGCGACGTACACGGTGCGCGCTGGCGATTGCCTCTACACCATCGCAGCGAAGTTTCACGTGACGGTGCATCAGTTGCAACTATGGAACCATCTTTCCTCCGACATCATTCATCCAAGGCAGGTCCTCGTGGTCTCGCAAGGTGGCTCGAAAGCTCGCCTGTCCTCCGCGTCTTCGTCGTCTCGCATAGGCGCGTCCACGTACGTCGTCCAGCCCGGGGATTCGCTGTGGTCCATCAGTGAAAAATTTCACATCACCGTGTCGCAGCTCGAGGCGTGGAACGGCCTCGCGTCGTCGAGCATCATCCACCCTGGGGAGTCGCTCCGGGTTGCGAAGCCCAGTAGTTCCCCTCCTTCTTCTTTACATCATGCGGCTACTCAACAGGTTTCGCTGACAAGCCGCGGAAGTTCGCCGGGATCGTCGAATGCGTCGCTCACGCAGAGCGCGCTTGGCTTTGCCGTAGCCGATTATGCGCGGACTTTCCTCGGAGATCCGTACAAATGGGGAGGCAATGGCCCATCGGCCTTCGACTGTTCGGGCCTGATTCAGTATGTGTTCGCCCACTTTTACATTCAGCTGCCGCGGACGAGTTACGCGCAGTACGAGGTGGGTGTGCCGGTTTCGAAGAGCTCGCTTCAGCCAGGGGATATCGTATTTTTTGATACATACGGGGACGGTCCGTCTCACGATGGGATCTACCTGGGCAATGGACAGTTCATCAATGCGGCGAGCACGTCTGTCGAGATCGACAGCTTGTCAGATCCGTATTGGGCCGGCCACTACATCGGTGCGCGCCGGGTGATTGGGCAAAACGGATGAACAGACAAGAGGGAGGTGGCGCGGCGGAGACGCGCTCCCTCCCTCTTCTCCATCTCGGCGGCCTCAGGCGCCGAGCGCCGTCAGGAGACGGCGTGTATCGTCACGTAGCCCGCGGTGCCGGCGAGGATGGCCACAGACGCGGCGAACGCGGCTTTTTCGAGGTATTGGACGAACGTCAATAGGCGCTGGACGGGATCTTGCGCGGCTTTCTTCGTTTCCACCACAACACCCTCCTAGCCAAGATCATCTGCTTCCAGTCTACCACGTCGCTCGGCGTGGCAGGCGGAGCGAGGGCGTCCGTCTTTGACGGTTATGTCACAAGTTTCTCGCGAATCGTCGAGTTTTGTCGAGGTTAGTTCAGATCCGACCGCTCGCCGGTCAGGATGTACAGAACGCTCTCGCCGATGTTGGTGACGTGATCGCCGATGCGCTCGAGGTAACGGCCGCAGAACGCGATGAGCATGCGTTCCTGCGGCGTTCCGCTAGCGTCAGGACCGTCGGCGAAGAGTCGTTCCACGAGCAGGCGGTAATCGCGGTCCACCGCGTCGTCCATCTCGGCCAGCCGGCGCGCAGCGTCCGGGTCGCTGTTCACGTAGGCGTTCAGGCCCTCCGAGACCATGCCATCGACCGCTTGCGCCATCTCCTGCAGGTGGTGCGCCACGTCGGGCGCGGGCGGCGCCGTCAGGCGCAGAGCGGTTTTGGCGAGATCCACGGCGAGATCGCCCATTCGCTCGAGATCCACGGCGAGCCGCATGCCTGCGACGATTCTGCGAAGATCGCCCGCGACGGGCTGCTGCGTGGCGATGAGGCGGATGCAAAGGTCCTCGGTTTCGTGGTCTTGGCGGTTGACCTCCCGATCTCGTTCGATGACGCGTTCTGCGAGCGCCTTGTCGTGTTTCAGCACAGCCGCCACCGCGTGGCGAATGGACTCCTGCACATCTCCACCCATGTGAAGGAGTTTCAACTTCAGTTCCTTGAGGGCGATGTCAAAGGCCTGGCGTTGTTGCATACGGCTCGTCCCTTCGTTCGCGCGAGATTCGACCTGTCATCCAAACCGTCCCGTGATGTAGTCTTCCGTGCGCTTGTCCTTCGGCTTGGTGAACATTTGCGTCGTGTCGTCCATCTCGATGAGATGGCCCTGGTAGAAGAACGCCGTCTTGTCCGCGATGCGGGCTGCCTGCTGCATGTTGTGCGTGACGATCACGACGGTGTACGTCTGCTTGATCTCTTCGATAAGCTCTTCGATGCGCATGGTCGAGATGGGATCGAGGGCAGAAGCGGGTTCGTCCATCAACAGGACTTCCGGCTCCACGGCAAGCGCGCGAGCAATGCACAGGCGCTGCTGCTGGCCGCCCGACAGCGCGGTCGCGGGTTTCGCCAAGCGATCTTTCACCTCGTCCCACAGGGCCGCCATCCGCAGCGCCCGCTCCACGCGATCCCGCAATTCGCTACTGCGCCGAACGCCCGCCAGTTTTAATCCGATGGCGATGTTGTCGAAGATCGACATGGTGGGGAACGGGTTCGGCTTCTGGAAGACCATCCCCACCATGCGGCGGACGTCGACCGGATCCAAGTCAAACAGCGATTCACCCGCGAGTCGGATGTCGCCTTCCACGCGGGCCTGGGGATGCGTTTCGTGCATGCGATTCAGACACCGAATGAAGGTCGACTTCCCGCAGCCCGATGGGCCGATGATGGCGGTCACGCGATTTTCCTCGATGTCCATGTCAATCTCGTGCAACACCTGGTGTGCGCCGTACCACGCGTTTAAGCGGCGAACCGTCATGGACTTGCCCACGACTTGTCTCCTCCCAATCCTATTCGGTTTCCCGTCTCTTTATCCTCTGGACACGCACGATTCCGCAGAACACAATACCGGGTCAATGTTAAGGACGTGTGAGGTTTATGTAGATTTTTATGTGGGCCGCCGTCTCGAGAAACGGCCCGTCACGTTGTCAAATCCGCTCGGCCATCCCGCCGCGCGGCAGAGAATTTCAAAGTCTTTCAACGGCGTCTTCACAATGCCCTTAACGTGCCTTTACGTTTCGGTGCTACAGTGAGAGTGCGCTGGACCTGTGCTTAAGCGGTTCGTGCATGAACCCCAATCCGCGCTTGCCGCCCCTTCACGGGGCGGTTCTTTTTGGCGCGTCGCCGTGCGAACGCGAGTCGGTTGTCCGCGCTTACCTGGTTGCAAATCTATGCGCCCATCCGCGAGACACGGAGACATCCATCCAAACGGGACGAACGCTTGCAGAATCCGCGCCAATCAAGGCTTCGCGCAACAAAATGATGCAAGATGGGGCAATCGGTCAAAAAACTTTCGTTTGAGTTTTCCTATAGATTTGGTGTATATCTGTAAGGGGGACACCATCTACGATAAGGATTCGAGGGAGGCTCACGCGAATGCCGTTTGTCATCACGTCGCCTTGCATTGGGGAAAAGGCCGCGGACTGCGTGGAGACGTGCCCGGTGGACGCCATCCACGAAGGTCCGGATCAGTACTATATTGACCCCGATCTGTGCATTGATTGCGCTGCGTGCGAACCGGTTTGTCCGGTCAACGCCATCTATCAAGAGGAATTTGTTCCCGAGGACGAGAAGGAGTTCATCGAGAAGAACCGGAACTTCTTCCGCAATCGCTGAGATGCGGTTGCGCCCTCCGGAGCCGTCGGTCCCGCTTGCGCGGGCCGGCGGTTTTGACTTGTGAAGGGCTGTGAAGGGAGGGGCAGCGCTGTGAAACGCGGGTGGGCCATCGCGTGCGCCGTGATCAGTCTCCTCATGGTCTCCGCGTGTGACACGCCCCAGCGTGCGCCGGACTCGTCTTCCGGTCAGCGCGGGCCAAGTGGCGTCCAGATGGAAGGTCAGTCTCGGGTCGATCCGAAGCTTTATGCCGTTTGCGGCGTCATCTATCGCGGCGTGGAACAGGCCCTGAAAGAGAATCGGAACGAAAGCTTTGACACACAGCTTCAATCGGTTCAAGCGATAGGCACGAGCGCCCCGCCCAATTCGCCGAATGGCGTATTGTTTGCGGATGCGCAGCAGGTGGTGGCGCTCTTTGATGCGTACACCGGGGAAGGGGCGCCGGCCAAGGTCTACCGTGAACTCCTGGACTCGCTCCGGACGCTGAATCAGGCCTTGGCGCAATACCGGGACCAGCTGCCGCGATCGTGAGCGTTCTGCGCTGCGATCGCGGCCTCGTCTCGCAAGCGATTTCGGAGCGAGAAAACCCTGCAAGGTCGTGACGCGATCGAAATCTCCCTCAATTCCCTCTTGCATTCGCTTTCAACAGCGTGGCAAAATAGCGATGAGAGCGTTTGCAGCGCCTGAACGACGTAATCGATTTCGGCGCGAAAGGCCGCGCGCGTGCGAGGAACGCTCTCCCGGAACACCTTTTTGTTGCTTGAGTCGAAATCGATTTCGAGATCTTGAGATGCAGAAGGGGGCACGAAACATGAAGCGGTCGAAGGGCTATCGTGGATGGGCCGCCGCTGCAGTCGGCCTTGCCGTGGTGGGTGTCGCCGGGTGCGGCACACCGAACAGTGCAGCAAATGGAAGCCGTCATGCCTCGTCCGCGTCGGCAGGTGCGGCGAGCGCGTCCGGGAGTTCGGTGTTGACCGTCGCGCCGAATGTGACGGGTACCTTTTCGGACAATTTCAATCCGTTCAGCACCAACAGCATGCCCGGCACCTTGGGAAACATCTACGAGACGCTGTTCTACTTCGACAACACGACTGGGAAGCAGTTTAATCTGCTAGGAACGTCCTTTCATTTTTCGAACGGTGGGAAGACCCTCACGGTTTCGCTGCGCAAAAACGCGGTCTGGACAGATGGCACGCCGTTCACGGCGCAGGATGTCGTCTTCACGTTCGAGGACCTCAAGCGGTATCCCGACGCGGACACCAACGGCGTGTGGCAGCAGTTGAAGAGTGTCCAAGCCGACGGAAAGTACACCGTGGCGTTTCAGTTCGCGCAGCCCAACATCCCGTTTGCCGAGCAGTACGTCCTCGGGGGTACGTACATCGTGCCGGCCCATCAGTGGAAGTCGCTTGGCGATCCGGCCAAGGCAAAGATCACGCACCTGAACGCCATTGGTACCGGGCCGTTCAAGGTATCGTCCTTCACAACGCAGGACTACCAATTCACGGCCAATCCGCGCTACTACGGAGGGGCCCCCGAGGTCAAAACCCTCAATTATCCGGCGTTCGCCAGCAACTCCAGCGCCGATCTGGCGCTTGCCAGCGGCCAGATTCAATATGGCGGCATCAACATTCCCAATGTCGAGAAGACCTTCGTGGCTGCCGATCCTGCGCACAACCACTACTTGTTCCCGCCCAACGACCCGGTCGAACTGTATCCGAACTTGCACAACTCGCTGCTCGCCATGCTCCCCGTGCGCGAGGCGATCAGCCTGGCTATCGATCGCGACGCCCTTTCGAAAATCGGAGAGACGGGCTACGAGAAGCCTGCCGTGCCGACGAGCCTCGTCTTGCCGACCCAGTCGTCCTGGCTGGATCCAAATTTGCCCGCGAGCGATCGCGCCTTCGCGGTGAACGACGCCAAGGCGATTCAGATTTTGCAGCAGGCTGGCTTCCGCAAGGATCGACACGGAATCTTTGCGCTTCACGGCAAGGAGCTGTCCTTCAACCTGCTCACGGTGAGCGGCTGGAGCGATTGGGACGAGGACGCGCTGCTCATCAAGCAGCAGTTGGCAAAGGTCGGGATCGCGGTGAACGTGCAGGAGGAGCAGTTCTCCGCCTACTATAGCGCCATCGACCCCGGCCCGGGCCAGACGCCGCACTACGACCTCGCCATCTCGTGGACCAACGTCGGGCCCACGCCTTATACCACGTACTACGACATGTTGGATTCGCACGGATCCTTTAATTTGGAAGGTTATCGAAACGCGCAGGTGGACCAGTGGTTCAATGAATTCGCGGCGACGACCGACACGCAGGTGCAGCACCAGGTGATGTATCGGATTGAGCGGCTCGTGGCGAGCCAATTGCCGGTCATCCCGCTGCTGGATGGGGCGCTCTGGTACGAGTACAACGACAGCCACTTCACGGGTTTCCCGACGGCCAATCACCTCTGGATTAACCCAGCGCCGTATACGTATCAGGCGGCGGCCATCATCATGGATCACCTGAAGCCGGTCAAGTGATGGGGCGTTCGCTTTACGAACGAGGGGTCGGCGGCTAGGATAGAAGTAAGCGGATACACGGGCGCGGCCCATCGCTGGCGCCCGTTCATCAAGGAGGGGAGTTGTGTGCGATACTTCCTAAATCGATTTGGTTTTCTCGTCTTGTCACTTTGGGCGGCCATCACGTTGAACTTTATCCTGCCACGCCTCATGCCCGGAAATCCGGCTCAGGCCATGATCGCGAAGCAAGCCGGCAATATCAATCCTGCCGCGCTCAAGGCCATTGAGGAGCAGCTCGGGCTGTCGAACGGGCCGCTTTGGCAGCAGTACTTTCAATATCTGGGCAACTTGCTGACCGGGCACTGGGGGGCATCGTTCCAGTACTTTCCGACTCCGGTGGTCAGCATCATCGCGACGAGCCTGCCGTGGACCATCGCGTTGCTTGGCGTCGTGACCATCATCGCTGTGGTCGTCGGCACGCTGATCGGCATTCTCATCGCCTGGCGCCGCGGCGGAACCGCAGACAACGTGATCCCGGTGGCGACGATGTTCGGTCAAGCCATTCCGACCTTCTGGCTCGGCCTCATTCTGATCTACTTTTTCGGATTTGTGCATCACTGGTTTCCGCTCGCGCACGGGTACGGCGACGACGTCACGCCTGGGCTGAACGGCCCATTTTTGGCGAGCGCGATCTACCACAGCATCCTGCCCGCGGTCGTGGTCTTTGTGGGCAGCATCAGCGGCTGGATTGTCGGCATGCGGAACAACATGATCACGACGCTCGGCGAGGATTACGTGGTGTTCGCCGAGGCCAAGGGCGTTCCCAAGCGGAGGCTGATTTTATCGTACGCCGCGCGCAATGCACTGCTGCCACAGTTGACGTCTGTGGCCATCGCCCTCTCGTCCATCATCGGCGGGCAAATTCTCATCGAACAGGTGTTTTCCTACCCGGGCATAGGGTACGGGTTGACCAACGCGGTTGCGAGCGAGGATTATCCGCTGATTCAAGGGATGTTTCTGATCATCGCCGTGACGGCACTGGTCATCAACTTCATTGTCGACATGCTGTACGGGCGGCTTGATCCGCGCGTGCGCAGAAGGGGGCGGCGTGAATGACCGTTGTGGCCGTCGATGTGGCGAAATCGCGTGCGAAACGCGCGACGAGGCGCAGGAATTCCGCGCTGCGCCAGTTCTTTCGGAATCCGAAGGCGCTCGCGGGCGTCGTCCTGTTTGGCATGTTTCTGGTGGTGGCCGTGTTTGCGCCTGCCATTGCGCCGTACAACCCGACGTCCACGGCGTTTGGCATGCTGCAGCCACCGTCGCACGCGCACTGGTTTGGTACGACCAGCCTTGGGCAGGATGTGTTTTCTCAGTTCATCTGGGGCACGCGGACCACACTGATCGTCGGCGTTGGCGCCGGACTCCTCAGCACCGTCATCGCCATTCTGATTGGCGTCACGGCGGGGTACGTCGGTGGCATCGTGGATTCCATCCTCAATGCGCTCTGCAATATCTTCCTGGTCATGCCGGGGTTGGCGCTGCTCATCATCATCGAGTCGTACGTGCACAACTCGACGCCCTACATGAACGGCCTCATCATCGCGCTGACGGGTTGGGCGTGGGGAGCGCGTGTGATGCGGTCGATGGCCTTGACCATCGCGAGCCGCGATTACATCGCGGCGGCCCGCCTGTCGGGGATGTCCACGCTTCGCATCATCGTGTTTGAAATTGTGCCGAACATGACGAGCGTCATTGCGTCCAACGTGATGTACGCCTGTCTGGCGGCCGTACTCGCGGAGTCGGGACTCGCGTACCTCGGCTTCGAGAACGTCGCGTCGACCAGCTGGGGCACGATGCTGTATTGGGCGACGCAGAACAGCGCACTCATGAGCGGGGCGTGGTGGTGGTTCGTGCCGCCCGGGCTCGGCATCGCACTGCTTGGTACGAGCTTCGCCCTGATGAACTTCGGCATCGATCAGGTGACGAACCCGCGGCTCAGGACGTCGCGCAGGCGCCGGCAGGTTGATAAACTGTTGCGCGAGCTTCGCGCGAACCAAAGCGAGGTGCATTCGGATGGCAGAGACGCGAGATCCGGTGCTTCAGATTGAGGATCTGTCAGTCGCCTACGTGACGAACACAGGGCTCGTGCACGCGGTGAGCGACGTGAACCTGACCGTGCATCGGGGCGAGATTGTGGGATTGGTTGGGGAGTCAGGATCGGGCAAGTCGACCATGGCGTACACCATTATGAGGCTGTTGCGAGGAGACGCGGTGGTCACCAAGGGCCGGGTGCGGGTGTTGGGCCAGGATGTGTACGCGCTGTCCGAAAAGGAGCTTAGGGCGTTTCGGTGGAGCAAGATGTCCATGGTGTTCCAGAGCGCGATGAGCGCGCTGAACCCGGTCATGACCGTGGAAACCCAGATTGTCGACACCATCTTGGCGCATCGCCCGGACCTGTCGCGGCAGGCGGCGCGAGAGCGGGCGAAGGAGTTGCTCGATCTCGTCCGCATCGACCAAAAACACCTGCAGAGCTACCCGCACGAGCTTTCGGGCGGCATGCGCCAGCGCGTCGTCATCGCCATCGCGATTGCGCTCAATCCAGCGCTCGTGATCATGGATGAGCCGACCACGGCGCTCGACGTGGTGGTGCAGCGGTCCATTCTCGACGAGATCCGCCGCATTCAGGAGCAGGTGGGTTTCGCCATTCTGTTTGTCAGTCACGACTTCAGCCTGGTGGCTGAGCTTGCGTCCCGGGTCGCCATCATGTACGCGGGGCGCATCGTCGAACTCACGCCGAGTCACCTGTTGAAGCTGTCCGAGCGCCACCACCCCTACACGGAGGGGCTGCTGAAGGCCATCCCGCAGTTGACCGCGGACGAGGTGACCATCCAGGGGATTGGAGGATACCCGCCGGACCTACAGGACCTGCCGCCCGGGTGTGCGTTTCATCCGCGCTGCCCGTACGCCATGGACGTCTGCAAGCGCGTCCGCCCGTCGCAGGTGCTGGCCGGCGAAAAGGTGTTGGAGTGCCACCTGTTCAACGAGGCGGAGGTGAACGCCCATGTCTGAAGCAAAGGCGACGCTCGAGGCGACCGCCCTCGTCGACGTGCGCGATCTCGTCGTCCGCTTTCCGGTCGGCCGCGGGCGGTTCATCCGACCGGTCGATCACGTCAGTTTCTCGCTCCAGCCCGGTGAGGTGCTGGCGCTCGTCGGCGAGTCGGGATCGGGCAAGTCCACCATCGGCAAGGCGCTCGTGCGCATGATTGAGCCGTCGGCAGGCGAGATCTGGGTGGCAGGCCGAGATGTGGCGCACATCCGGGGTCGAGAGCTCAAGGCGTATCGGAAGGACGCTCAGATGGTCTTTCAGGACCCGTTTGGCTCGCTCAACCCCACGCGGACCATCGAACAGCACCTGGCGTTTCCGGTGCGGAAGTACCGCCGCGACGGCCAGGGCCGCGTGAGCGATCTCATCGACGAATTGCTCGCCAAAGTGGGATTGACGCCCGTCAGCGAAACGCGGAGGAAGTACCCGCACGAACTGTCGGGGGGGCAGCGGCAGCGCGTCGCCATCGCCCGCGCCTTGGCGGTCAATCCGAAATTCATCGTCGCGGACGAGCCCATCTCCATGCTGGATGTGTCGATACGCGCCGGCATTCTCAAGCTGATGAACGAACTGCGTGAGGAGATGAGTATCGCCTTTCTGTACATCACGCACGATCTCGCCTCCGCGCGCTACATCGGCAACCGCATCATGGTGCTATACGGCGGCAAGGTCATGGAAACGGCGCCGTCCGCTGAGCTGATTCGGCACCCGGTGCATCCCTACACGCGGCTTTTGTTTGCGGCGACACCTGGCACGCGCCACCAGGGGCCGCTGCCGGAGACGTCGAACCGCCCGCCCAACCTGCTCGAGGGCCGCGTAGGGTGCCCGTTCGCGGACAGGTGTCCGCTTGTCGCCGACGTGTGCCGTTCGCAGGAGCCACCACTGGTGGAGGTGGCGCCCGGTCACTACGCGGCGTGCCACCATCCAGGATGAAGGCGGGGTCCTGTGGACCATCGCAGATGCAGAAGCGAGGGAGATGACAGCATGCGCAGGTTTCCAGAGGGATTCGTGTGGGGGACCGCGACGGCGTCGTATCAGGTGGAGGGCGCCGCACAGGAAGACGGGCGCGGCCGCTCCATCTGGGATGTCTTTTCTCACACGCCTGGCAAAGTAGCTCATGGCCACACCGGGGACGTCGCCTGCGATCACTATCACCGCTATCAGGACGACGTGCGCCTCATGAAAGAGCTCGGCATCTCGTCGTACCGATTCTCCATCGCGTGGCCGCGCGTGATGCCCGAGAAGGGGCGCGTCTGGGTGAAGGGCCTCGACTTCTACAAACGGCTCGCGACAGAGCTCCTCGAGAGCGGCATTCGCCCGGCCGCGACGATGTATCACTGGGATCTCCCGCAGTGGATGGAGGACGAGGGCGGCTGGAACAATCGGGAGACCGTGTCCCGCTTTCTCGAGTACAGCGAGATCCTGTTCCGCGAACTCGGCGATCTCGTCCCGATGTGGATCACGCACAACGAGCCGTGGTGCGCCTCCATCTTAGGGTATGGCATCGGTGTGCACGCGCCGGGCCTGCAGGACTGGCGACGCGCGTACCGCGCAGCGCATCACCTGCTCTTGTCGCACGGCCATGCGGTCCGCCTGTACCGGGCGCTCGGGTTGAAGGGCGAGATCGGCATCACGCTGAACCTCACGCCGGTCTATGCGGCGACGCCCCTTCCAGAGGATCTGGCCGCGGCCCACAGGCAGGACATGTTCCAGAATCGGTGGTTCCTGGATCCCGTCCTGAGGGGGGAATATCCGGATGAGCTCTTGCGCCGCGTGGATCAGGTGGTCGGCGGCTTTGACGCCGTCCAACCTGGCGATCTCGACGTGATCTCGGCGCCCATCGACTTCTTGGGCGTCAACTACTACACGCGCGCGCTGGTCGCGGACGATCCGTCGGATCCCCTGCTCGGGGTGCGCCACGTGCCTGGCGACGGCCCCCGCACGGAGATGGACTGGGAGGTGTATCCGGACGGCTTGTACGACCTGCTCAGCCGACTGCGCCGGGACTACGGCGACATCCCCATCTACATCACCGAAAACGGCGCCGCCTATGACGATCGCGTCGAGGACGGTTCTGTCCACGACGCGGACCGCGTGACCTATCTGGCCGGGCACTTCGCTGCGGCGCACCGGTTCCTCGAGGAGGGCGGCAACCTGCGCGGCTACTATGTGTGGTCGCTGATGGACAACTTTGAGTGGGCGTTCGGCTACACCAAGCGATTCGGCCTCGTGTACGTGGACTACGACACGCTCGTCCGCATCCCGAAGGATAGTTATTTCTGGTATCAACGCGTCATTCGGGAGGGCGGACTCGTGCCGGAGGAGGCTGCGGAGACCGTGCGTTGACGTTTTCCATACTCGGATTTCAGGCCAGCTCGCGCTGGCCTGTTTTCGATCAGGTATCGAAAGGGACGTGAAACCAGGCGAGAAAGAGGGATGTGACGAGACCGCAGAACCCGAGCGAAAGTTGCCAGTTTTGTTCGTGCAGCCACATCACGAACAGCATGCAGGCGTCGAGCAGGATGGACCAGCCAAACGCCCAGCCGTGATAATACTCGATCTCGTGCGACATCACGAGCACAAACTCGAATGCGGTGTAGACGGCGAGAAACAGCGCGAAATGCAGGAGGCGCCGGCCCACTGAACTGGGCATGTATCGAAGGAACAAGAGTGTGGTGCAAGGGAACAGCACGAAGATCTGGATGAGCTGCGACAGCTTGTCGGTGACGAACCACCACCTTGGGTGATACCACATCATGTATCCTCGGCACACGAGATTGTACATGAGGGCGATCACGGCGATCCAAAGCACGGTCCTACAGTACTGGGTAAGGTACGCGTGCGTGCGCGTCAAGAGGACGACGGCGAGAAACGCAGCCGAGAAACACACGACTACCACATGATTCGCCTCAGCTCCTTGGTGTGGGCGTCTTCGGGGCGAGGCCGTGCGGCAGGCTTATTTCAGAGTATGAGAAGGCGGGGCGCGCCCCATACCGTCGAAGATTGTCGAATCGGGGCGGCTGCCGTTGTGCGCGAGGGAATCGCCGCTTTGTGGCGCTGTCTCGCGCGGCACGTCGCACGGCCAAGGGGGCGGGCGAGCGCGACGACGCCAAAGTGAAGAAGCCCCAGCCTTCAGATAGAAGGCTGGGGCTTCGCATCCCTGGTGCGGTCGAGAGGACTTGAACCTCCACGGAGTTGCCCCCACTAGAACCTGAATCTAGCGCGTCTGCCAATTCCGCCACGACCGCATGTTGAAGTTGTTGTTCCTCGCGCTGCGCTTTGGCATCAGCATCGCAGCGGACGATTACATTATACAAGGAATCTCGCAGGTTTGCAACGAATCATTTCATGGGTGGCCCGATTTTTTTCAACCGTGCTCAAGGAGGCGTTGGTATGCAGTTCTTTAAAATGCACGCGCTCGGCAATAATTATGTGTTCGTCGATGTGGCTCGGACAACCCTCCCGACGGACGATCTCCCCTCGCTCGCGCGGCGGGTGAGCGACGTGCGCAGAGGGATTGGCTCTGATGGCCTCATTCTCGTCATGCCCTCCGACAGCGCGGATGTCGGGATGCGGATCTGGAATGCGGACGGATCGGAGGCGGAATCCTGTGGCAACGGCCTGCGCTGTGTGGCGAGGTACGCCTACGAGCGCGGGTTGGTCGACGCCACGCACTTCTCCATCGAAACCAAGGCGGGCATTGTGGCGGCGCAGGTGCATCTGGACGTCGCGGGCCGCGTGCGCCTCGTCACCATCGACATGGGCGTGGCTCGGTTTGGCCCGGGGGCCGTCCCCTACCGCGGTGCGGATCGCAGCGAGGACGTGCGCGTGGAGGCAGCCGGCGGTTGCTACACGGGCACGCTCGTGAGCATGGGCAATCCCCACTTTGTCACACTGGTCGATCGCGTCGACGAGATCGACGTCGAACGCGTCGGGCGCGCCATCGAGTCTCATCCGGATTTCCCGGAACGCGTGAATGTCGAATTTGTCTCGGTGCTCGCCCCGGACGAGATCGACTTCCGGGTGTACGAGCGCGGCTCGGGCGTGACCTTCGCCTGCGGCACGGGGGCGTGCGCGAGTGTGGCGGCCCTCTTCAAGAAAGGCTGGGTGGGAAACCGCGTGACGGTTCACCTTTTGGGGGGCGATCTCGACATTGAGATTCGCGAAGACGGTCACGTGTGGATGACGGGGGAAGCGCACTGGGTGTGTGAAGGAACGTATTACGTGTAACGACACCGCGCGGGCGTGCGCCGCCTATACGGCGACCAAGGCCACGCCCGCCAGGATCACGAGCACGCCCGCCCATCGGATCCACGGGACGTGCTCGTGAAACACGAAGATGGACACGAGAATGGCGAGGACGTACGCGAGGCTCTGCAGGGGGTACAAAAGGCTCAACGACAGCTTGTTCAGCAGGAAAATCCAGATGACCGTCGCAATGACGTACAACACGATGCCCGCGACGACCCAGGGTGAGAACATGGCCGCGATGACGGATCGCAGGCTGTGGAGGTCTCGATGCTGCAGCCCGTATTTCCAAAGCGTCTGTCCGCCGACGAGCAGGCAGACGTTCAAAAGAATGAGGATGGCGTAGCCGAGTCGCATGGAGGGTTCGGCGCTCCTTCGTGATCAGCCTTTGAATTCGTTCTGCAAGAGCTCGTAGTAGTCGCGGTGATGTCGGACGATGGTATCGAGAATGAAGCCGCACGTGAGGCTGTTGGTCGCCAGCACCATAAATCCGACCGCGAGAATGGCGGACGGGATCTTCGCGATGCGGCCAAACGAGAAGAACTCGTACAACACGGGAATGCCGACGCCGAGGCCGGCCAAAAACAAAATCAAGGCGACGGCGGTGAAGAAGGCGAGCGGCTTGTAATCCTTGAAAATCCAAAACACGGTCTTCAACACCCGAATGCCGTCGCTCAGCGTGTTCAACTTGGAGTGGCTGCCTGGCGGGCGATCCCGGTATTGAATAGGGATTTCGACGATGCGAAAGCGCTTGTCCAGCGCGTGAAGGGTCATTTCCGTCTCGATTTCAAAGCCCTCGCTCTGGATGGGCATGGTCTTCGCGAAGCGGCGGCTGAACGCCCGGTAGCCGGTCATGATGTCCCGCAGATCCGCGTGAAACAGGGTGTTGATGAGCTTGCGCACCAATTGGTTGCCAAAGTTGTGAAAAGGGCGCTTGTTCTCCTTGGAGTACGAGCCGTCGGAGTGGCGGTCGCCGATGCACATGTCGGCCTCTCCTTCGATGATCGGCCGGATGAGATGGTGAACGAACTCGGCCGGATACGTGTCGTCTCCATCCGTCATGACGTAGACGTCCGCGTCGATGTCTCGAAACATCGAGCGCACCACGTTTCCCTTGCCCTGACGGGTCTCTCTTCGCACAATCGCGCCCGCTTCCCTCGCGACTTCCGCGGTGCGATCGCGCGAGTTGTTGTCATACACGTAGATCTCGGCGTCCGGCAGTTCGCGCCGGAAGTCCTGAACCACTTTCCCAATGGTCAGTTCTTCGTTGTAACAGGGGATGAGCACAGCGATTCGCATGGTCACGACAAGCCTCCATCATGAAAGTCGTTCGCGCTACGGCGCGGCCGTTTTCCTTGGCGTCGCCCTCCGCAGTCGCGCCCAAGCGGTCACGAGATAGACGACGGTTCCGACCCCCACAAACAAGAAGGGCATGGTTGGGTACGCGTACCGGTTGATGGGGATAAAGGGCAGTTGAACCACGATGAGAAAGACCGTCAACCAGCTCAGCCACCGAACATAACGCATCCCGAAGCCTATCGCAAGGCCGATGGCTCCGACAATCACCCAGACCAGGTGAAGGTGGGCGAACGCGAACGTCCATCGCGTCAACAGGCCTGCGTGTTGCGGCAGCACCGTGTTGTACCACGGCGTGCCGAACAGCCAACCGAGTTTGTCGAGCGTGTACCACTTGAGATAGGCCAGCGGGTGCGTGCGGAAGCCCTCCTCAATTCGGTGAATGGCGAGGGCTTTTTGCTGTGCGTACGTCAGCCCGTTGGAGATGTTCGTATCCTTATAAAACGTCGGATCGGAGCCGAACAAAAGCGGATTGGCCGCGTCGAGATCGGTCGTGATCCATTGGTGCATCGCGACAAGGTTGCGCACCCACCATGGTACCATGGCAACGACAAATGTGGCGATGTACAGCGCATAATTGCGCAGCGTGGATGTCCAGGCGCGCCGCGTCTCGCGTTGCAGGAACAGGCAGGCAGGCGCTGCGAGAAGCGGCGCGACGCTCGGGCGGATGAGCGTGGTCACGGCGAGCAACAGGCCCGAGGCGACGAAGCTTTGCCAAGTCCGGTCTCTGACCAGGACGAGGAACGACCAGACGAACGCAAGCAGAAACGGGAGGTACAAATTTTCCGTGAGCAGCTGATCGTTCGCGTAGATGACCGGGGGGTAGACCGTCCATAAAAACGCCGCGATAAAGCTCGCGTAGCGCGGCAGCCGGAAGCGAGCAATGACGTACACGAGCAGGCTCGCCGCGACGGCCAACAGGTGTTGGCATGCCTGCGCCAGGTGCATGGCCGTCTCGTGGCTCGGCGTGAAGAGAGCTGCCAGTCGATAGACGAGCGCCAGGAAGAGCGGATAGCCTGGCGTCACCTGGGCTGCGGGACCCCAGCTCCAATAGGCGTACAGGTGCAACGTGTTCAGCACGTGCGCCGAATGGTCATAATAATAGGCGTCCCCGTACAAAAGGACGGGTTGGCGCCAGGCCTTGACGACGAAATACGCGTGGTAGACCAGGGCGATCGCGGCCAAAAGCCCGATCCAAGTGCGATCTTTCGCAAACGACAAGCGGTTCACCGGTGGGTTCACTCCTCCGAGCGTGCGTATCGCATGATCCAGTCCGCGGCTGACATCGCTTTGCGCACAATGCCCTGCTCCTCGAGGCGCTCGAGGTGCGCGATGACCGTGTGGCGCGCGAACGGCACGGCACGCGGGTCGACATCTGGGTACAGGGCGGCGGTGAGTTCCGCCAGCGTCTTTGGGCTCTCCGCCAGAATGGCCACAATCTGATCTTCTCGCATCTGACGCCTTGCACGCAGGCGTTCGGTGGAGCGCTCTGGCCGCCAGATGACCGGGCCGTGTCCTGGAAGCGCAACCTCGGCCCCGGCCTGCATCACGGCGTCGAGCGCGCGGTAGTAGTCCGCCATGTGGCCGTCGGGCGGCCCCACCCACACGGATCCCTCGTCCACCAGATGATCGCCGACCAGGAGCGCCTTGGCGTCGGGGAGCCACAGGTGAAGGTGGCCATGGGTGTGGCCCGGCTGGTGGATGACGCAGATCTCGCGTTCGCCCGCGCGCAGGCGCTCCGGGCAAGGTTCGAACGTCCCCGCGGCATGCGGAAAATGGAGGTTAAAAGCCGGGATGTCCAACGGGTGCATGAATGCAGCGGCTTCGAGTCGGGCCTTGAGTTCCGGGATCCCCGACGTGTGATCCACGTGGTAGTGCGTCGCGACGATCCCCGTCACGCGCCGGATGCCCATCTCTCGCAGGCGTTCCGCGAGCAGCGCCAGGTGTTCGCCCGTGGCGCCCCCGTCGACAATCACGGCCTCGCTGCCGTCCTGAATTACATACAAATTGACGGTGCCGTACGGCAAGACGTTCGGATACGGAACGCGCATGCACCATACGCCGGGGAGGACGCGCTCCCAAGTCCCTTCGCTGGCCAAGTCGACCCCCTCCGTCTCGCGACAATCAGTTTCATGTTAAAAGTTTGTTCGGGTCGGGTCAATTTGTCACCCGATCGTGTGTTGAGCGTCAGTGATATTGTCACTCGATCGTGTGATACACTCGATCTGCCATTTCGCTGGCAAGGAGGGACTGGGATGTCTCGTGCGTCATCACCGGGAGGCATGTCTCCTGAACAATTCTGGCATTCGGGGTTTCGGGGTGCACTCCTGGACCTCGACGGCACGTTGTTTCGCGGCCGAGCCGTGATCGAAGGCGCGCCCGAGTTTGTTCGCGCCCTTCGCGCAAGCGGGATTCAACCTATCTTCTTTACGAACAATTCGTCGAGGACGCCCGCCCAGGTCGCCACCTTTTTGCGCGATCTCGGCATCGACGCTCAAGCGGAGGAAGTGGCCACATCCGCGCAGGCCGCTGCCTTCCTCATTCGGCGACGCACGTCCGCCAAACCGCATGGCGAGCCGCCTATCGTGGCGTTCGTCGGCGGCCCTGGTTTAGAAGAGGCGCTTCGCGATGAAGGGCTCGAACCGAGAAAGGCTCGAGCGGACGAGCTACGCGCAGCCTGGGTGAATCGCGCTTCTGCCGTCGCGGTGGGACTGGCGCCGGACGCATGCTACGGCGATCTCGCGCTCGTCGCGCGCGTCGCCTACCGCATCGGCTGGATGGTCCTCACGAATCCGGACCGACGCTTGCCTGTGGAGGACGGGTTCATGCCCGGCAATGGCGCGCTCGGCGCCTTTGTGCAGACGGCTTCGTCGGCCGATGTGTTTGTGACGGGCAAGCCCGATCCGTCGTTTGTGGACTATGCGCTCCAGCGCTTCCATCTTCGCCGGGACGAAGTCGTCATCGTGGGAGACAACGTGGAGACGGATGTCGCGGCCGGTCGCGCAGCAGGACTCGCGACCGTGTGGGTGAAGTCCGGCTTGGACGGGGAAGTCGATCCGGCGCATACGCCGGAGTGGACGGTGGACTCCGTGGCGGCGCTTTTGTCACACCGTTGAAATGGCCAAGCCGTTGAAATGCCAAGAATCCTCGCTGAGGTGCAACGGATTGGCCCTTGTTTCTCTTAGATATAGTGTTTATAATCGCGGTGATTCGAGTTTCCGACACTACATATGGTTCGGGCGGCTTGTCGTCTGTGCCGGAAGCCGCGGAGTGCCCGGCGAACGGGGGTGAGCAGCATGAAATGCCCGTACTGCGGAGCGGACAACACGCGCGTCATCGAGTCGAGGCCCGGAGAGGACGGGACGACCATTCGTCGGCGACGCGAGTGCATTCACGAGGCGTGTGGGCGGCGTTTTACCACCTACGAGCGAGTGGAACAGCGGCCGCTCATGGTCGTGAAAAAGGACCAGAAGCGGGAAGAGTTTTCGCGCGACAAGCTGTACCGCGGCATCATGAAGGCGTGCGAAAAGCGCCCTATTCCGGCGGAGACGCTGGAGGCGGTCTGCGACGAAATCGAGCGAAAACTGCGGCTCGAATACGAGCGCGAGGTGCCGTCTTCCGTCATCGGGGAGCGCGTCATGGATGCGTTGAGGGAGCTCGACGGTGTCGCGTACGTGCGGTTCGCGAGTGTGTATCGGGAATTTCGCGACGTCGAGATGCTGCTGAAGGAAGTGCTTGCGCTCATCGGGGATCGGGCCCGCGCGGGGGATCGCCCGGCGCAGACGGACAAGCCTGCCAGTGAATGAACGCCGTCCGCGCGAGGATAGAGGGGGATGTGAATGGCCATCGAACAACGGGAGAGGCCCATGTTGGACCTCAACGACGACGATTACCTGGGGCCGACGGGGGAAAAGATTGTCGCCGACCGGTATTTGCTGAAGGACATCCGCAAGGAGGCGCTCGCGCCGGGGGCGCTTGCCGTGACCGTGTTGGACAAGAAGCGGGCGTACCACGAACTTGCGCGAGTGAAGGCGGTGGATCGCGATGCGGATCGGGTGACGGTGGAGCTCCGGGACGGATCGGTCGTGGATGTCCCGGTGAGCCAGGTGGACGTGCTGCTCGAAACGTCTCCTCGGCAGATGTGGCGGCGCGTCGCGCGGGGCGCCGCAGCGGTCACCCGCCAGCCGGAGGTGTGGGAAGAGGCGTTCTACGAGCTGCAGAAGGGCTGGCGCTACGTGCCCGGCGGCCGAATCAATGCGTCGCTCGGGACGGGCATGCAGGTGACGAGCTACAACTGCTTCGTCATTCCGAACGTGGGCCCCGACCTTCGCGACTACGCCGAGTCGTTCGGCCAGACGCTCGAGATCCAGGCGCGGAGCGGCGGCGTGGGCATGAACCTGTCGCGCATCCCGCCCCAGGGCACGCTCATTCCCGTGAGCACGGCGCCGCGCAAAGCCGAGCTCATGCTCGTCCTGGACGCCTGGCACCCGGATCTCATCGATTTTTTGGACACTCAATACCCGCATTCTACGAAGCTCGTCCGCGCGGACGCCGCATTTTGGCGCGCCGTGGAAGAGGACGACGAGTGGGTGTTTCAGTTCCCGAACACGGCGGTGGAGCGGTACGACGAAAGATGGACGGGCGATCTCGACGCCTGGGTGCGGCAGGGCCTGCCTGTCGAGCAGCACGGGCGCATCCGCGCGCGCGAGCTGATGGAAAAGATCCTCGCCTCCGACGCGCACCTCGTTCCGCAGGCCGTCGGATTCTGCCTGAGCCCTGGGGACAGCCGCAACACCATCGCGAGGACTCTCGGGGACATGTGGGAGGCGATGCGGGACGGCAAGCGCGTATCGGTCATCCTGTCGTCGCTTCGTCCGCGCTACAGCTATGTCCGCGGGGTGAACGGGCGCTCGTCTGGGGCTTACTCGTGGGGGCTTCTGTACGACAAAGGCAACCAGGTGTTCGGCGATGGCTTCGGCCCCGTGGGCGTGGGAGAAATCATGAGCGTCGGGTGCCAGCTCACGCTTCAAGGCGGCTCTCGCCGCGGCGCGCTCATGCTCATCTTGAACGACCGGCACGCGGATCTGCCGAAGTTCATCCGCGCGAAGCAGGTGGATGGCGTCATCACGGGGGCCAACATCAGCGTGGGCGTGTCCGAGGAATTCATGCAGGCCAAACGCCGGGGGGAAGCGTGGGAGCTCGGATTCGTCCCGGCGTCCCACCGCGATTCGTTCGATGGGGATTTCGGCCGTTGGCTCCAAGAAGGCAAGCCGTTTGAGGTCACGGAAACCGTGTCTGCCGCGCAGCTGTGGCGCGATATCTGCGAGTCGGCGTGGAAGTCTGCCGAGCCGGGCGTCGTCTTTTTGGGTCGAGCCAACGCGATGAGCAATTCGTGGTATTTCAACCCGCTTGTCGCGACCAACCCGTGCGGCGAGCAGCCGCTTCCGCCGTACGGCATCTGCAACCTCGGGGCGGTCGTGCTCGCTCGGTTCGCGAATGGCTTTCGCGACAGCGGCGTGCGAACCGAATTCTCGGATCCGGAGCGAGAGGCTTACGTGCGGGCTCGCCTGCTCGAGAAGTTCCCCGCTGACGAGGCGGAGTTTCTCCTGCACCACATTCGGTGGGAGGAACTGGAGCTCACGACGCGGCGAGGGATTCGGTTTCAGGATGCCGTGATCGACGCGACCTACTATCCGTTCGAGGAAAACCGGAAGAACCAAATGTCCGAGCGCCGCGTCGGGCTTGGCATCATGGGGCTCCACGATTTGATGCTCTACTGCGGCATTCGCTACGGCTCCGAGGAGAGCGTCAAGCTGATCGACGTCGTGATGGGGCTCATGGCGGAGTGGGCATATCTCGAGTCCGTGGAACTCGCGAAGGAGTGCGGGCCGTTCCCGAAGTTTGACGCGGACAAGTTTCTGCAGTCGGGTTTCATGCGCCATATGGCGGCCGAGCGCCCGCATGTGGTGGAAGCCATTCGCAAGCACGGCGTCCGAAATGTCACGACCATGACCATTGCGCCCACGGGAACGACGGGCACGATGGTGGGGTGTTCGACGGGGTGCGAACCGTACTACGCGTGGTCGTATTTCCGCAACTCGCGCCTCGGTCTGTTTGAGGAGCACGCGGCCATCGTCGAGGAGTATCGCCGCACACACCCGAACGAGGAGAACCTGCCGCCTTACTTCGTCACGGCGATGGAACTCACGCCCGAGGAGCACGTGCGGGTGCAGGCCGCGCTGCAGCGATGGATTGACAGCTCCATCTCGAAGACGTGCAACGCGCCCAACTCGTATACGGTGGAGGACACCGTGAAACTGTACGATCTCGCCTACGAGCTCGGATGCAAGGGTATCACCATTTACCGAGACGGTTCGCGCAGCGAGCAGGTCCTGTCGCTCAAGAAGGACGAGGAGACGCGCGATGGCCAGAGTGCGCAGGGCGCGGCGGCGTCGGCGCCGAGCGAGCAAGCGGCGCAGGCTCCGCAGACCGCCCAGGGCGGATACGTCAAACGCCGGCGCCCTGACGTGCTGTACGGGGCGACGTACCGCAAGGAGACGCCGCTCGGAAAGGCGTTCATCACCATCAACGACGATCCGGACACGCACATGGCCACGGAGGTGTTTGTGAACGTGGGCAAGGCCGGATCGGACGTGTACGCGGCGAACGAGGCCCTCGGCCGGGCCATCACGCTGTACCTGCGGGAGTCCAACAACCCGAACCGGGAGGCGGAGTTGGTGAAGCACTTCTCCGGCATCGGAGGCCAAAATGCCGTCGGGTTCGGCGCGCAGCGGATCACGTCGGTGCCGGACGCCATCGCGAAGGCGCTCATTGAACACGCCGAGACCTTCCCGCTGCGCCACATGGCGGCTCGCCAGGCGGCGACGTCTGCCCCGGATGAGGGCGATCTCGCCAAGCCGTCCGAATTACGGGCGTATTCCATTGCGAAGGACTGGTGTCCCGAGTGTCATCAGCACACGCTGATTCGCCAGGGCGGGTGCTACGAATGTGAGGCGTGCGGCTACAGCAAATGCTGATCACGTGGGCGGCTCGAATGCTCGAGCCGCCCGTGACATTTGCGCCTCCGATTCTCCAGGATGGTATTGCGCGCGCGGCGAGGAACGAATATCGTGAAGGTGACCGCGGCATCAGGCTGCGGGACCATGCACGAGGAGAACGAACGATGTCCCATTCGCATGAAGGCCATGCACATGGTCATCATCATCACGCGCGCGGCGGCGGGCACGCGCATGAAGACGAATGGCTGCACGTGCACGCCCCCGCCGACAAGATGCGCCTCGCGTTCTGGTTGACGGCGCTCGTGTTTCTTGCGGAAGTTCTCGGCGGCTGGGTGTCCGGGAGCCTGGCGCTGTTGTCCGACGCCGGCCACGTGCTCACGGATATGGCCGCGCTCGGGCTCTCCTGGTATGCGCTCCGGCAGGCCGAAAGGCCGTCCGACGCGCGCATGACGTTTGGCTATCATCGCGCAGGCATTTTGGCGGCGCTCTTCAACGCGCTGCTCTTGCTTGGGGTCACGGTGTGGGTGATGGTCGAGGCGTGGAATCGACTGCAGCACCCTCGGCCCGTCGAGCCGCTGTGGATGTCGCTCAGCGCGGCGGTCGGCGTCGTGGTGAACCTGGGCATGGCGCTCACCATGCGCGGCGAGGAGAACCTGAACGTGCAGAGCGCCGTGCTGCACATGGTGGGCGACATGGCGGCTTCGCTCGGCGTGATCGTGGCAGGCGCCGTGATCGCTCTGACGCACTGGGAGCCCATTGATCCGATGTTGAGCGTGGTCATCGCGCTTGCCATTGCATATGGCGCCATCCGGTTGGCCCGGCGCGCGGCGCGCATCCTGATGGAGGGCACGCCGGCTGATGTGAACGCCCGCGAGGTGGTCGACGCCATTCTTACCGTGGACGGCGTGCGCGGCGTGCACGATCTTCACATCTGGGCCATCGCCAACGGCCACAACGCGCTCTCGTGCCACGTGGAAGTGGACGGCGTCACGACGGTGTCGGAGACCCAGGGGGTGATCCGAGAGATTGAGCATCGGCTTCGCCACCTCAACATTGGGCACGTCACCGTGCAGGTGGAAGATCAGGGCCATCCGCACGAACCCAGCGTGTTCTGTGCGCAGGCCCATCAAGGGCTCCGCCGCGCAGGCGTCAATGAAGCGGGCGGTGAAGGTTCAGGATCACCACGCCCGCGATGATGAGTGCAATTCCGAAAGCCATGGTGGGCGTGATGGCTTGGCGGTAGAGGAGGGCGCCGAGGGCTGCGATGGCCGCGGTTCCGACGCCGGACCAGATGGCGTACGCCACGCCGATGGGGATGGTTCGAAGCGCTTGCGACAGCGCATAAAAGGAGAGCGCGTAACCCAAGATCACGGCTACCGAAGGCCAAAGCCTGGAAAAGCCTTGCGTCTGTTTGAGCATCGAAGTGGCAAATACTTCACACGCAATGGCAGCCGCCAAGAACCAACCGTTCACAGCTTTTCACTCCTCTCCGGGGAACGTCGGAGACGGGCGACCGCGCATACGCTATAGCACAGACGCGGCTGGAGGTGCCCGAAATGACGTATCCCACAGATCAAGCATATCTCAAATGGATGGCCATTGCGGCGTTCTGCATCGCGTTCGCGCCGCTCGTCTGGCCGGTGCTGCGGGCGCGGCCCTAACGCGCCTGCGCCTGGCCCCATGCCGGAATGGAGAGCCAATATGCCGTGGTTGCACATCGCGTACTTGCTCATCTTTGCCATCGATCTCGTCACGGCCTTCGTGATCATTTTCGTCGAACGGCACAATGCCGCCGTCACGTGGGCTTGGCTCATGGTCTTGTTGTTCATCCCTGTGGGCGGCTTCGTCCTGTACGTGCTGTTTGGTCAACACATCAGCCGCTACCGCCTGGCCCGCTTTCGCGTGCGCAATGCGCCCTGGGTGGCGCGCGCAGCAGAGCGCCAGCACCGGCAGGTCGAATCGGGTCGGGTGGCCTACAAGGAGCTGGCCGCCGAGCGCCATGCGGACCTCATCGCCCTGAACCTCAAGACGGCCTACGCGGTCTACACGGAAGATAACCGGGTCGACGTGTTTGTGCGCGGGGGGGATAAGTTCGAGGCCCTCTTTGAAGACATTCGGCGGGCCAGGGATCACATCCACCTCGAATACTATATCTTCCGACCGGACGATCTCGGCGAGCGCCTTGTTCGCCTGCTGGCCGAGAAGGCGCGCGAGGGCGTGGAGGTCCGCTTGCTGTACGACGCCGTCGGTTGTGCGTGGACGCCCAAGTCGTTCTTTGAACCTCTCGTCCGCGATGGCGGCGAGGTCGCCGCTTTCTTTCCTTCCCGCATCCCGTATGTCAACTTTCGCATGAACAATCGCAATCACAGGAAAATCGCGGTGGTCGACGGGCGCGTCGCTTACGTGGGCGGTTTCAATGTGGGCGACGAATACCTGGGCAAGGACGAGCGGTTCGGCTTTTGGCGCGATACGCATCTGCGGATCGAAGGGAGCGCCATCCTCGAGCTGCAGTCCATCTTTCTGTTGGACTGGAACTCGTCCTCCAAGCGGCCGGTCGAGTTCGAAGACCGCTATTTTCCGCGCGCAGACGGGCGCCCGGGTACGACCGGCATGCAGGTGGTGGCGAGCGGTCCGGACACCGACTGGGAGCAGATCCGGAATGCCTACATCAAAATGATCTACGCGGCCAAGGAGAGTATCTATATCCAGACGCCGTATTTCGTTCCGGACGACAGCCTGTTGACCGCGCTCAAGATTGCGAGTCTGTCGGGGGTCGACGTCAAGGTCATGTTGCCGGGCAAGCCGGATCATCTGTGGGTGTTTTGGGCCTCGAGGTTTTATCTGGGCGATCTGCTTCAAGCGGGCGTTCAGTGCTATCTGTATCGAGACGGCTTTCTACATGCCAAAATGGTGGTGACGGATCGGGAATTGGCGTCGGTCGGGACAGCAAACATCGATATTCGCAGTTTCAAGCTGAACTTCGAGGTGAACGCGCTGATCTTCGATCGCGACAAGAGCGGACACCTCGCCGATCTGTTTGAGCGCGATCTCGAGAAATGTGATAGATTGACGCTGGAACAATACCGATCAAGGCCGAGAGCCGAACGCATCATGGAGAGCTGCGCGAGGCTCCTGTCTCCGATCTTGTGAAAGGGAGTCGAGGATGGAAAAGAAGCGGATGGCGGGTGAAGAGGCCGCAAAACGGATTCAACCTGGGATGAAGGTCGGCCTCGGGACGGGATCGACCGCGTATTACACCATCGTCGAGGTGGGCAGGCGCGTGAAGGAAGGGCTCGACATCGTGGCCATCCCCACGTCGCGCGAGACGGAGCGATTGGCCCGGGAGTTGGGCATTCCTTTGACCGATTTTCGCACTTGCCCACGGCTGGATTTGACCATCGACGGCGCGGACGCGGTCACGCCCGACCTTCAGCTCATCAAGGGCGGCGGTGGTGCGTTGCTGCGCGAGAAGTTGGTGGCGTCCATCTCCGACGAGCTCATCATTGTCGTGGATGACAGCAAGCTGTACGACCATCTGTCCGGGCTCGCCATTCCCGTCGAGGTGGTCCCTTTCGCGTGGGAGACGACGGCGCGCCGCATTGAAGCGCTCGGCGGGCGCTGGACGCTTCGCGAGCGGGACGGCGAGGTGTTCGTCACGGACAATCACAACTACATCCTCGATACCGTGTTCGATGAAGTGGTCGATCCGGCAGATTTGGCGCGGCGCCTCAAGCTGACGACCGGGGTCGTGGAGTCGGGGCTCTTCGTCGACATGGCGAACGAGGTGGCCATCGGCACGGATGACGGCGTCATTTGGCGCAAGAAGCCGGGGATTTGAGCGCGGGCCAACGCATACATACGGTTCGACGGGGCACGGTAAGGGTGGGAGGGATGGCCCATGCAAGGGGAGACGCACCGCAAGCCCGGCCCGCCGATGCGCAACTTTGGCGAACACTTGCTCGCGGAGGGCGATCGCCAAGCGCTGGAGCAGTGGGCAATTCGCGACACGCCCGAGGAGCATACCCTGGCGCCAAAGCCGGAGGATGGAAAGCGCATTGGCCAGAAGCGCACCTCGCCCATCCAGCCTCGTTGAAAGGAGCTTGCGGCGGCGGGCGGCGGGCG
>NZ_BCRQ01000024.1 GCF_001552675.1 Alicyclobacillus sendaiensis NBRC 100866
GTTATAAAGCGAGCCGCGGCCGTGGTTCAACCGCGGTAACCCGCCATGCGAGCCGTCAGGACGAGATCGAAGAGCCACCAAACGCCCACCGAAAACAGCAGGATGTGGCCGATCACGGTCGACGCCACGAGACCGCCGACCACGGTGCACGCGGCCATGAGCAGCCCAGTGCCGACGTGGCCGAGATAGACGCGATGTACGCCGAGGTATCCTAAGAAAAACCAAAGAACGTATGCCAGCGCGATGCTTCTGTGCATGCCGTCCCCTCCATCACCCGACGTACTAAAGGGTATGAGGGGGCGGCTTGTCAACTTGCCGGAGACTCGGGAGGGGACAGCCGATTGGCCCAGGTCAACAGGCGGATGGTCTCGCGGTACATGAGGCTCTTGCGCGGCGCGCCGAAGATCACGCTCACCAGGACGTGGCCGTCGGAAGGCCGCCTCACGGCGGTCGCAAGGCAGTACATCGCGCGGGACGTAAAGCCGGTCTTTCCCCCGATGAATTCGCCAATGGATGGAGGCGGGCTGTACAACAGGCGGTTGCCGTTTCGGATGGTCTTGCCGGCGATGGTCGCCTGCGGCGTCTGCATCGCCCGCACGATGCGTGGATAGGTGATGGCCTTGGCGGTGATGAGGGCGATATCTTTCGCGGACGTCGTGTGGGCGTCGGCGTGAAGCCCGTTCGGCGTCACGAACCGCGTGTGCGTGCAGCCGATGAGGCGCGCCTCGACGTTCATCATCCGCGCGAACCCTTCCTGCGATCCGCCGATGGTCTCCGCGATCCCATACGCGACATCGTTCGCGCTCTTCATCACGAGCGCGAGCAGGGCCTGTTCCGCCGTCAGCTCGGTGCCTGGCCTTAGGCCCAGGCGGACGCGTGGCTGACGGCTCGCGGTCTCGCTGATGTAGACCGGGTCATCCGGCTTGAGATGCTGCACGAGGAGGATGGCCGTCATCAGTTTCGTCGTACTGGCTGGGTACATCGGCTCGTCCCCGCGCTTGTCGTAGAGGACCTTTCGGTCGGTGACATCGTACACAACCGCAGCCTTCGCGTTCACCGCCGGCGGGCGCGCGGTGTCTGCCTGAGCCACGGGAACAAAAGCGGCAGACGTCGCCCACAGGCAGGCCATCAAAGCCGCGAGCGCCAGCCGCCACGCGCGATGACGTCGAGCAGCAAACAAAACGACCACCTCTCTCGCGTGTCGTCGCGGTTTAAGGTGGACGTTTTCCCCTCGTTCTATGCTCTTGCTGCTGCCGCGCGTCAGGCGGTCTGGCGCATCGGCTTCGGGCGCACCTGCACGCGATGCGCAACGGCCGGATCGAGCGACAGCGTTTGCCCTCTCACGGTGACCGTCACGCCGGCAGCATACGGCTCCGGCTCGTTGACCTGCACCGTCTCCCCCGGCACCAGCCCCGTTCGGTGGAAAAACCGCAACAGCTCGAGGTCCTCCTCGGCGACCTCGACAATGCGTATCACCTCGAGAGGCGTGTTGGCGGGCGCTTCGTCCAGTCCCACGCCCTTCGGCACGGTGTGCCCGTTCCCCGGGATGACGTTGCCGTGCGGACACGTGGCCGGATGGTTCAGCATCTCATTCAACTTCGATTCCACGAGCGGAGAGATGCTGCCTTCCAGGCGCGCCGCCTCCACGTGCGCGTCCGCCCAGTCCAGCCCCAGCACGTCCGTCAGCCACCGCTCGAGCAGCCGGTGTTTTCGAATGATGGCCTCGGCGCGCTTCCGGCCCTCTTCCGTGAGCACCAACTCGCGCGTGTCGCTCACTTCCACGTAGCCTTGTCCCACCAGGCGCTGCAAGGTCTGCGAGACGGTGGGCCGCGATACGCCCAGGTAGTCGGCGACGCGCGACGACAGCACCTGCTCGCCCTCCGAATGGAGCACGTAGATGGCCTCGAGGTAGGTGTCGAGCGCACTTCCGCTCACGGCGATCCCCCCTCGCGTCCAGAGAATCGAAACGATCCCCACGCGTCCCCGTTCATATACAGGGTGAGCTCATCTCCAGGCCGCACGGGACCGACGCCGCTCGGCGTCCCAGTGAACAGGATATCGCCGGCGGCGAGCCCGTACACGTCCAAGCAATGGAGGAGGAGATCCGAGAACGAAAACACCATCTCGGAGGGCGAACCCTGCTGAACAAGCTCCCCATTCTTCTCCAGCGCAAAGCGCGCGTTCTCCACGTCCGCGGCGAAATCGTCGAACCGGTACAGATCCGTCACGATAGCGGAATCGCGAAAGCTCTTCGCGGCTTCCCAAGGGTAGCCCTTCTGCTTCAGTTCCGATTGGCGCTCGCGATCCGTCAGATCAATCCCGAGCGCGACAGCGCCCACCGCGTCGAGCGGCCGTTCTCGGCTCGGCGTGTCCTTGAGAAACAACACGATCTCGAGCTCGTGATGGACGTCCGACCGCCCCAACGGGTACCGCACCTCGCCAGAAGCCGGGACGAGCGCGTGCGTAAACTTCCCGAAGATCATCGGCGAATCGGGCACCTGATTGCCCAGTTCGGAGGCGTGATCGCGATAATTACGCCCCACGCAGAAGATGTTGCGCACCTGCGGAATCCACGCTTCGGCCCGCGTCTCTCTCGAAAACCCCATAGCGCCGCCCAACCTCCGATCGTTCCAATGCATTTAGCATACCACAGACCGGGCGGCGGAACCGAAGTCCCGCCGCCCGGTCTCAGGCGCAGCCGACGCTCGCCGATTGCATTCAGTTCGCTTTGGGCTCACAGTACTGGTTGAACAGCGCGACCAGTTTCTCCGCGACGCGCTCGGGCGTCGAGCCCTCGATGTCGCTGCGGTGAAGCACGCCGACGAGCTCGCCGTCTTTAAACAGGAAAAAAGACGGAGAGGAAGGCGGCTGACCGACGAAATATTCGCGGGCGCGGGCCGTGGCTTCCTTGTCCTGGCCCGCGAACACCGTCACGAGCCGATCTGGTCGGCGGTCGTTCCGCAGCGCCATGGCGACCGCGGGACGGGCAATCCCACCCGCGCAACCGCACACCGAATTGACCACGACGAACGTCGTCCCGGTCTTCTCGGCCATCACGGCGTCCACGTCTTCTGGCGTCCGCAGTTCCTGAAACCCGATGCTCGTGAGTTCGTCGCGCATCGGCTGAATCATCATCTGGTAAAAGTCGAGCTCGAGGCTCACTCGCCCCACCTCCTGACTGGTGCAAATCCAAACCTTATTATACTCCTTTCCCACCGCCAATGACAGTTTTGCAAATCCGCCGGTCGAGGCTCAAGGAGCCCGGCCGCTATCGTTTGCAACCGCAAACAGGCGTTGGGTATAACAAGGAAGGTACAGAGAATCCGATGCATGGATAGGACAGGCATGAGGAATGGGGACGTTGTCGTGAACAATCGTTTTCTTCGCGCATGCCGGCGCGAACCGGTGGACCGCGTGCCCGTGTGGTTCATGCGCCAGGCAGGCCGCTATGATCCGGAGTATCGTCAAATCCGCGAAACGCACACGTTGCTCGAGATCTGCCGGGAACCGGAGCTGTGCGCGCGCGTGACGCGCATGCCGGTGGACAAGCTCGGCGTCGACGCCGCCATCCTGTTCTCGGACATCATGGTGCCCGTCGGCGCCATGGGCATGTCGTTTTCGCTTCAGGAGAACGTGGGCCCCGTCATGGACAGGCCGCTCCGCACCGACGAGGACGTGGCGCGCCTCCACGCATTCCATCCCGAAGAAGCGCTGCCCTACGTGCTCGAGACCATCCGACACCTCGCCAACACCCTTCCCGTTCCGCTCATCGGTTTTGCCGGCGGTCCGTTCACGCTCGCCAGTTACATGATTGAAGGCGGCCCGTCCCGCGACTACCTGCGCACCAAGACGATGATGCTCGCTCGCCCCGATCTTTGGCACGCGCTCATGGCGAAGCTGTCTGAGGCCATGTCCATCTACCTGCGCGCCCAGATCGAGGCGGGTGCGAGCGCCGTCCAGATCTTCGACTCCTGGGTGGGCAGCCTCTCCGTGCAGGCGTTTCGAGCGCACGTGAAACCCTTTGTCCAGCGCATGTTGGCGGATCTCGCCCCGCTCGGCGCCCCGCTCATCTATTTCGGCGTCCACACCGGTGAACTCCTCGCGGAATTTGCGGAGGCCGGAGCGACCGTCGTCGGCGTCGACTGGCGCACCCCGCTCGATCGCGCCCGCCAGCGCGTCGGATCGTCCGTCGCCCTGCAGGGCAACCTCGATCCGGTGTGCCTCTTTGCGCCCCCCGAAGCCCTGCGGCGCGAAGTCGAGGCCGTGCTTCGGCTCGGCGCCGAGAGCCCCGGGTACATCTTCAACCTCGGGCATGGCGTCAAACCGACCACTGAGCTCGCCCAGCTGCAACGCGTCGTGGAGTGGGTGCATGCATTCGAGCCGCACAGCCCAGCCGTGCACCCGACAAAGGAGGAACTCGCATGACGACCCTCGGCGTTCTCATGATGGCTTACGGCACGCCTCGCAGCCTGGACGAGGTCGAGGCGTACTACACGGACATCCGGCGCGGCCACAAACCGTCTCCGGCCGAACTGGACGATCTCGTCCGCCGATATCAGGCCATCGGCGGCGTCTCGCCGCTCTGGGAGATCACGAAGCGGCAGGCGGAAGCCGTCGAGCGCGCATTGAACGCACAAGCAGAAGACGCATTTCGCGTGTACCTCGGCATGAAGCACACCGCGCCGCGCATCGCCGATGCCGTGGCGGACATGCGCAGGGACGGGATCGAACGCGCCGTCGCCCTTGTGCTCGCCCCGCACTACTCAGCGATGAGCGTCGGCACCTACCACGAGCAGGCGCGCGAGGCGGCGCGCGACGGCGGGCCAGAGCTGTGCTGCGTGAACCAATGGCACCTCGAGCCCCGCTTCCTGGACGCGCTCGCCGCGCGCGTCGAGGAGGCGCTCGGCCAATGCCATCGCCCCGATGAGGCCATGGTGATGTTCACGGCCCACTCGCTGCCCGCGCGCATCCTGGACATGGGCGATCCGTACGTCGACCAGCTGCACCAATCGGGCGAAGCGGTGGCCAAGCGCCTCGGCCTCGCCCACTATTCGTTCGGATGGCAAAGCGCCGGCCGCACGAGGGAGCCGTGGCTGGGCCCCGACCTGCTCGACAGCCTCGAGGCCCTGGCGAACGAGGGGTATCGAGAGGTGGTGGTGTGCGCGCAGGGCTTTGTAGCCGATCATCTCGAGGTGCTCTACGACATCGACATCGAGGCGAAGCAGCGCGCCGAAGAACTCGGCATCCACCTCGTGCGCACCCGCCAGATGAACGACGATCCCGACTTTGTCCGCGCGGTCGCCGACGTGATCGAGCGCGCGAAGCGTGACGCAGGGTGGTGATGGGAATGAAACGCGTGGCCGTGGTGGGCGGCGGTATCACAGGGCTTGCGGCTTGCCTTCGCCTGTTGTCCTCTGATGCGAACGTGCGCGTGGTGCTGTACGAGGCGAGCGAAAGGCTGGGCGGGCGGGTACAGACGATTCGGGAGCCGAATCTTGGTATCACCGTGGAGGCGGGCCCAGACTCCATGCTCGCACGAAAACCCGCGGCGATGCGGCTCATCGAGGCGCTTGGCATGGCGGACGACGTCGTCTCCACGCGGCCAGAGGCGAGCGAGACGTACATCGTCCGAGACGGCAGCCTGTGCCCCATGCCGAAGGGATACTTGGGCATTCCGTTCGATCCGTCCTGCGCGCGCCCGCCGCTTCTGAGCGAAGCCGGGTTGGCACGCGCGCTCGCCGAAGAGCGGCTGCCGCTCGAGCTTCCCGCGGACGACGTGGCCTTGGGGGCCTTTCTCCGCTCGCGGCTTGGCGACGAGTGGGTGAGCTACGTCGGTGAGCCGCTCATGGCGGGCATCTATGCGGGGGACATCGACCGCCTGTCGCTTCTCGCCACGTGGCCCTCGCTCCTCGACCTCGTGCGCCAGCACGGCAGCCTCGTGGCGGCAAGCCGAGCAATCGCGACCTCGCCCTCGAGGCGCCAAGCTGGTTCAGGCCGGAGCGCCTTTATCACGGTGCGCGGCGGCCTGGCTTCCATCGTCGAGCGCATGGCGGATCGCCTGGCGCAGAGCGGGCGAGTCGAGATCCGCCTCGGCGCGCGGGTCCAGGCGGTGACGAGGCGCGGCCCGGCGTACCGGTTCCACGTCGAGACCCGATCGGGTGAGCGCTTCGACGACGACGCGGACGGCGCCGTGATCGCCATCGCGCCGCAGGACGCCCGCGAGATGTTGCGGCCGCTCTTCGACCTGCCTGACGTGGACACGCACCACCAGTCGACGGCCACTGTGGTGCTGGTCTACGCGCGCACCGCGTTTGGGCCGGATCTCGCCCGGGCGTCGGGCTTCCTCGTGCCGCGGCCCGAGGGCATGGCCATCACCGCGACGACGTGGATGTCGAGCAAGTGGCCGCACGTGTCTCCCGAGTCCCTCGCTGTAATCCGCGCCTACGTCGGCAGGCGAGGCCAGGACGAGGCGCTCGCGCTGCCCGACGACGAACTAGTGCGCCGCGCGGCGAACGAGGTCGGACGCCTCACGGGCGCGCGCGAACACCCGATATGGACGCGGGTGACGCGCTTTTCGGAGGCGATGCCGAACTACGGCGTGGGTCACCTCGGCCGCGTGGCTCGAGCGGAAGCGGCGCTTCGCGCGTCGTGCCCTTCGATGGCCGTGGCGGGAGCCGGTTACCGCGGCGTCGGTCTCCCCGACTGCGTGGAGCAGGGCGAGCGGGCGGCCGATCACGTCCTCGCCGCCATCGACGCATGACGTCTTCGCGATCACGGCACCGGCGCGAAGCGATCGCGCAGTCCCTGCGTCGCGAGCAGCACCGTCTGAGTCAGGCTGGCGTTGGCCGCAAGGACAAAGCCCTGCGTGTAGGAGACGTAGTCCACGTCGAGGACATAGGGATACGCGTCGAGCCATTGCTCCAGCGTGGTGGAATGCACCGTGAGCCACGTGGTGCCCGAGTCGCTCGTGCGCATGAGCCGCCCATCCTTGATGGCATAGCCGTAATCGGGCGTGACAAACGTACACGGCGCGCCCTCCGCGTTGGCCCGCGCCCCGAGGAGCACGTCGCACACTTGTCCCGCGTACGAGTCGCCGCCATCGCGCGTGCGAAAGACGACGACGTGACGGCGCACACCCGAAGCGCTCTCCGTGCGCCAGATGGAGGCGAAGGTGACCTCCTGCTCCAGCGCGCGCGGTGGAAACAGTCGCTCGACTTTCGCCCCCGGGATAGATGCTGGCGCGGACAAGGCGCGCCGTTCGAAGTGGATCCCGCCGTCGCGCGTCCGATATGTCAAGAGCTTCCCGTCAGGATCCGCAACGTAGACGTACCCGTCCCGCAGGTTCGCGAAAGACACCTCCACCTTCGCGCCTGGCTTGAATCCGGAGCCAGGCGCCGCGGCGTCCACCTTTACCGGCGCGATCCTCGCCCCGGCGTCGGAGATCCGATAAAGCATGGGCTCGCCACCCCGTTCAGATGGGCCAGCGAGCACGACCCACGCGTCCTTCCGGGTCGGCTGGCTCACGCTCGTCACCCGGAGGCCGGTGCGTGGCAGTTCGCTCGAGGAAACTTGCCAGCGGCGACCTCCGTCGGATGTGGTGAGACGAATGAACCGGTCGCCTTGGACCCCATAGACCGCAACCGTGTCGAGATCGACAATCGCGACCTGCGGATTCTCGGTACCTTCGTAGGTCGACTGGTCCGAGAGCCGGAATGCGACGGGCAACGAGACGGATCGCCAGGTCACACCCCGGTCCGTTGTCCGCTCGATCCGAAATTGGCCTCGGACGTAACCGTATCGGTATCCCGTTTCGCCGTCGACGAGCCGCACATGGTACCACAGGTTCTTCCGCTGAAGAAGCGCGAGGGAAACGGCGCGAGGAGCCGTCGAGTGGGACGGCTTGTCCAACATCGCGGCACGTTGATCCGGAGGTTTCAACGCGGATTGGGACTTGGAAAGTTGAGCGCCTGCGCCGTCCCCACAGCCGGCAAGGGCGAGCACGCCGCAAAGCGCCATCCATGCCAAGGTACGTCTCGTTGGCTTCATGGTATCCCCCCAACCTGAGCATCTAGACGTAGGTTCTCATCATGGCAAGAATCCATACCGAAGCCAGACATTGTGGGTTTGCGCACGCCGCAGTACAATGATGGACGTTTACAGAAGGGCGTTGGCGAGGAGGGTCCCGGTGGAACATCTGACGTGGGCGCACGCGATCATTCTTGCTGTGGGAGGCTATGTCGCGGCATTCATCGACTCCACAGTGGGCGGAGGCGGCCTCATTTCCCTGCCGACTCTTTTGTTTGTGGGGTTGCCTCCTGCCGCGGCACTCGGAACGAACAAATTCGCAGGCACGATGTCGGCCATCACGAGCTTCAGTTCTTATCTCGCATCGGGTAAGGTCCGGTTGAAACTCGTGGGACCGCTGTTTCCGCTGGGCGTCATGGCCTCCGCGCTTGGCGCGTATGTCGTCCATCAACTGCCTTCGTCGTTTTTGCGGCCGTTCGTGTTGGTGATGCTGGTCATCGTGGCGGCCTACACGCTGTGGAAGAAGGACCTCGGCCTCACGGAATCCGTCCGGCCGCTCACGCGGAAGACGTTCGCGCTCACGGCGCTCTTGGCCGTGTTCCTCGGATTCTACGACGGATTCTTTGGCCCCGGGACGGGATCGTTCCTCGTGATGGGTTTTCTCCTCTTGGGCTTCGACTTTCTTGCCGCGAGCGGGAACGCGCGCACGCTGAATCTGGCGAGCAATGTGGGCGCCTTGATCACCTTCATCGCGGTGGGGGCCGTGCGGTACGAGGCGGGGCTCATCCTCGGCCTGTCAATGGTGCTCGGCGCCCTGACCGGTTCTCGGTTTGCGATTCGCAAAGGCGCCCGGTACGTGCGCCCTATCTTCATCGGCGTGACGTGCCTTGTCATCGCGCAGCAGATCGCAAAGCTGCTCCACTTCTGAACGCGTGCCTTGGTCAAAGAGGAGTTTTGCTGAAACGCGTCGAATCGCTCCAATGGTTGATATGCACTCATCGCCGTCATTCTGTTTCTCCGTCGAGGAATTATCTTCCATGGTTTCGGACGACACGAGGCGGTGGCTGTGTGACTTTCGATGTGTTTTCCGGACAGCGCGACGCCCTGACCAACCTGCTGGGACGCGGCCAATTTCTCTTCGTCGTGTCGCAGCGGATGAAGGACGCATCGCGCAGTGCCATGATTGTGGTCAATCTGGACCGGTTTCGACTGGTCAACGCGAACCTCAGCTTCGCCGACGGAGACGCGATTCTCCGCAGCACGGCCGTGCGCATCTCACGCAGGATCCCAGAAACCGCCGTGGCCAGCCGTTGAGCGCGGACGAGTACGCAGTCGCGCTGTTTGACGACGACGTGGAACAAGCGGAGGCCGTCGCGGAACGGTTGAGGGCCGCTATCGCCGAGCCCCACGCCGTCGGCGGCATGGACGTGATCGTCACGGCCAGCCTCGGGCTGGCTGAAGGCGTCCAGGGCGCCAGCGCGGACGAACTTCTGCGCAGGGCCGACGAGGCCATGCGCCTGGCCAAGCAGCTGGGCTCGAACCAGGTCAGGCGAGATCGGGACCTCGTCGCCAAACCGGAGAATGGGCTTCCGCCGCTCCTCGTCGAGACGATGCTCAGGCAGGCGCTGCAGAACGGCGAGCTCGAAATCCACTACCAGCCCAAGATTCACACGCGGTCCATGCAGGTGGTGGGGGCGGAAGCGCTGTGCAGGTGGACCCACCCGGAGCTGGGGCACATTCCGCCTCAAGCGTTCATTCCTGTCGCCGAGTCGAGCGATCTCATCCTTCCCATCGACGAGTACGTCCTTCGCAGCGTCTGTCGGCAGGGTGCAACCTGGATGAAACAGGGCTACCGGGTGCGCATCAGCGTCAACATCTCAGGGCGGCAGTTCATGCAGGACGGCTTTCCGAAGCTCGTCCGCGAGTGCCTCGCGCAGACGGGCATGGATCCTCAGCTGGATAGAACTGGAGATCACCGAGCGCACCGCGATGTGCGACGTGGAGCGCGCCGTCCACGTGCTGCAGGAGCTGAGGAAGATCGGCGTTCGGATTGCGTTGGACGACTTTGGCGTGGGGTACTCCTCGCTCAATTACCTGATCCAATTTCCCGTGCACACGCTAAAGATCGACCGAACCTTCACGGCCGGCATTCAGAGCGCCGTCAACCAGACCCCCATCATCGGGGCGATCATCTCGCTCGCCAAGTCGCTGAATTTGAGCGTGGTGGCGGAAGGTGTCGAAACATTCCAACAATTTGATTACCTGAGAGAAAAGCGGACGGCATCCGATCCGTGCTTCGCGCGCCCCTCACCCATCTCGGCAGGCCGTTTGGGATTCTGGCCATCAATCCTCGCTGGAACGCGTGTACACGGACGCCGATCGGCGCCCCCTTGCGCAGGTCGCGGAGCGCGTCGAGGATCTCGTCTGGTCTTCGTATCAGCGAGAGCGGTGGACCTATCATGCGCTGTACGATGATCGGACGCGCATGTTTCACCGCGCCTTTCTCGCCGAATGGCTGACCGCGGACGCTCCCGTCTGGTTCCTCTCGCGCGCCAAACGCCGACCGTATCCAGGATGGACCCATGCGACCGCGTCGGTGCTCCGAATCGAACCCTTGGCGGAATGGCCACCGAGCGAGTCGGAGCGGGTCGCTGAGCATCTCGGCCAGCTGTGGAGCGCCTATGGATCTCCCGCGTGGCCCGCGGTGCGCATGGAGGCGGGCGAGTTCCTGTTCATTTCCTTGGACAGCGAGGAACGATTCTACACGTTTCTGGAGTGCGCGTGCATCTGAGGGTGATGGAAGTGCGAAACACCCGCCTTGGCTCCCCGTACGTTTCTCTCTCCGTGGGTTGGGGCGAGTGCCGCGACACGTGGCCCAATCTGTGGAACGCCTACTTACAGGCGCGAACCCAGGCCAGGTCCGCGCTGCGCAGTGCGGGCGAACAAGGCGGGGCTACCGGTGGTGGAGCGCGGTGAAGGAGTTCACCGCGTGACACCGCGGACACTGCAGCTGGATGGACATTTCGACGTACGAACCTTTGGCGCCCGTCACCGTGATGGTGGCGTCGACCTCGTTGCCGTGCGATAGGACGATGCCGCCGAACATGTGCCCGGCGAACGGAATCACGTGTCCGCAGGCGAAGCAGGTGTGATACGCGTGGATCTCGCCTTCGTCCGGGTCGCGTTCAAAGGTGCCCGTGAACATCGCGTGTCCCCCCCTCGGCCATAGTGTGTACACGGGGTGCGCGCCGATGCGCGACACGTCGTGCCAGGGGGCCAGTTCAGCGCGGCTTGCGGCGCGAGCCGTCAGAACACCCGCTTGCTGTCGAGCAGGATGGTGACTGGGCCGTCGTTGACGAGTTCCACCTGCATCATCGCACGAAATCGCCCGGTTTCGACCTGAAGCCCCCGAGCGCGGAGCGCCTCGTTGAACGCGTTGTACAGCCGCTCCGCCACGTCCGGCGGTGCCGCATCCGCGTAGCTCGGCCGGCGCCCCTTGCGCGCGTCGCCGTACAGCGTAAATTGGCTTACGGACAACACCGCGCCTCCCGCCTCCCGGACGTCTCGATTGAGTTTCCCCTCCTCGTCCGGGAAAATCCTGAGGCCCGCGATCTTCTCAGCCAGGTATTGCGCGTCCTCATAGGTGTCGTCCTTGCCCACGCCGACGAGTACGACGAGGCCGAAACCAATCTCACCCACCGTCTCTCCGCCGACCCTGACCCGCGCCGGGCCGGAGCGCTGCACCACCACCCGCATCGGACATCTCCCCTCTCACTGAATTATGCGCCGCACGCTGTAGATATCCTTGATCCGCTTCAACCGCTCCACCACGGTCCTCAGGTGATCCAGATTGCGAATGCGGATGCTCATGTGGATGTGCGCAATCTTCTTCGCGTCCGCTCTCGCACTTACCGCCGTGATGTCGGTCTTCGTCTCCGCCACCGCATTCAGCACCTCGTTCACAAGGCCATGCCGGTCCATCGCCGTGACCTCAATCTCCGCATTATAGGACCAGTCCTTGTCCGTCGCCCACTCGACCTCGAGCGTTCGCGCGCCACTTTCCACCATGGCCGCCACGTTGGGGCAGTCTTGCCGGTGGACCGACACCCCTCGCCCGCGCGTGACGAACCCGACGATCTCGTCGCCGGGGACGGGATGGCAGCAGCGGGCAAACCGAATCAAGATGTTGTCGACGCCCCGCACGCGCACGCCCATCTCCGCCGGCTTCGCATTACCCTTTTGAATGGTCACGGTCTCCGGCGGCTTTTCGCCCTGATTACGCCGGAAGATCTCGATGAGCCGCGTCACGACCTGCGACGCGCCCAATCCTCCGTACCCGACGGCGGCGAACAGGTCTTCCTCCCGTGTAAAATTGAATTTCTGCAGCACCTCGGCCACGGCCTGCGGCGTCATCAGCTGCTTCGGTTCGAATTTTTGCCGCGCGATCTCGCGCTCAATCAGTTCCTTCCCTCGCGCGACGTTTTCTTCTCGCTTTTCTCGCTTGAACCATTGGCGGATCTTGCTCTTGGCCTGCGAGGTCTGGACGATTTTCAACCAATCCCAGCTCGGGCCGTACGAATGCTTGCTCGTGATGATTTCCACGATATCCCCGGTGCGCAGCCGGTAATCGAGCGGGACCATCTTGCCGTTCACCTTGGCCCCGATGCAGTGATTGCCGATATCCGTGTGAATCCGATACGCGAAGTCAATGGGGACCGAGCCGGCGGGGAGTTCAATGACGTCGCCTTTCGGCGTGAACACAAACACCTGATCCGAGAACAGATCGATCTTCAGCGTCTCCATGAACTCCTGAGCATCGCGAAAGTCCTGCTGCCACTCCAAAACCTCGCGGAACCAGGCCAGCTTCTTCGCAAAGTCGTCCTCGACTCGCTTCGAACCGGACTCCTTGTAGACCCAGTGCGCCGCAATGCCGTACTCCGCGGTCTGATGCATCTCCCATGTCCGAATTTGAATCTCGAGCGGCTCGCCGTTCGGCCCGATCACCGTGGTGTGCAGGCTCTGATACATGTTCGCCTTCGGCATCGCAATATAATCCTTGAACCGCCCCGGCATCGGCTTCCACATCGTGTGCACGACGCCAAGCGCGCCGTAACAGTCTTTGATGCTCTCCACGATGATGCGAATGGCGAAGAGGTCATAAATTTCGTTAAACTCCTTGTGCTGGGTGACCATCTTGCGATAAATGCTGTAAATATGCTTGGCGCGGCCGCTCACGTCGGCCTTGAGGTTGAGTTCGGCAAGTTTTTCGCGCAGCACGGCGATCACGCCCTCGATGTACTGCTCCCGCTCCTGCCGCTTGCGCGCCATGAGATTGACAATCCGATAGTACTGCTGCGGATTCAGGTAACGAAGCGATAGGTCTTCCAATTCCCATTTGATGGTGTTGATCCCCAGCCGATGCGCCAAGGGCGCGAAGATCTCCAGCGTCTCCCGGGCCTTTCTCACCTGCGTTTCAGGGCTCTGGTACTTCAGGGTCCGCATGTTGTGCAGCCGATCCGCCAACTTGATGATCAGCACTCGGATGTCCCGCGCCATCGCCATGAACATCTTGCGGAGGTTCTCAGCCTGCTGTTCCTCGCGCGAATCGAACTTGATTCGCTTCAACTTGGTGACCCCGTCGACCAGCGTCGCCACCTCTGCGCCAAACGTCTGCACGATGGTGGAGTCGCTCACCGACGTGTCCTCGACCACGTCGTGCAGGAGCCCGGCCATGATGGCGGCGGCGTCCAACCGGAGATCGGCAAGAATATAGGCGACGGCGAGCGGATGGCTGATGTACGGCTCCCCGGAGAGCCGCATCTGGCCCTGGTGTGCCTTGGCGGCGAAGTCGTACGCACGCCGCACTGCGGCGATGTCCTCTGGGCTCATGTAGGACTGAAGCTTCTGGCACAGGCCCTCGATGGTCTTTTCATCCGTCTCCACAGCCACGGCCGCTCACCTCCTCAGCGCTCCGTCCGTTCGTCAGTTGTCAAACTGGACGAGGGTGTACACCGGTATATCGCCAAGCCTATCACGGCCGCCCAACGGTTTCAATTCGATGAGAAACGCCGCGCCGACGACCACGCCTCCCAGTTTCTCAACCAGGTCCTTCGTGGCCCGCATCGTACCACCGGTCGCCAGGAGGTCGTCCGCCAAAAGGACGCGCTGTCCCGGTTGAATCGCGTCCTCATGAATTTCCAGGCGATCCGTCCCGTATTCGAGTGCATATTCCACACTCACCGTCTTATAAGGCAGTTTGCCCGGTTTGCGCACCGGCACAAACCCGAGCCCCAACGTCACGGCGAGCGGTGCCCCGACCACGTATCCGCGCGCCTCCGGTCCCACCACGAGTTCCGGCTCCCAAGCTTGTGCCTTGGCCGCGAGCGTCTGGATGGCATCTCGATATACGGCGCCGTTTTTTAGAAGCGGCGTGATATCCCGAAACAGAATGCCCTGCTTAGGAAAGTCGGGGATATCGCGAATCCACGTGCGATAATGGTCACTCAACTCGTTCGCTCCTCTTCCATTCTTTCGCTGGGCCCACCGCCAACGGGTCGCAGATGTCTGCGCACGAGCGCCTGGTAGGCCAAAGAATCGCGCAGATCACGCTTTTGGCTCGCAATCACATGATACAAGCCACCATCGAGCGCAGCAAATCCGAGTTCGACAAACGTCGCCACCACCGATTCGAGATCACGGACGAGATCGGGCGAGATACCGCCCACGCGCTGCCGCAGCGTCTCCATGCTGCAAGGGCCGCGCCGAAGCGCTCGGAAGACCGCGGCAAACGCCTCGCGCGATACCGCGCGCGACAGGCGGTAGCCCTCCTCGATGCGCAGCTGAGGGCGCACGGCGCCTCTCCACGCATTGGGAGCCAGTTCGACGATGAACGCCCAAAGCCCCGAAGTGTCGTGAGCGATTCGTTCGGGCGCGCGAAACCACACCGCGTCTTGACAGGCGTCGCCTTCCGCCAGCGTGAGCCTCAGGTGTTCTCCGCTCCCCATCCGCGTGCATCGCACGATCTCGACCGGACCCACGAAGAATCGAAACGGCTCGTGTTCGGGCCCAAACGGCGCGAGCCGTTCCAACCATCCAAGCAGCTCGTCCGCCGACTCCGACAGCATCAGGTAGTCGTCCGCCACCACGGCCGGTTCACCCGCCGCCGAACTCGTTGGGCCCGACGCAACCGCGGCCTCGAGCAACGCCGCGCGAAACGCCGGCAGTTGAGACGCGTCGAGCGCACACCCCACCGCTGCATCGTGTCCGCCGTACTGGTGGAGGACATCCGCACACCGGCGGAGCAAGTCGAGCATCGACACCCCCTCAGGCGCGCGCCCAGAGCCTCTCAGCGTCCCGTCGCCCATCTCCGCGAGCGCGACGGCTGGACACGCATAGGCCTGCGCGAGACGCCCCGCTACCAGCCCCACGACGCCGAGCGGCCAAGCGCCGGCCACAACAATGGCCGGAGGATTCGGCCCGTGTTCTCGCTCCACGGCCTCCACGGCCTCGGCAAACGCCCTATCCACAGCCTCTCGCCGCTTCGCGTTGAGCACCTCTATCGTTTCGGCGAGGCGCTTCGCCTCCTCTTCATCCTCCGCCATCAACAGCCGGAAGGCGAGATCGGCGTGGGCCATGCGGCCTGCCGCGTTCAGTCGCGGGACCAACCGCCAGGACACGTCGGACGCGCCTAGGGTATCTCGGCTCACCCGCGCACCATCGCAGAGCACGCGCCATCCGGCGCTTCCCTCCTCAGCAAGCGCACGCACCCCCTCGCGGATCAGCCGGCGATTTTCGCCGACTACGGGCATCATGTCGGCGAGCGTGCCGAGCGCCGCGAGGCCCATGATCCACCGCCGCAGCGCGTGTGTCTTCGGGAAGCCAGAGCTGTCGAGCAGTTGCGTGGCGAGCTTCCACGCGACAAACGCTCCGCAGCCCCGTTTCGCGGATGACGGATCCCGGTGGCGCGTGAAGTGGAGGACAGGCACCCCGCTCGGAACGATCTCGTCGCCGGGCTCGTGGTGATCCGTGACCACGACGCTCAGGCCGTCGGACATGGCCGCCCTGATGGCCTCCACCGCGCGGATGCCGTTGTCCACCGTCACGATGAGCGACGCGCCTTCGTTCTTCGCTTCCTCCAACAGGCGCAGCGAGAATCCGTAGCCGTCCGACACGCGCTCCGGAATGTGGCACGTCACACGGCCCCCCAACGCCTGGATGGCTTTCGCCACAATCACGGCGGCACTCACGCCGTCGACGTCGTAGTCCCCTATGACGGCGATCACCTCACGCCCGCTCACAGCGCGCAAGATGTGCTCACACGCCGCACGCATGTCGTCAAAGTCCATGGGATCGCTCCACGGTTCATCCGCCGTGAGCAGGCGCTCGACTTCCTCGGGTTCCGTGTACCCGCGCGCGGCAATGAGCCGGGCCACGCGCAGCGGCATCTCGAAGGTGGAGGCCAACCGACGCGCGACATCCATCACCGCGGCGGCTCGCCAAAGCGGCACGCTCACTCTGATCTCCCTCTCTCACGGGTGTGAGGTCGCGCACCCGGCTCGTAAGGATTCACGTGAACAAACACGTCCTGGACGCGGTCGAATTTCTCACGGAGCCGGTCGCGCACGGCCGCCGCGATGTCGTGACCGGCGAGGACCGTGATGTCCGCATCTACCGCGATCTCGATGTCGACAATGACATACTGGCCGTGATCGCGCACGCGGAGGTCATCGATGGCGCGGACCCCGGGCACTCGCAGCACCTCTCGCCGGTACGGCTGCAGCGCCTCTTCGGAGAGCACGACGCGGTCCATCAGGATCTCCAACGCATCCTTCGCGATTTCCACCGCCATCTTCAGAACCAAGGCTGCCACCACGATGCCAGCCGCCGCATCCGTGTACATGAGCCACTGGATGCCGAGCCGCTCGCCGACGACAGCCATCACAATGCCCACGAGCGCGGCCAGGGATGAGTAGACGTCCGCCCGGTGATCCGTCGCCTGCGCCAACAAGCTCTTCGACTGGAGCCGCTTGCCGAGCCTTACGTTGTAGCGGTACAGCGCCTCCTTGACGATCACGGCGACCAAGGCCATGAGGGCCGCGGTCCACTCCGGCGCGCGGGGACTGTGGAAGAAGGATGCCGCGGACGAATAAAACACTTCGACAGACGCCGCGATGAGCAGCACGCTCACACAGATAGAGGCAATCAGCTCCGCCTTTCCATGCCCATAAGGATGGTCTTCGTCCGGCGGTTTTCGGGCGATGCGCAGGCCGACGATGACCGCCACGGAGCCGACCAGATCGGATGCGGAGTGCACGGCGTCCGCGATCAGGGCCTCACTGTGCGCCAAAACACCGATGATCCCCTTCGCGAGCGCGAGGAGAACGTTCAGGATGGCATTCACGTAACTGAGCACGGAGCCGCGGCGTTCAAGCTGATTGGTCACTTGCCATCACCATCGAGTCCTTTCATCAAGCGACGGAACAAGGAAGGGAGCGCTTTGCACACGCGCTCCCCTGCCATCATTCTGGAATGGGTGCCGCATGATCACCGCGATTGCCCCTCTTCATGGAGCGAGATCGCCAAGCAACCCAGATGGGACTCGCGATGAAGATGGACGAATACGCTCCGCTCACGAGCCCGATGATGAGCGCAAAGGTGAAGTTGCGGATGGAAATGCCGCCAAATAAATACAGAATGACGGCCGCGATGAGCACCGTGAGGACCGTCCGGATGGATCGGTTCATCACCTGCCACAGGCTCTTGTTGACGACCGCTCGCAGGTCGTCGACTGTGTCCGGCTTGTCGATCTTCAAGTTCTCGCGGATGCGGTCGAAAATGACGATGGTATCGTTGATGGAATAGCCCACAATCGTCAGAAGCGCAGCGACAAACGTCAGATCGACCTCGCGCCGCAGAAGGGCAAACGCCGCGAGCACGATGAACGCGTCGTGGAGCAGTGCAATGATCCCGGATATGGCGAAGCGGAACTCGAAGCGAATCGCGATGTAGACGACGATACATGCAGCCGCAGCAAGCACAGCGTACACCGCTTTTCGGGCCGTCTGTTCGGCGACAAACGGGTCGACCGACGTGACCTGAACGTCCTGCTTCGCGTCAGGGAAAAACCGATGCTCCGCCGCTTGAATCTCGCTGATCTGCTTGGTCGTGAGCTGTTCGGGCAGAGTCACCATCACGACATTCTGCTGGATGCCGCCCACCGTCAAGCTCGTGTCGCCGAGCGGCAATCCGATGGACGCAAACATCTGGCGCACGCGAGCCTCAGGCACCCGCTGATTGAGTTCAAACTGGACCTCGGATCCCGATTTGAAATCCGTGCTCAGGTTGAAGCCGAAGAGCGCAAAGACAATCACGCCGGCGACCGTGATGGCCCCCGACAGCAAGAAGAACCACCGGCTCGCCCGGATGATATCAAACCTTGGCTTCACGGCTCTTCACCACCCCTCTCGGCGCGCCGTACCACCAAGGATTCTTGACCGCCTGCGACGCCGTGAACGTCAACAACATTGCCCGGGCAAACAACACGGCCGTCAACAGGCTGACGATGATGCCCACGATGAGCGCCACCGCGAACCCTCGGACATCGCCTTCCCCACCGAAGATGTACATGATCAGGCCAGCGATGAACGTGGTGGCATTGGAGTCGATGATCGTTCGGAACGCGTTCTTGTTGCCGATGCGCACGGCGGATCGAAGGCTGCGCCCGTTTCGCACTTCGTCTTTGATTCGCTCATACGTAATGATATTCGCATCCACGGCGATGCCGACGCCCAGGATGAGCGCGGCGAGCCCGGACAGCGTCAACACGACGTGCAGACCGGCGAAGGTCAGAAGGGTGAGATAGCCGTACGCGACCAGCGCGATGTCGGCAATCAGGCCCGCCATGCGATACGCGGCAATCATGAACGCGAAGATGAGTACGACGGCGATGACACCGGCGATGAGCGTCCGGTGCAGGCTGGTGGCGCCAAGCGTGGGCCCGACGCTCGTCTCGCTCTCCAGCGTCAGCGGGTAGGGCAGGGCGCCCGCGTTCAGCTCGTTGGCGAGATCGATGCACGCCTGGGGCGTGGTCAAATTGCCGCCAGAGATCTCGCTCTGCCCCGTGTACATGACCTGTTCTACGACAGGATTGGTCAGCAGTTGACCGTTGAGAAAAACGTAAATCGGCTTCTGCAGATACCGCTTCGTAATGCTTGTCCACAGGCTCGCGTTCTTAAACTCAATCGCAACGGCGTTCTGGCCCGTTTGCTGATCCACCACCCAGTGGGCGTTCGACTTGAGGTCCGCTCCAGTCGCGAGCGGCGGCCCGACTGGAACAACTTTTCCCGTCTTGGGGTCAATCTTGGCGCTCCCGTAGATGGCGAGCTGTGCCGTGGCCCCGATGACCTTCACGGCCTCTTGCTGATTCTTCACGCCAGCGACTTCCACGCGAATCTGGTCTTGACCGAGTTGGTTCTGGCCCTCGAGTTGAATGATGGGCGAGGAGACGCCGAGTGCGTTGACGCGCATCTCAATGGCACGGACGAGCGCAGCTTTACCCGTGTTGTCGAGCGGGTGGCCCTTCGGCGTGTCCACGGCGTACAAGAGGTCCACGCCGCCTTTCAGGTCGAGGCCGAGAGGTATTGATTTCCATATCTTTGGTCCCGTGCTGATGGTGAGGCCGAGCACGACAACCACCATCGCGAGAAACGCCAAGAGGCGCCCCCATTTCATGGTATGTCCTCCTTGTCCACCACTTCCGCGTGCATAACATGAATCAGTATACCGATGGACGTTTTTCGACGTCAAACGTCATTCGGCGTGGCGAGATCCCCGCGCAGGGCGCCGAGCGTGACATACGTCATGTAGTCGTTGGGCTTCGCGGACAAAATCGCGTCCACCACCCGGTGAAGAGAGACCGGGTTGGGCAGTTTGGTGCCAATATAGGCCCAAAATGAATCGACGTCGATCGAGTTGTAGCCCATGAGCCGGAACTCTTCGACCTTCGCCTCACAGAGCCATTGGAGCTGGTCCGCGTAGGGCCGAAGCTCCGGGTGCATCCATGGTTGGTCCACCGCTATCCCCCCGATGTGTGCCGAATAACAATTCCATCTCGCGCGCGAAAAATCCTGTTTCAGCCGCAAAAGTGGACTACCGTCATGCGGATCGGCATAGGCAATAGCGTAGGACGCCTGCGGACCACGGACGGGAGGGAACGTCGCTTGAGCCGCCAAACGTTTCTGCAAGGTGCGCTCATCCTGATGATTGCCGGCATCGTGACGCGCATCATGGGATTCATCTACCGCATCGTATTGACGCGCCTCATTGGCGCCGAGGCCATGGGCCTGTTTCAAATCGTCTTCCCCATTTTGGGGCTCGCGCTCACCTTGGTCACGATGGGGTTTCCGCTTGCCATCGCGAAGCTGGTGGCCGAAGCCGTGGCTAAGCGAGACGCCGACCGTGTTCGGCGCGTCCTGCGCATCTCTTCCGCATGCGTTCTCACGTCGGCCGCGCTCTGCATGAGCTTGATGTACGCATTTCGGCACGTCGTCGCGCGGTACTGGCTCACCGACCCCAGAGCCTATCCCACCTATCTCGCCATGATCCCCGTCGTGGGCGTGATCGCCGTGGCGAGCCTCTACCGCGGCTACTTCCAGGGCATTCAGGACATGACCCCGACCGCCTGGGCGTCCATCCTGGAGCAGTCCGTGCGCATCGTCAGCATATGGGCCCTGGCGGCCTACTTCGTGCGATTCTCCCTGGCGTACGCCGCGATGGCGGCCATGGTGGGTATGGTGCTCGGCGAATTGTCCGGCCTCTTGTTTCTCATCTGGCAACAGCGGCGGCGCGCGCGAATGGACCAGATCGTGCCTGAACCCGCATACGCGCGCACCGCGGAGCCCATGCGCGCGACGCTGCGCGCCATCATGCAGCTGTCATTGCCCGTCACCGCGAGCCGGCTCATCTGGTCACTTTTGTCCGCAGCCGAACCCATCCTGGTTTTGCGCGCCCTGGGCATGGCCGGCGTGCCGCTCAAGCAAGCCACGGCGCTGTACGGCGCGTATTCGGGCATGGCCATTCCGCTCCTCGTCTTTCCGACGGTGGTGACCTCCTCGCTCGCAACCAACCTGGTGCCTGCGGTCGCAGAGGCCCAGGCGTCTGGGAACCTCGATCGGATTCGACATCGGCTGTCGCAGAGCATCACCGTCACGGCGATGGTCTCGTTCCCGGCCTCGGTCGTGTTCACTTTTTTTGCGGCGCCCCTCACCAGGGCTATCTACGGCGACGCGCACGTCGGCCCCATGCTGGCCATCATGGCGCCCTTCGTGTTCATGCTCTGCCTCCAATCGCCCCTGACGGCAATCTTGCAGGGGCTGAACCGCGCCGGTACGGCGATGATCAACTCCATCGTGGGTGGCGTCGTGCGGTTGGCCGTCATCCTGGTGCTCGCCACTCGCCCGTCCCTTGGGATTCTCGGTGTGAGCATGGCCACCGCCTTTTCGTTCACGCTCACCGCCGCGCTTCACCTCATCGCGGTCGTCCGGGAAATTGGGTTCCAGATGCGCCCGGCGTCCGTCGTGCGCATTGGCCTGGCGTCCGCCGCGATGCTTGCGTACATGCTCCTTGTCACGTACCGCGCAGGCTCGGCGCTCTCCGGATCCGCGCTGCTGCTCGCGCTACTGGGCGGACTGATGATCTACTTCGCGCTCTTGTGCTCGCTCCGCGTCCTCACTTCGCGCGCCGTCGAGCGCGTGCCCAAGGTGGGTCCGTGGCTCGCCGCCGTCGTGCGGCATCTTCCGTTTGCCATCTGAATGCCCGGAAGCGTCCATGTCGTCGATCCACCACCCGCCGCGCCCGTCGATGCGCGCATAAAACACGCGCTCCAGCTCGCGGCCACGGAGGCGAAGCTGTTCGCGCAGCCACGCTTCGTCTTGTCCCAAGTGCTCGAGCGCGCTCTGAACGGGCTTGCCGTCCACCACCACCGTGAGTGCGGGTCCGGTCTCTTGTGCGGTGATGCCGAGATCGCGCGGCGTGAGGGGACGCGCTTCCGGCTTCGGCACGACGCTCAATTGGCCGGACGTCTCCAAGATGGCAAATTCCACGTCCGCCACATCCGCGTATCCTTGTTCGCGCAACTGCGTCAGAAGATCGTGGACCGTGTACCGGATGCGGCGCATTTCCCGGTCGCAGATGCGGCCATGCGCAATGAGCACCGACGGTTCCCCTTCAATCCAGTGGCGGAACCGGTGACTTTTCATCTGAAGAACGGCGACGGTGAGTTGAAACAAGACGAGTGACCCGATGGAAATCGCGGCCTCCCAAATGGGAACCCGGCGGTCCTCCATGGGCAGCGTCGACAGTTCCGCGATCATGATGGACACGACGAGATCAAACACGGAGAGTTGGCCGATCTCGCGCTTGCCCATGATGCGCAGGGCCACCATCACCATGAGATAGAGAATCAAGGCGCGAAGTGGAAACTGCCAAAGAGGGATGTGCGGCATGATGAAGCCCCTCCTCACGGTGGCAGTATGCCCGGAGAAGGGGCTGTTCCATGCCGCTAGACGGAGTGAGACGGGGACTCGGACTCGCTGGCGTGCAGAGGGACGTGGAGCCGCGCGAAGAGTTCCTCGATCCGGTTGAACAAATCCGCACCATCCTGGATCACATCGTAGACTTCTATCCCACAGGCCACGCGGACGGAGAGGATGTTCTCGCCGACGTGAAAGGAATGGCGTTCGATGGCCTGCGTCACGCGTCGGCAAATCCCGGCGAGCTCCACATCCGACACGTTGGGAATGACGATGAGCATTTCATCTCCCCCGTATCGGCACGCGAGCTCGGAATGCCGCAACACCTGGCGAATGACGACCCCAGCCTGGCGCAACACCTCGTCCCCCACCTCGAACCCATACGTGGCGTTGATCTCGCTGAACCGGACGAGATCGAGGCAGATGACACCCCAGCACGTGGTGCCGTGCGCCACCTCATCTCGCACGCGGATGTTCACGAAGTGATGGGTGTAGAGGCTTGTCAGCGGATCGACGAACAACTGCGTATCAAACTCAGGCGCATACATGGCGGTGCGATTGCGACCCCGCTGTTTGGCGCCCCAGTACATGGCGCTGTCCGCCTTGACGAGAAGGTCGCGATCCGACTCGCTGTGGTCCGGGCAGGTCGCCATGCCGATGCTGACGGTGATCCCTTGGAGATGATAACCTTCGAAGTCCACGGCGAGCTTCGACACGTCCTGGCGGATGGCTTCCGCAACCTCGAAGGCCTCGTGCGCGCTCGCCCACAACAGCACGGCGAATTCCTCGCCGCCGTAACGCGCCGCCACGCCGTCTGGCCCCGCGTGGCGCTCGAGGATGCGCCCGACCTCCCGTAGCACGACGTCGCCTGCCAAGTGGCCGTACGTGTCGTTGAATCGCTTGAAGAAGTCCACGTCGACAATCAGCACGGAGACCGGCCGGTTCTCCCTCAGCGACGCCTGAACGCGGCGAGCGAGCTCCTCGTAGAAGTACCGGTAATTCATGAGCCCAGTGGCCTCGTCCCGGAACGATCGATCCTGAAGCTCCTGGTACAGTTTGGCGTTCTCCAGCAGCACGGACACCTGGTTGGCCAGGGCGTCCATGTATTCGTGCATGTGGCTGAACGCCTTGGGGCGCTTGGCGTAGCAGACGATCGCGCCATGCGCCTTCTGATGCGCATGCATGGGAAAGATGGCCATGCTCAAAAAGGTGGTCGTTTCCCCCAGGAACCGCACGCGCGCGTCCTTGCGCACGTCCGGAACGATGACGTGATCGCGCTGGTGGATGGTCTTCCAGATGATGCCGCCCTCGGATTCCGGCCAGCCTTCCATCGAGAACTCGGCCTCGTAGGAGCGCGGGTAGACGGCGGCGGGGACCAAACACCCGCGGCCATCGATGACGAAAACCGCGACACAGTCGGCGAGCGTCATTCTTCGGGCGAGATGCGCCGCCTCAAGCGCAATTTGCCGCATGTCAAATTCGGTCGCCAGATTCGCGAGGCACTCGTGAATCTCCTGTAGATCCATGGCTTGCCGATGGGAACGGAGCATGTAGGCCAGCATGAGAAGCGGCAGCACCATGACCGGCGCGAGCCACGCGCTTGTGGCATTCAACATGACGACGAGCAGGGCGAACGGGATGCACAGCGCGAGGTTGATGAGATCCGTCACGAGCGCAGCCCACACGGTTGGCCAGAGGAACGCTCCCCGCAGCCACTGAATCACCTGGACAAACGCGTGATTGACCACGAGAAACACCGCCGCAGACACGACCAGCGCGCCGACGGCAGGCGCGTCGATGCGCGTCATGGGCAGGGTGATGAGATCATGAAGCACCCACCACATGGCGAGCGTGGAGAGCGCGTATTGCCCGGCGTTGAAAAAGGCCGTCTCGAGGTCCCAGTGGCGCCTCTTCGCAGGTACGAAAGCGGCCGCAATCGCGCACAAGATTGCCTCTTCTCGCCCGTCGAGCGCCACGTACGAGAAAAGAACCGCGGGGGTTAGACTGGCGGTTCCAAGCCGGAGCGGAACCGGCATCGACTCCACCAGGCAGGCGAGCGCCAGCATGGCGATGAAAAACCAAGGGTTCACCGACCGGAGCTCGGGCAGCCCCACGAGCGCCGTTCCACACCCGAAAATTCCGACGATCAGACTGTACACGGTTTGTCGCTTGAGCGGTATGCCTTCCGCCATACCGACACCCCCACCCCAACCCGCGCCCGTTCGAATTCTTCAAGTTTCCAGTATAAACAGTTCATCTCTCGCCGGACAAGATCATAATCGCAGATCTCGCCGAATATCGTGTAGAGAAACTTGGACCAGGAGTGATGCGCCGTGTCGAGAGGGAACGAAGGCCATCGATTCGACGTGCTCCGCGCCATCCCCGTCGTCTACGGCACCGTCTGGAGCCTTTGCGTCGCTCTTGTCGGCACCCTCGTCGTATTCTTAATGGCGCACTACGGCGAATGGGGCCCTGAGCGAATCACGACGGCCGCGTACGTCGTCCACTGCCTCGCCGTCCTGTTTGGCGCCATTGCGGCTGCGCGCCAAGACCAAGGCCGAGGATGGTTTCACGGAGGGGCGACCGGGCTCCTCTACGCCATCATCATGGTCGCCATCGGTCTGTTCGTCGACAACACGTTCACGTTCGACGCAAGCGGCCTCTTTCGCATCCTTCTCATGTCCGTCATTGGCGCATTCGGAGGCGTCCTAGGCAGCGCGTGGGTCCGCTCGTAACCCCCACCGCAGGATGCGGGAGGCCGATGGGCCGTATGGGCGCTCGACCGACCTCCCCATTCTGACTTAAGTGCCGCCGTGCTCCTTCCGGTGCTCGTCGAACTCGCGTTCCGCTTCCGAAACCTCGTCAGGAGCCTCGTCGGGCACCTCGCCTCGCTCACCGCGCTCGTCGTGGTCGCGCTCCTCGGCCTCGTCCTCCTCCACCGGTTCCTCGTGGTCCAGTCCACGGCCCTCCTCCAGGACGCGGACAATGGCGCGCTGATCCATCTCCACATCCACGCCATCCGCGATGCGCACAATGGCGATGTCGCCTTGCATCGCCACGATCTCGCCGTACAGTCCCGCAGCCGTCATGATCCGCGCTCCGGGGCCGAGCTTTTTCAGCATCTCCGCGCGATTCTTCTGCTGCCGGCGCTGCGGCAACAGGACGAGCACGTAAAACACGACAATCAAGAGAATCAAAAACAACATGCTACTACCCTTCAACCTCACACGTCCTCTCGCTCGGATGTATAACCGTACCTGTTGTAGAATTCGCGCTTCAGCGCCAAAAACCTGTCCTCCTCGATGGACTTTCGAATTTCCCTCATCAGGTTGAGCAAAAAGTGCACGTTGTGATACGTGGTCAGACGGACGCCGAGAATCTCGTCCGCCTTCAGGAGATGCCGGATGTAGGCGCGAGAAAAGGTGCGACATACCCGGCAGGTGCAGGACGGATCGATAGGGCGAAAATCATCTCGATACCGGGCGTGTTTCATGACCACCTTGCCCGTCGACGTGAACACCGTTCCATTGCGCGCAATGCGGGTCGGTAGCACGCAGTCGAACATGTCCACGCCTCGCTCGACGCCCTCGAAGAGATCGTCCGGGCTGCCCACGCCCATCAGATACCTCGGCTTGTCCGCCGGCAAAAGCGGCGCGACATGCGAGAGGATCTCGTACATGAGCGGCTTTGGCTCGCCCACGCTCAGCCCGCCGATGGCATAGCCGGGCAGATCGAGCTCCACAAGCGCCTCCACGGCTTGCCGCCGGAGGTCCAGATGTTCTCCGCCCTGCACAATGCCGAACAGCGCCTGCTCCTCCGGGCGAGCGTGCGCCTCCTTGCACCGCTTTGCCCACGCCAGCGTCCGCCGGAGCGAGGTCTCCAAATACGATCTCGTCGCGCCATAGGGCGGGCACTCGTCGAGCTGCATGATGATGTCCGCCCCGAGCGCGTTTTCGATGGCCATGACGGTCTCGGGCGAGAAGAAACGCGGACTGCCGTCGATGTGGGAGCGAAACTGAACGCCCTCGTCGCTCAACTTCCGCAGGCTCGCAAGGCTGAACACCTGAAACCCGCCGCTATCCGTCAGAATCGCGCCCTTCCACTGCATGAACCCGTGCAGCCCACCGGCCCGGCGCACGATGTCCTCGCCCGGGCGAAGGTGAAGGTGGTACGTGTTCGCCAGGATGATGCCCGCGCCAAGTTCCTCCAGCTCCCACGGCGCCATCGTCTTCACGGTCGCTTGGGTTCCAACCGGCATGAACACAGGCGTATCAATTACGCCGTGCGGGGTGTAGAGGCGGCCCCTCCGCGCCTCCGTCTGCGAACACCGTTTGAGGAGCTCATACCTCACGGGCGCCTGCAACGTCGGCCCTCCTCTTGATGAACATCGCATCACCAAAGCTGAAGAAGCGGTACGACCGCTCCACCGCCTCGCGGTAGACGGCCTTGGCGTAATCCGTCCCCATGATGGCGCACACCAGCATGAACAGCGTCGACTTCGGAAGGTGGAAGTTGGTAATGAGGCCGTCCATGATGTGGAACTTGAAGCCTGGATAAATGAAGATGTCGGTCTCGCCCTGTTTCGCCTCCAGCACACCCGACTGCCCCGCCGCCTCCAGGGTGCGGAGCGCCGTGGTGCCGACCGCGATGACCGGCCTGCCTTCCGATTTCGCCCGGTTCACCGTCTCCGCCGTCTCCGGGCTGACTTCGTACCACTCGCTGTGCATGTGATGCTCTTCCACGTTCTCCACCTGCACCGGGCGGAACGTCCCGATCCCGACGTGCAGGGTCACGTGGCACAGCACGACGCCCTTCTCCTGAAGCTTGTGCAACAATCGCTCCGTGAAATGGAGTCCCGCCGTGGGCGCAGCGACCGATCCGACGCGTTTCGCGTATACGGTCTGGTACCGCTCTTGATCTTCCAGTTTTTCATGGATGTACGGCGGGAGGGGCATCTCGCCCAGCCGATTCGCCACGTCGATCACGGACTCATCCGTGTGGAACCGCACAAGCCGTATGCCTTCGTCCTCCTCGCCCACGACTTCCAGTTCGACGCGCCCGTCGTTCTCACCGACGAGCAGCCTGTGGCCGGTGCGAACCCGCTTCGCGGGGCGGGCGAGGCATTGCCAGGTGTTCGGTTGACCCTCGACAGGGCGCACCAGCAAAAGCTCGACGTGCCCACCCGTGTCGGGCTTTGCGGCGTGCAGGCGCGCGGGCAACACGCGCGAATCGTTCATCACCAGGACGTCGCCGGGATTCAACTCCTCGACGATGTCAGCGAAAATGCGGTGCCGAACCACGCGGTCCACCGGATCCACGACGAGCAGCCGAGACTGGTCGCGCTCTGGCAACGGTTGTTGCGCAATCAGATGTTCAGGAAGTTCGTAGTCGAAGTCCTCGACGCGCACGTGCATTCCTCCCAAAAGTTCTACGGTTCGTCAACGCGAAAAAAAGCTGCCCCGATGCCGGGACAGCCCGTTTCGTCTCATGGGTGCATAGCCTAGGGCGATGTCGTACGGGACGAACGAGCATCACCCATTATACCGAGGCTCGCCGCGGGAGTTCAAAGTCTGACTGAGCGCCGCCTCCACGATGCTCGCGACTTCGTCGTAGTTGCCGGTGTTCAATCCCTGGAGGGCCGTGTGCAGATCGTGGGCCTGTGCCACGACGGTCTGAACATTGGCCGAACTCAAATCGCTCAGGTGCACGTGGACACCCACCTCCTGCGCAAGCAGGTAGCTTGCGTACTGCGCAGGTGCGACGTGGTTCGCGAGCGCTTGATTCCAGACGCTCGGCGACAGGGCCATGCTGTACACGTGGCCCGCGCCCCGCGTGACGCCCTGAACGGCGCTCATCACGGCGCGATCGATGTCCGAGCCCGCGCTGTCCCCGTCGAGCGAAGTGGTGGCCACCACGACGCTGTCATTTCGCGGCATCTGCCCCTCGGCCGCGAGCTCAGCGACGAGGGACCGGACCGCATCTGCAAGCGGCTGACCCTTCACGCGCACGTGGGCGAGGACGGCCTGGCCCACCGCGTTGTAGGCGCTCGCCGACACCACGTGCATGTTCTGATCCACGGCGAGGCTCCACTCGGCGTTGGCGTCGACCGACACGAGCGCGTGAGGCCGCGCCCCCCACCCTGCCATGGACAAGACGCTCCCTGAAATCGCGGCGCACAGCGCGCAGGCCGCGATGGCGCCTATCGCCACCCGGCGTCTGGCCCAACCGCGCAGCCACCCCCAGGCGATTGGTTGTCCGGCGCCGACGTCGATCACGTCCCCCACCGACATCCCTGGCTTCGCCGCCACCGTCACAAAAGCTCCGTCGTCCGTGAGCAAAATGGCGCGATGGCCCTGGAGCTCCACCACGACGGCGCGACCCCGAGTTCGCACACGCATGATGTCAATCCCCTTCCGCCCTGAGAAGAAACGACTTCAACATGGGAAAGTCGCCGGACAACAAGAGAACCATGGCGAGGATGTACTTGCGCTGGCGCTCGAGCGTCTTGCGCGATACCCGCACCCGTTCCTCCACCTGGCGCAGCGGCAGCGCCTTGCGCCGGAAGACGTAGGTCACGAGTTCCGGATCAGACGCGATGGCGTGGGCGCACGACAGCGCGTTTTGACGAGCGTCCTCGTGCTTGGGCGAGAGCTCGACCAACTCCTCGAACGTTAATCCAAACTCTTCCAATCTACGAGCGTACTCTTCGATCTCATACGCCCGCATCGCGGCCTCTTCCCGGCGCTGATGCTCGGCGATGGACGACGTCACCTCGACCCAATTCGAGACGTGGTCCTCCTCGTCGGCCTGGTCGAACTCGCTCCACGGGCGAAGCCTGGCGCGATGCTGCCGCTGAGCCCGGAAGAAATCGACGAGGCGCCGCCGGATGACGGTTTCTGCAAACGTCAAAAACGACGCCGCGCGCTCATCCTGATACCGGTCGATGGCCTCGTTGAACGCCGCGAGCGACACGCTGTACTCGTCATCCGCGTGCGGATCAATATACCGCTTGGCCGTCTGCGACGCGATGCGCAGAATGAAGGGTATGTAAAGCGCGATGAGTTCGTTTCGCGCGTTCGCATTTCCGGCTTTTGCACTTTGGAGCAGTCGGGCCAACTCGTTTCGTTCGTCGAACGACCTTCCGCGAAACGGGAGAACGCCCACGCTCCCACCTCACCTCATGAATTCGTTGCGGGCCCGGCGTTTACGGGGGTACCGGCGCCGTGAGACATCTTCAGCCCGACGGCACGGCGCGCCCCAGGTGGCGGTAGGCGGAGGGCATGACGACGCGCCCACGCGGCGTCCGCTTCAAGAAGCCAATCTGGAGGAGGTACGGCTCGTACACGTCTTCGAGGGTCGACGGCTCCTCGCCCACCGCCGCCGCCAGCGTGTCGAGCCCCACGGGCCCCCCGCCGAACTTGTCCATCGCCGCCTCCAGGATCCGCTTGTCGGTGGCGTCGAGTCCCAAGGGGTCCACGTGCAGTTGCGCGAGCGCCTCGGCGGCCCTCGCCGCGTCGACCTCAGGCCAGCCCGCGACCTGCGCAATGTCGCGCACCCGCTTCAACAGCCTGTTCGCAATGCGCGGCGTTCCTCGCGCGCGCCGGGCGATCTCGGCACACCCATCCTCTGTGATGCTGAGCTGGAGAATCCGCGCGTTTCGCTTGACGATCTCGGCGAGATCGCGCGCCGGATAGTAGTCCAGATGGAGCATGACGCCGAAACGGTCGCGCAGCGGATGCGACAGAAGCCCCGCGCGCGTCGTCGCCCCGATGAGCGTGAACGGCGGGAGATCGAGCCGCACCGTGCGCGCACTAGGACCTTTGCCGATGACAATGTCGATCGCGAAGTCCTCCATCGCCGGATAGAGAACCTCTTCCACGCTCGGGGACAGGCGGTGGATCTCGTCGATAAACAGCACGTCGCCCGGCTGCAGATTCGTCAGAATGGCGGCGAGATCGCCCGCGCGCTCAATGGCGGGACCGGAGGTCACCCGGATTTGGACGCCGAGCTCGTTGGCGATGATCATCGCGAGGGACGTCTTGCCGAGTCCCGGCGGGCCGTACAACAGGACGTGATCGAGCGGTTCTCCGCGCTCTTTGGCCGCTTGGATGAAGATGCGCAGGTTCTCCACGGCGGCGCGCTGGCCGATGTAATCGTCGAGAAAACGGGGGCGAATGGTGTCAAGCTGCGCGTCCTCGCGCATCCATTCGGCAGAAATCAATCGCTCGTCCATCCGGCCACCTCCTCATCCCTCGGCTACGGTTTCGACAGCGGCTCGGTTCGCGCCTCGCGCGCGTACAGGTAGGTGAGCGCCGCCTTGATGGTCTCCTCGACGCTTTGGTGGCCTTTGCCGACCGCCGACACCGCCTCCTCCGCCTCGCGAAGGCGGTACCCGAGCGCCACGAGCGCTGACACCGCGTCCTCCTCCGCCCGGCCCTGCGGCCGGGACGCCGGACCAGGGGCGTAAAGGGCGGCGGGCGCCAAGTCGGTGACCTTCTCCCGCAACTCGACGATGAGCCGGCTCGCGAGCTTGCGGCCAATGCCGGGCAGGCGGCTCAAACCTTCGGCGTCCTCCGCCAGGATGGCCGCCACCATCTCGCTCACGCCTGTCGCGCCGATGACCTGAAGCGCCAACTTCGGCCCGATGCCGGACACCGCCACCAGACGTTCGAAGAGAGCCCGTTCCTCCACGGTCTCGAACCCGTAGAGCGCCCAGCCGTCCTCACGCACATGATGATGCGTATACAAGAATGCGGTGTCGCCGGGGTTCAGCGCGGCGTGCGTGCGATCGCACACGTGCACCCGGTAGCCCACGTCGCGCACGTCGAGATCGACATAACCCGGGCCGAGGAACGCCACGCGCCCCCTCAAAAACGCAATCACCGAAAACGCCCCCGTTCCCACACCCATCCCGTCCGCTTGCCCATAGCCAACTTCGCCTCCAGCTCGCCAATGCGGCCAGCGTGCGCGTGCGCGATAGCCACCGCCAGCGCGTCGGCGGCGTCGTCGGGCTTCGGAACGCTCGTCAAGCGCAGCAGGAGCCTCACCATCTCCTGCACTTGTCGCTTGTCCGCCCGCCCATACCCTGTGACAGCCTGCTTGACCTGCATGGGCGTGTACTCCGCCACCGCCAGGCCCGCCTCCGCGCCCGCCAAAAGCGCCACACCCCGCGCCTGGCCGACCGTGAACGCCGTCGTGACGTTGCGGCTGAAGAACAGCTCCTCCACCACCATCACCGCAGGCTGATATGTGCGACACAGTTCCGTCAGCTGTCGATACAGGTGCCGAAGTCTCTCGGGCAAAGGCGTGTCCGCGCCCGTCTCGATGCAACCGTGCGTCACATGGTGGAGCGAATCGCCTGGCCCTCGCTCAATGATGCCGAATCCCAGCCGGGCCAAGCCCGGATCCACGCCAAGGATGCGCAAGGACTCCACGTTCGCTCCTCCTCTTGTTCTCTATGGTCATTCGCCACTGACCCTCGAAACTCCTACCCATACAGATATGGAAAATAGAGAGGATGGGATGAAACCAGGCGATCGCGTCATCACACCGAGCGATCGCCCGGAATCTGCCCGCCGGGATCGCGCAGATAGACGGGCGTGAGGAAGTAGTAGCTCAGGGGAATGTCCAGCCGCCAGGCGGGCCTCGATCCCGCAAACGCCACCACGGCGTCGTCCGCCACCTGCCGCCGCTCCACCACCATCGCACCGGCATTCGTCTCGTTGACCAAGATGACGCGGCGCGCGGAATGATGGCCGCGATGATGCCCTCCAAAGTCCGTGCTCGCCGCCACGGCCTCGCGGGCATCGACACAAGCGCCCGACGCTAGCCAGGCGCAGGCGGACAAGGCCGCGGCCAGTGCGCGGAACCCACCGTTTCGCATGGCCATCTGAACCTGCCTCCTGTCTCACTGAGAAGGTTCAGAGGTTAATGTGCGCAGATGCGAGGCCCCTATGCGCTCACTCGTCGGCTTCCTCGTCGTCGTCCCCCGTGTCGAGATTGGTGTACACGGTCTGGACGTCATCCAGGGACTCGAGCGCCTCGACGAGATCGTACACCTGCTCCAACGCATCTTCCGGCAGGTCCATCTTGGTGGACGCCTCATACGTGAGGGACGCTTCCTCGTAGGGGATGCCTTTCTCCTCGAGAGACATGCGCACGGCGCGGAAGTTGTCCGGCGCCGTCTTCACCACGTACGTGCGGGATCGCTCGATCACGTCCTCGGCTCCCGCCTCAAGCGCCACCATCATCAGTTCATCCGCGTCCACCTTGTCCTTGGGGACGACAATCTCGCCGAACCGCTGAAACATCCACGCCACCGCGCCGGATTCGGCGAGGTTACCGCCGTGCTTGCGGAACAGGTGACGCACCTCCGCCGCCGTGCGGTTGCGGTTATCGGTGAGGATCTCGAGCAAGAGCGCCACCCCGTGCGGCCCGTATCCTTCGTAGAGCAACTCCTCGTAGGTGACGCCTTCGAGCTGCCCGGTCGCCTTCGCGATGGTCCGCTGAATGTTCTCCATGGGCAGGTTGTTCGCCCGCGCCCGCTCGATGGCGACGCGCAATCGGAAGTTCGTCTCCGGATTACCGCCGCCCTCGCGCGCCGCTTGGTAGATGTCCTTGGACAGCTTGGTGAACAACTGCCCGCGGATGGCGTCCTGCTTGCCCTTGCGCCGCTGAATATTGTGCCACTTCGAATGTCCCGCCATGTCCATTCACTCCAAGCATCAAGTTCCCCAATCGCGCAGATACCTGAAATCGAGGCCGATGGTCCGCCCCGACAGCTTGGCGATGATCGGCATGCGCCGCTTGTACTGGTTGCGCCGGACGCGATCGACAATGGCTCGCACCAACCGCTCCGAATAACCGCGGCCGACGATCTCGTCGGGCGACATCCGGAGGTCCACCCACTGGTACAGGATCTCGTCCGCATCGTCGTACGTGAAGCCGAGCTCTTTTTCATCCGTCTGATCCGCCCAAAGGTCCGCGCTCGGCGCCTTCTCCAAAATGCTCTTCGGCACGCCCAGGTATGCGGCCAGTTGCCGCACCTGGCACTTGTACAGGTCCCCAATGGGGTTGAGCGCGCTCGCCATGTCCCCGAACTGGGTGCCGTAGCCGAGCAAGAGCTCCGTCTTGTTGCTCGTGCCGAGCACGAGCGCGTTCATGGCGGCTGACAGGTCGTAGAGCGTGACCATCCGCTCGCGCGCCATTCGATTGCCCCGCCGAAGCGCGCTCGCCTCGCAGCCGAGGACCCGGTTCACCTGCTCGAAGTACGCGTCCACGGGCGCGGTGATGTCAATCACCGTGTGCGGAATGCCGAGCGCCTCCACGACCTTGAGCGCGTCCTCGAGGCTCTTCGGGTGGCTCGTCCGATAGGGCATGAGCACCGCGTGCACGCGATCCCGCCCGAGCGCTTCCGCCGCCAGAAACGCCGTCAGCGCGGAATCAATGCCGCCCGACAGGCCAAACACGGCCTTCTGGAAGCCCACCTTCGTGACCTCGTCGCGCAGAAACCCCGTCAGCACCGAGGTGACAAGCGATGGATTCAACGCAAGCTTCGCCTCAATCTCCGGCCTCATCGGTCGACCTCCTGCGCACAGCCTCCTCGATCTCGGCGAGCACGAGGCGAACGCGCTCGTCGCGCATGAGCGGCGTGGTGTAGCGCGCCCGCCGCACGTCTCGAAAGTCAAGATCGGCCACGATCATCGCGCTTTCCGACGCGGGTCCCTCGGCAACCCATTCGCCGTTCGGGCCCATCACGCCGCTGCCTCCGTAAAAATGCACCCCGTCCTCGTACCCCACGCGGTTGGCAAACACGAAAAAGCAGCCGCACAGCTGCGCGTACATCTGCAGCAACTGGCGCCAGAAGGCGTGCGAACCGAACTCGGAAGCTGCCATCGTGTTGCGCCACGGGCTCGACGCCGGGACGTAGATCACGGACGCGCCTTGCACCGCAAGCAGGTACGGGCTCGACAGGTGCCACGCATCTTCGCAGATCAAGATGCCAGCTTGTCCCCCTCGCGCGGAGAAGGTGCGGACGCGATCGCCCGGCGCAAAATAGCGGCGTTCGTCGAACATGCCGTACGTCGGAAGGTACACCTTTCGGTGCCGGTGCACGAGGCGGCCGCCGGACGCATACGCCGCCGTCACAAAGAAGCGACAGTCGTCCGTCTCCTCGACGAAGGAAAACAGGACATCGAGGTCCCGGCTCGCCTGAATCATACGCTGAATGTCGGGATGACGCACGTGGCGCGCCACCTCGAGCGTCAGATCCTGCGTCTGATAACCCGTGAGCCCGAGCTCAGGAAACACGAGCACCTGCGCGTTGGCCCGTTTGGCCTCGTCCACGTAATCGAGGTGCCGGCTCAAATTCGCGGACACGTCGCCCAGTTTAGGCGCAAACTGCGCGATGGCGACGCGGAACGCCGACCAACCCACGTCCATTCCCCCACCCGTCGACTTGGTACCCAAACAGTATACATGGTGCACCGAACAAACGGAAGAAAGCGCCTGGCGGCAGCCCGAATGCCCATCAGGTCTCGAGCTCGCGCAGCCAGGCGTCGTGGACGCGAGCGCGGTCCTCCTCGCATCGGAGCGCGTAGCGGAGCCGCCACGTCCTGCGCTCGGGATCCCCCGCGCGAAACGCCTCCGCGAGCGCGCGCAGCGCGATGTCGGGCCACGTCCCGAGCCTCGCCAGCGACAGGAGTTCGTCGTCGTCCAGTTCCGCCGCCTGCGCGTACGCGAGCCAGAGCCGTCGATACGCGCTCGGACTGAGCGGCACCAGATACGCGACGTGGCTCACCCACTGGATCGGATCGGAAAACGGGTCGTCGTAACCGGCGTGATCGAAGTCGATGAACATGACGCTTCCGCCGGGGCCGACGAGCACGTTGTGGGGGGCGAGATCGCGATGGCAGAAAGCAAGCGGGCGCGCCTCCTCGTAGGATGCGTAGACGGCGCGGGCGCGTGTGGCGATGCGTTGAAGCGACTCGGCCACGTCGGCCTCCACCGGCATGGCGCTGAGCCTTTCGAGGAGTTGGAGCTTCGCTCGCCACTTGTCGCGCAGCGTGGCCGTTTGTAAGGCACGGGGCGCCCCGATGGGCGCGGCGCGCTGGGCTCGCGCCAGCGCTCGCGTGACGGCAAGGCGCTCCAATTCGTCGCTCGCGTCGACGTGCCGGCCTTCGAGCCAAGGCTGAAGATAATACCAGGCGCCGCGCCCGTCCGAGACGCGCATGGTTCCGCGCAACGTCTCGAGGGGCCTGGCGGCTGAAACGCCCTGGCGCGGATAGTGGCCAAGGACGTCGGCGAGCGCTCGCAGCCGTTCCTCGCTGTCCTTCGGACGCGCCCGCTTCAAGATGTACCTTGACGCGCCCGCGACAACGCCCCAGACCGTGCGCTTGTGCACGATGGCGTCGGCCTCGATGCCGTACGCGCTGCGGACGAGATCGGCCACTTCTCCGGCGTCCATCACCCATCGTTCCCCACGTGCACGACGAAGGGTTTGGACCAGCCCTCTTCGTCGGTCTCGGGCAGCATCGGCTCCGCGCGCCGGAACGGCTGATGCATGTGCGGTCCGCCGTCGAACGCGGGACCCACGAGCGCGTCCTCCCCGGGCATCTCGCCCGCGCCAGCCTGACCTTCGTCCGACGGCGCCTCTGCTTCTTGTGGTGGGTTCCAGGGTTCGACACCTTCGCTCGGCATCCCTTTCGGCGGCTGCTGCATGTGCGATCCGCCGTCGAACGCGGGACCCACGAGCGCGTCCTCCTCGGGCATCTCGCCCGCGCCAGCCTGACCTTCGTCCGACGGCGCCTCTGCTTCTTGCGGCTTCCAGGGTTCGACGACTTCGCTCGGCGTCACTTCCGGCGGCTTCTGCAAGTGCCCCTGGTGACCCTGGCCGCCGAAGAGGACGTGGGGCGCATGTTGCGCGGGCATTCCGTCGGATGGCCCGGGGACGGGAGCGTTCATCCAGGCGCCCGGGGCCGCCTCGGGCGTGCCCGTCGGCAGGACAGGCTGGTTGCCGAGCGGCACATACACGACTAGTCCGGGCGTCAGATCGCGGGAGGCGATGGCCGGGTTGAGATGCTCGAGGTCTTCCACAGAGACGTGGTAGCGATCCGCAATGGTGGCCCAGGTCTCGCCGGGCTGCACCGTGTGCGGCCACACGTAGCCAAAATACGGTTTACTCACGGGCTGATGCGACTTGGGCTGCGCTTTTTTCGGCTTGGGCTTCGACGAGGTCCCTTTGCCGAGTTCCGGAATGACGATGGTCATGCCCGGCGTCAGGTCGCTGGCGCTCTTGATCTGCGGATTGGCGGCCAGAATCAGCGGCAGGCGCACGCCCGTCTTTCGGCTGATCTGATACAGCGACTCCCCTGGTTTGACCACGTACTTCTTCATCTTGGCTCTAACCTCCTAGGCTTTCGCGGAAGCTAGAGCAGTATATGCAGAAGCCTACGAGGTGGCACTCACGCCGCCGGGATAGACCACATTCGGCACAGGGCCACTCATGATGACGTACACGACGGGCGATCTCGCCGTGACGTGCACGGGCGATCGGACGAGCGGCGTGATGGTCATGACGTCCGCGGTGAGCTCGAGGTAGACGATGTGCACGACTTGATTCACGCCTTTCGAGGCTACGTCCGCATCGAGGCGCGCGTGAACGGCGCCAACGAGGGAAAAGGACACCGGAACCGTCGCGGTATATCCCGCGATAATGGAGCCCGACAGCGCCTGCAGAACGGGCAACGCGAGGGTTTGTCTGCGAAGGGTTTGAAGGCGGATTTCGCTTGCGTGGATGGCTTCCGTCTGAAGTTTGGCGAGTTTCGCCATGTCGAGCGTGACGATGGACAACGCCTGGCCGCTCGCCCCGCGTTCGACGCGAACGCTGACCAGATCTCTCCCGTCCGGATAGGACGAGAGCACCTCGCCCATCGCCTCGTTCAGCGCTTCCGTCGCGACGCGCGCGGCGAGCGTCGCCGACGCCGTGCGAACCATCGGCGCGAGCCTCCATTCGAGCCAACCCGCAGAAAGGACGAGGATCCCCAAACACCCAAGGACCAAACCGAACCATCTGCGCCCGGATCGCCGACGCCCCGGCGCGCGTGCCAGACGTGGGCGCACCGCGCGCCCAGGGCGAGGCACGAACCATCTCGGCACCGCCCTCACCCCCTCGTCCATACGTACGCGAGCGTGAGGCGGCGAATGCCTCGCGGCGCGGAAATCCGTCATTCCACGCGCAGCCGGACAAACTGCCGCTTGCCCCGCTGGAGGACGTCGCCGTCCTGTGGGCGGTACTGAGCATCGATGTCGGTCACTTTCTCTCCGTTCAGGCGCACGGCGCCCTCCTGGATGGCGCGGCGAGCGTCGCTGTTCGACTGGGCAAGGCCAAGCTCCACCAGCCACTTCACAATCCACTGCGCCTCGCCCGACACCCGCCGCTCGGGAATGTCGTCTGGCACGCCGCCCTTTTGAAAGACGGTCCGCCAGTGTTCAACCGCTTCGCGCCGCGCATCCGGGCCAAGAAAGCGCTCGACGAGTTCTTCGGCGAGCTGCATCTTGGCGTCGCGCGGATTCATCCGCCCGGCCTCGACTTCCCTGCGCATCGCCTCAATTTCCTCCTGAGGCCGGAGCGACAACAGCTCGTAATACTTAAACAGCAAGCTGTCCGGCACGGACATGAGCTTGCCGAACATGTTGTTGGGCTCCTCGTTCACGCCAATGTAGTTGCCAAGGCTCTTCGACATCTTGTGGACGCCGTCCAGCCCCTCCAACAAAGGCAACATGATGGCCACCTGCATGGGTTGGCCGAACTCGCGCTGAAGGTGACGGCCCATCAACAGGTTGAACTTCTGGTCCGTTCCCCCCAGTTCCACGTCCGCGCGCAGATGGACCGAGTCGTACGCCTGCATGAGCGGGTAGAAAAATTCATGGATGTGGATCGGGCGATTGTCCTGAAAACGCTTTTGAAAGTCCTCCCGCTCGAGCATGCGGGCCACGGTGATGGTCGAGGCGAGGCGGATGACCTGCGCAAAATCGAGCGGCGCGAGCCAATCCCCGTTGTAGACGACCTGCGTCTTTTCCGGATGGAGGATCTTGTACAACTGCGCCACATACGTCTTCGCATTCTCGGCCACTTCTTCCGCCGAAAGCTGCTTGCGCGTCTCCGCCTTGTCGGTCGGATCGCCAATCTGGCCCGTGAAACTCCCGATGACGAGGAAGACCTGGTGCCCGAGATCCTGAAACTGGCGCAACTTGTGCAGCACCACGGTGTGGCCTAGGTGAATGTCAGACGACGTCGGATCAATGCCGAGCTTCACGCGCAGCGGTTTGCCGGTCCGCACGGACTGCGCGAGCTTCTCCACCAACTCGTCCTCCGGGACAATCTCGGCCGTCCCGCGCCGAATGATGGCCAGTTGGCGTGCCACTTCCGCCTCCTGGTCCGGAGTCAACACGGTCTTCACTGCCACCTGATTCGCTCCTCCTGCGTCCGTTCGATAAGGTGTCCCGTCTCGGCCCTGAAGTGCCGACACTCGGTGTCCCCACAATAGCATATCGACGCCCGTTTTTCACCGGCCTCGCGCCACGCCACCTGGTATGGTGCGGCTTCCAACGCCGCATGCTAGCGATAAGGGGCTCGGGGCTTGAGACCTGTTCGAAGCGCGAAAAACGTACCCTCATGTCCAAATTTGTCGTGTGGTATAATCGTGCCAC
>NZ_BCRQ01000025.1 GCF_001552675.1 Alicyclobacillus sendaiensis NBRC 100866
GACCCGCGTACGCCGCCGCGGCGCCCAACTCCTCCTCGATGCGCAGGAGCTGGTTGTACTTCGCCACCCGATCCGTCCGGCTCGGCGCGCCCGTCTTGATCTGGCCGGTGTTCAACGCCACGGCGATGTCCGCAATCGTCGTGTCCTCGCTCTCGCCCGACCGGTGCGAGATGATGGCTGTGTAACGGTTCTTCTTGGCGAGCTCGACCGCGGCAAACGTCTCCGTCAGCGTGCCAATCTGGTTCACCTTCACCAGGATGGAGTTGCCCACGCCGCGATCGATCCCCATCTTCAGGCGCTCCACGTTGGTGACGAAGAGATCGTCCCCGACGAGCTGGACCTTGCCGCCGAGCGCTTCGGTGAGGTTCTTCCACCCGTCCCAGTCGTCCTCCGCAAGGCCGTCCTCAATGGACAAGATGGGGTATTTCGCGAGCAACCCCTCGTAGTACCGGATGAGCTCGTCGGCCGATCTCGTCACGCCCTCGCCCTCAAAGTGGTACTGGCCGTCCTTGTACAGCTCCGTCGACGCGATGTCGAGCGCGATGGAGGCCTCATCCCCCGGCTTGTAGCCCGCCTTTTCGATGGCTTCGACGATGACCTGAATCGCCTCTTCGTTCGTCTTCAGGTTCGGCGCAAACCCGCCTTCGTCGCCCACCGTCGTCGCCAGGCCCTTGTCCGCGAGCACCTTTTTCAGGCTATGGAAGATCTCCGCGCCCATGCGCAGCGCCTCGCGGAAGGTCGGTGCACCGTGCGGGACGACCATGAACTCCTGGATGTCGACCGTGTTGTCCGCGTGCTTGCCGCCGTTCAGGATGTTCATCATCGGCGTCGGCAAGGTGTGCGCGTACGTCCCGCCGAGGTAGCGGTAGAGCGGCAGGCCCACCTCCGCCGCGGCGGCCTTCGCCACGGCAATGGAAACCGCGAGAATGGCGTTGGCGCCGAGCTTGCCCTTGTTGGGCGTGCCGTCGAGCGAGATGAGCAGGTTATCGATGGCGATCTGATCCAGCGCATCCTCGCCGATGATCTCCGGTGTGATGATCTCGTTCACGTTCTTGACGGCCTTCAACACGCCCTTGCCCTGGTAGCGGCCCTTGTCGCCGTCGCGGAGCTCCACCGCCTCGTGGGCGCCGGTCGACGCGCCGGACGGCACGATGGCGCGGCCCTTCGCGCCCGACTCGAGCTCCACCTCCACTTCCACCGTCGGATTGCCGCGGGAATCGAGCACCTCGCGCGCGTGGACGTCAAAGATCTCGGACATCGCGATCCTCTCCTTTTGATGAATCGTCAGTGTTCAATCAAGGTCCTGCCCGTCATCGCCTCGGGCTTTGGCACGCCGAGCAGGTCGAGCAGTGTCGGGGCGAGATCGGCCAGGATGCCGCCTTCGCGCAGCTTGAGCCCAGGCACGGTGACGATACACGGAACCGGGTTGGTGGTGTGCGTGGTGCAGACCTCGCCCGTGTCAGGGTAGATCATCATGTCGGCGTTGCCGTGATCGGCCGTAATGATGGCCACGCCGTCCATGTCGAAGATGGCGTCCATCACCGTCTTCAGGCACTCGTCGACCGCCTCGCACGCCTTAATGGCCGCCTCCAGCGAGCCGGTGTGCCCGACCATGTCCGGGTTGGCGAAGTTCAGGATCATGGTGTCGATCTCGCCCGAGCGAATCCTTTTGGCCGCCGCATCCGCCACCTCGTACGCGCTCATCTCCGGCTTCAAATCGTACGTGGCGACCTTGGGCGACGGGATGAGCACGCGCTCCTCGCCCGGGAACGGCTCCTCGCGCCCGCCGGAGAAGAAGAAGGTCACGTGCGGGAACTTCTCCGTCTCCGCAATACGCAGTTGCGTGAGCCCGGCCTTGGACACGACCTCGCCGTACGTCTCCGTCGGAAAGTCGGGCGGATACGCGATCTCGCTCTTCACATCGTCGCTGTACTTCGTCATGGAGACAAAGTGCACCTTCGGCGGATTCGCCCCGCGGTCGAACTTGTCGAAGGAAGGATCCGTGAAGGCGAGGGACAACTGTATGGCGCGATCCGGCCGGAAGTTGAAGAAAATCAGGCTGTCGCCGTCCTCGACCGTCGCGAGCGGCTTGCCGTCCTCGCCCACGTGCACAATGGGTTCGACGAATTCATCGGTGACGTCCGCGTCGTAGCTCGCCTTGACCGCCGCGATGACGTCCTCGTGGCGATGGCCCTCGCCGTGGGCCATGGCGTCGTACGCCCGCTTGACGCGGTCCCAGCGCCTGTCGCGATCCATCGCGTAGTAGCGCCCCATCACCGTGGCGATGACGCCCGTGCCGAGATCGTCCATCAGGCGCTGCAGCTCTTCCAGATAGCCCACGCCCGTCGTGGGCGGCGTGTCCCGGCCGTCGAGGAACGCGTGAACCGCAACCCGGGGCACCTTGCGGCCCGCAGCCATGCGCAAGAGCGCAAACAGGTGATCGATGTGGCTGTGCACGCCGCCGTCCGAGACGAGGCCGCAGATGTGCAGCGTCTTCTTGCGGCGGACGGCGAGGTCCATGGCGCGAACCAGCACCTCGTTCTGGAAGAAGTCGCCGTCGCGGATGGCCTTGGTGATCCGCGTGAGATCCTGGTACAGGACCCGGCCCGCCCCGATGTTCGAGTGGCCGACCTCGGAGTTGCCAAACTGGCCGTCCGGCAAGCCGACCGCCTCGCCGGACGCCTGGAGCGTCGTGTGCGGATACGTCTCCCAGTAGTGATCGAAGTTCGGGGTCTTGGCCAGGTACACCGCGTTCCCTTCGTGGTGCGGGCTCAAGCCGAAGCCGTCGAGAATGATGAGCGCGACGGGGCCCTTGCCGTTCGGACGCGGCTTTCGCACGAAGTCGCTCATGCGAGCACCCCCTTGATGGCTTCCGCCATCGCCGCAAACGACAAGGGATCGAGGCTCGCGCCGCCGACGAGCGCGCCGTCGAGATCCGGCTCGCGGACGAAGGACGCCACGTTGTCCGGCTTCACGCTGCCGCCGTACAAAATGCGAAGCCCGTCCGCCGCTTCGCGCGACCACGTCTCCGCCACCGCGGACCGAATGGCTCGCGCCACCTCCAGAGCGTCCTCGGGCGTCGCGGTCTTGCCCGAACCAATGGCCCAGACCGGTTCATACGCGACCACCGCGTTCGCCACCTCGTCGGCACTGAGGCCGTCGAGCCCCTTGAGCACCTGGCCCGTGACCACCTCGTGGGTCACGCCCTCCTCCTTCTGCGTCGAGTTCTCCCCGACGCAGAGCACCGGCGTCATCCCATTCGCCACGATGGCCTTGACCTTTTGATTGATGAACTGATCCGACTCGCCGAACAGCATGCGGCGCTCTGAGTGTCCAGCCAGGACGAATTTCGTCCCGAACTCGGCAAGCATGCCCGGCGCAATCTCGCCTGTATAGGCACCTTCCTTTTCTGGAAACACGTTCTGGGCGCCTAGCCGCACCTGGGCAGGCAGCATCACGCGCAGGACGTGCAGACAGGTGTACGGCGCACAGATGGCGTATTCGATGCGGGAATCCAGCTTCTGCGACTGTTGTCCGAGGGCCTCCGCAAACGCCCGGGCCTCCGCCACTGTCTTGTACATCTTCCAGTTGCCCATGAGAAGGGGCGTCCTCGCCATCTCACAGACCTCCTCACTTGTCTTCGATCACGGCCACGCCGGGCAGCGTCCTGCCCTCCAGAAACTCCAGCGACGCGCCGCCGCCCGTGGAGACGTGCGTCATCTTGTCTGCGACGCCCGCCTGCTCCACCGCGGCCACCGAATCGCCGCCGCCGACAATGGTGGTGGCGTTCGCCTCCGCCATGGCCTGCGCGATGGCGAAGGTTCCCTTCGCGAACGCAGGCATCTCGAACACGCCCATCGGCCCGTTCCAGATGACCGTCTTGGCAGCGAGGATTTCGCGGCGGAACGCCTCCACGCTCGCGGGACCGATGTCAAGCGCCATCTCGTCCGGCTGAAGCTCGCTCACGAGCCGCACCGTGTGCTCGGCGTCCGGCGCAAACGCCTTGGCCGCCACCACGTCCACGGGGAGCAGAATCTTCCGGTTCGACGTGCGGGCGAGATCGAGCAAGCGGCGCGCCGTGTCCTTGGCATCCTCCTCGACGAGCGACTTCGCCATGTCGTGGCCTTGGACTGCCAGGAAGGTGTTGGCCATCCCGCCGCCGATGATGAGCGCGTCCACCTTGGGGAGCAGGTTCTCCAATACCTTAATCTTGTCCGACACCTTGGCGCCCCCAATGATGGCGACAAACGGCCGCTCGGGATTCGCCAGCGCCCTGCCCATAATGCCGACTTCCTTTTCCATCAGAAAGCCCGCGACGCAGGGAAGGTACTCTGCGATCCCGGCTGTGGACGCGTGCGCGCGGTGCGCGGATCCGAACGCGTCGTTCACGAACACGTCGCCGAGAGCAGCCAGCTGTCGTGCAAACTCAGGGTCGTTCTTCTCCTCGCCGGGATAGAAGCGCACGTTCTCCAAAAGCAGGATGTCGCCGTCGGAAAGCGCCGTCACAGCCCGTTGCGCCTCTTCGCCGACGGCCTCCGGGCAAAACGTGACCCGCTTGTTGGGAAGGAGTGACGCCAGGTGATCCGCGACCGGGCGCAGGGAGTACTTTGGATTCGGCTCGCCCTTGGGACGCCCGAGGTGGCTCATGAGTATCACGCGAGCGCCGCGGTCCGACAAGTAGGCAATGGTCGGAAGCGCCGCGCGAATCCGCGTGTCATCGGTGATCTGGCGCGCGTCGTCCATGGGCACGTTGAAATCCACGCGCACGAGGGCGCGCTTGCCCTGCCACGCCACATCTTCCACGGTCTTCTTAGCCACAAAAATCCTCCCATCTCCAAGCGTCTTTTCATCTCGGGGTGCTGTTCCGCTTGTATTGTACCAGACCCTCCCGCGCGCGTCTAAAGGGGCAAGGGAGGTCATATACATGGCAAGAGCGAGATCCCATCGGGGGTGGCCTACCATGACCATCGGCATCATTGGGACCGGACACATGGGCGGCATGCTCGCCGCCTTGCTCGCGGAGACCTCGGGCGAGCGCATCCTCGTGTTCAACCGCACGCGGGAGAAGGCCACCTTGGTGGCGCAACGTCACCCGCACATCGCGGTGGCTAGAGACCTGAGCGAGATGGCCGAGCTGTGCGACACGGTGCTCATCTGCACGCGCGCCGCGGACGGAGAACAGGTCGTCCGCGACATCGGCCCGCAGCTCGTGCCGAGGGCACTCCTGCTCACGACCATCTCCACCGCAGATCTCGCAGCGTGGCAGCGTTTCACCCCCGCCGTCCCCGTCAAGATGGTGCCAAGCCTCACGCAATGGGCGAAATCGGGCGCCATCCTCGTCGTCTATCCGGACGGGGCGGACCGAGAGACCAAGCGGCGCGTTGAGCAACTCCTCCGCCCCATCGGCCGACCCTTTCCCATCGCGGACGAGCAAGTGCGCGTGGCCTCGGATCTCACGAGCTGCGGACCTGCCTTTTGGGCGCGCCTCTGCATCGCCTGGACGCACGCCGCCGCTTCGACCGGCGCGCTCCGTCCTGCGGAAGTGGCCGAATTCATCCGCGACACGGCCGTCGGATTTGCCCGGTTGCTCGAAGCCGGCTGGTCGTTCGACGAAGTGTTGGACGCCATCTGCGTGCCCGGCGGCGTGACGGAAGCCGGTCTCGAAGCGTTCGCCGGCGCGGAGGAATGGTTCGCCGATCTCCACCGACGCACCGCCCGCTTTGCCCGCGGCCATCCGCCGGAGACGCCGCCTGGCAACTGAGCCCCCGGGCGAGGCCGAGGCCGCACCTCTACAGCGCGAATTTTGAAAAGCTTTGTCGAAAGGGCATGAACTGCAATTCATCGACTTGTGCGACACAGACCGAGGTCGCATAATGGATACAAGTGTAGAAGTTTGTTCGCAATGCCGTTAAAGGTGGTTGTCACGTTGGGACCTGCACACGCACCCATGGCTTCGAATGACAACGATTTCTGCAGACCTGATGAGGTCTCGGGCGCGACCTCCCGCTCCCGCCTCAAGGCACCCTACCTCCTTGCGCGCGCGAGCGGCCGCGAAAGGTCCTTTTTCGAGTTCGTGCGCGATCTCGCCGCCACCCACCCCGATCCCGATCCGTTCGTGTGTCTCGTGCTCGACGCCGAAGGCCACGTCGTGGCCAGCGCGGCGCACGGCCCATGGGAAAAGGACGACTTGAACCAGTGCCTGAACGCCGTCGCGCGGGAATTTCCCGCCGCCGCAGGGCGACAAGCGCGAACGTCGCCGCGCACCGGCGCTGGCACCCCTGAGGTCTCCCTTCTCCGCGTGGGCCGGTGGCACGCGGCGTGGACGCGGTTATCGGTGGCTGCCGGACGAGCCCGCCATTTGGCTGTCGTTCGGCGGGTTTCCGACGAAGACCTTCGCTCCCTCGAGCGCCTCGCGCTCTACCTCGCGCACGCCGCCACGCAGGCGTGGGCGACCTGCGAGCGCACCCTCGTGCAGCGAAGCCAATGCGTCCTCGAACGCATGCGCAAAAAATTGCACGAATTTGAGAAAGTGTCCGCCTTGGCCCAATTGTGCGCCGGAATCGCGCACGAGATCCGGAACCCCCTCACGACGGCGCGCGGATTTCTGCAGCTCTTCGCGGAGCGGTGCGACGCCAAAGACCGCGCCTATCTCGAGCTCACCATCAGCGAACTGGATCGGATACGAGAATTGTTGGAGGAGTTCATGGGCCTGTGCCGCCCCGACCGGGAAGACGTGGTGGAGGTGGACATGGCCGAGATCGCGCGATCCGTCCACCGCTTTCTCGTCCCGGAGGCGAGCCTCTGCAACATTGGGTTCGAGCTCTTCGTCCCCGACCGCCCCATCCCAGCCGCCGTCCGGCCCGCGCAAATAAAGCAGGTCCTCATCAATCTGGTCCAGAATGCGCTTCAGGCGTGCCGCGCCACGCCACACGCCACCGTGACCCTGAGCGTCGACGAGCGGGAGGACGGCGTTCGGGTGCAGGTGGTGGACAACGGGTGCGGGATTGAAAACACGGAGCGGATTTTTCGGCCGTTCTACACCACCAAGTCCACGGGCACGGGGCTCGGCCTCTTCGTGTGCAAGCACATCGTCGAATCCCACGGCGGATCTATCGCCGTCCGCTCCAAGGTCGGCGTAGGCACGACGGTCACGGTGGACATCCCGAAACGCGCCCCGCGGCGCGCCTAATCAGCGCGCCGCCAAAAGCTCTCCGAGTTCCGCCACGAGCCGCCCAAACCGCTCGAGCGCCTGGCGCACAGGGGCATCGCTCGTCATGTCCACGCCCGCCATCCGCAGGAGCTCAATGGACGTGTTGGAGCTCCCCGAGGACAGAAAGCGGAGATACCGCGCCACCGCTTCGTCCCCCTCGCGCCGGATCTTTTCGACGAGGGCGAGCGCCGCCGAGATGCCGGTGGCGTATTTGTACACGTAAAACGCCGAGTAAAAGTGTGGGATGCGCATCCAGCCGTGCGCGATATCGTCGTCCACCACCACCTCCGGCGCGTAGTAGGCCCGGTTCAGCTCGTAAAACACCTCGTCCAGCCAGTCCGCCGTGATGGCGCCGCCCGATTCGATGCGCTCATGCGTGCGCTTTTCAAACTCCGCGTAGAGCGTCTGGGCGATGAGCGTGGTGCGAATGGTCTCCACCTGACGGTTCAAAAGGTACGCGCGCCGCAGCGGGTCCTGTTCGCGCCCGAGCAGGTGATCGTACAACATCGCCTCGTTGACCGTGGACGCCACCTCGGCCACGAAAATGGTGTAATCGCTGTAGATGTACGGCTGCGTCTTCCGCGAAAAGTAGCTGTGCATCGAATGGCCGAGCTCGTGCGCCAGCGTGAACATGTCCTGGACGGAATCGGTGTAGTTGAGCAGAATGTAGGGATGCGTGCCGTACGTGCCCCACGAGTAACCACCCGAGCGTTTGCCCCGCGTCTCATAGACGTCCACCCAGCGCCCGTACAGCCCCTCGCGCGCGGCGCTCGCGTACGCCTCGCCGAAGGCCTCAACCGCCCGCAGCACGGTCTCGCGCGCCTCCGCGTAGGGGACCTTCCAGTCGATCTCGGCGACGAGCGGCACGTACAAATCCCACATGTGCAGTTCGTCGAGCGCGAGCGCCCGTTTCCGCAGCGCGAGATACGACTGAAGCGCCGGCAGCGAGTCCCGCACGGCCCGGATCAGGTTTTCGTACACGGTGCGGGGGATGCGATCCCCGTCGAGCGCCGCGTCGAGCGCGGACGGATACCGCCGGACGCGCGCGTTGATGGCGTTCCGCTTCACACTCGTCGCGTAGAGCGCCGCAATCGTGTTGCGGTGCTTCTTGTACGTGTCGTACACCGCGTGGAACGCCCGCTCGCGCACGCCGCGATCGCGCCGCTCCAACAGCTCGTGGTACAGGGCGTGCGTGACCTGAACCTCGTCCCCGTTCTCGTCGCGAATGGCCGGAAAGACCGTGTCCGCGTTGTTGTACATCTCGAAGATCTCGGACGACGCGTGCAGCACCTCGCTGAACTGCGCCAAAAGCTCCTCCTGCTCCGGCGTCAGGACGTGATCGCGCTGGCGCAGGGTTTCCTCGAGAAAGAAGCGGTACAGCTCGAGCCCCTCGACCGTCTCGAGCCAGCCTTCGACCTGCTCGGGCGAGAGCTGGACGAGCTCAGGGTAGAAAAACGACGTCGTCGCCTGCGTTTCGGCGGCGAGCCGCTGGGCCTCCGCGAACAGCGCCTGCCGCCATTTCTCGGTCGTGTCCTCGTCGAGCTTCATCTTGGCGTAGACGAAGAGCTTCCCGAGGATTTGACCGAGTTCGTCGTGCGCCCGGAGCGCACGGAGGAGCGTCTCCCCGGACGTGTGTAGCTGACCGCGAAACTGGGCAAAGGCCTCGGCGAGCTCCCGGACGCGCTTTGCGTCCTTGCGCCACGCCTCTTGGTCCGGGTAAATGTCTTCGAGGTTCCAGCGGAACTCGGGGTCAATCTCCTGCCTCGCCTTTCCGCGCACGTCGCGCGCCCAAACCACCTGAGATGCCAAGTTTTACGCCTCCTTGTCCTGCAGCCTGACGTTTGCCATCTGTGCGCCCGTGAATGCGCCTGGGAGAAGCTCGCCCACCGTGGTCTCGGCCACATCCCCGCGCAGGTTCCCGAGGTAGACCGGGGTGTCGGGCGAGCAGAACTCAGCCAACACCTGGCGGCACGCGCCGCAGGGCGAGACCGGCTCCGGGCTGTCCGCGATGACGGCCACCGCGCGAATCTCGGGCTTCGCCCCAGGCGAGGCCTCCGCGACGGCGCGAAACACCGCGGTTCGCTCCGCGCAGTTGGTGAGCCCGTACGAAGCATTCTCGACGTTCGCGCCCCTCACGATGCGCCCGTCCCCAAGCTCGAGCGCCGCACCGACGGCGAACCCGGAATACGGCACGTACGCGCGCTCGCGCGCCTCGCGCGCCGCCTCCATCAGGTGCGTGTGGGGAAGTGTCTCGCTTCCCTCGATTCGCGCCAGGATGAGCGGCGGCGCGTCCACCGGATCGTCCGAAATCTCGATGACCGCCTCGAGCTCGCGGATCGAGCGGAGGGCGTCCTCCTCCGTGCGCGCGTGCACGGTGAACATCGGGCGATGGGTCTGGACGCGATCGCCCACCTTCGCGTGCAGGACGATCCCGACGGACGGATCGATGGCAGCGTCCTTCGTCTCGCGGCCCGCGCCGAGCCGCATCGCCGCGAGGCCAAACGCGAGCGCCGGCAGCTTGGCGACAAACCCGGCCTTCTTCGGCAGATACGGCATTTGGACCGGGGCCTGCGGGAGGCGGCGCGGATCGTCCACCACGGCCGGATCGCCCCCCTGCGCCGCAATCCAGCGCCTGAGCGTCCCGAGCGCCCGGCCCTCGGCCACCGACTGGCGTAGCTTGTGGCGCGCCTCTTCGCGCGTCGCGGCCACGCCCGCCAACACGGCCATCTCCTCCGCCAGGGTGAGCGCGATCTCGGCGAGATCGAACGGCCCCTCGCCGGACAGCACGCGGATGGCCTCGGCCACCTCGAGCGCGTTCCCGATGGCACACCCGAGCGGCTGATCCATGTTACTGAGCACCGCTACCGTCCGCCTGCCCGCCGCCTCGCCAATGTCCACCATGAGCCGCGCGAGCCTGTGCGCGTCCGAGCGCGACTTCATGAACGCGCCGTCGCCCACCTTCACATCGAGCACGATGGCGTCGGCGCCGCCCGCCAGCTTTTTGCTCATGACCGAGCTCGCGATGAGGGGCAGCGACTCGACGGTCCCGGTCACATCCCTGAGCGCGTACAGCTTCTTGTCGGCCGGCGCCAGATCCGCCGTCTGCCCGCCGAGCGCGATGCCCACTTCCTTCACCTGCGCCACGAGCTCTGCCACGCTGAGATCCGTGCGAAATCCCGGGATGGACTCGAGCTTGTCGATGGTGCCACCCGTGTGCCCGAGCCCTCGCCCGGACATCTTGATGACCGGCACGCCGATGGACGCGACGAGCGGCAGCACCACGAGCGTCGCCTTGTCCCCCACACCTCCGGTGCTGTGCTTATCCACTTTGACGCCCGGGATACCCGAGAGGTCCAGCCGCTCGCCAGAATCGGCCAGAAGCCGCGTGAGCACGAGCGTCTCCTCGCGAGTCATGCCTCGCCAGACCACGGCCATGAGGAACGCGCTCATCTGGTAGTCCGGGATGTTCCCCTTCACATATCCCTCGACCAGAATCCGAAGCTCCTCCTCGGTCAACACCTCGCCTCTCCGCTTCTTGTCGATCACGTCCACCGCTCGCATGCAATGCACCCTCTCGTCTCGAGCTCCTTCGCGTCCATGGTACCACAGCGCGGAACGAGCTGTGCGCCGACCCTTCACGGATGGGACAGACTTCAGTAAAGTGATACGTGGCAGCTTTGCCGCCGATTCTCGGCTGGGCCGGAAATGGAGACGACGCCTCGTGATAGGACGGAAGCTCACGCTGTACAGCTTTATCTACCGCGGACTGTCCTCGTTTCTCACCTTCGCCAACAGCGCCATTGCCGCGCGGTATCTGCCGACGGCAAGCCGCGGCGAATTTCAGCTCTCGACGACCGTGGCCACGCTTGGCCAGTCGTTTTCGGGCGGGTACACGAATTATTTCTCCTACGCGCTGCCCCGGAGACCTGAGGATCGGGCGCAGATCGTCCAAATGGGCAACTTCGTCATGTACCTGTTCAGCGCCACCTTCTGGCTGTGCGCTCTCGCCGCCCTTTGGATCTGGCATCCCCCGCTCGCCATCGCCTATGCGCTGGTCGGGATCCCGTTCACGTTCCTGTTCGGCTACGGCTCCAAACTCCTCAACTCGCTCGGCGAGATCTCGTGGCTGAACCGCGTGAACATCGCGCAGGCTGTGGCGTTTCTCGTCCTCTACCTCGCCTTCATCGCAAGTCACTGGCACATGGCGCCCGGACCTCGTCTCATGTGGACCTTTCGCATTTGGCTCGTCTCCTGGGCCCTGTGCGTCGCGCTGACGCTCGCCGTGACGTACCAGAAACTCGGGTTCGGAGAGGCGCTCAAGTGGCGATTCCACCGGGCGGAATGGCGAGGGCTCTATCGATACGGCACGGCCTCCTCGCTCGCCATCGTCACAGGATACGTGAACTATCGGACGGATTTCTGGATGCTCGCGCTCTTGCACAGCGCCACCACGCTCTCCATCTATGGCGTAGCGGTCGCGGCGGCAGAGATCCTCAACACCCTGACGCAGACCATCGCGACGATGGTGTTTCACCGCGTAACCGCCGCAAGCGTGGACGACGCCGGCGCCATCACGGAGAGCGCCTCGCGGCAGACGCTCATCACGTCCATCTTCGCGGCCTTCGCCCTGGCCCTCGGGATGCCCGTCATCGTGCTCATCTACAGCTGGCACAAGTACGGCGGAAGCCTCGGCCCGTTCTACGTCCTCCTCCCGGGCCTCGTGCTCAAGGCCACCGCCAACGTGATTGCGCAGTACTTCAGCAACGCGCTCGGCCGCCCGACGGCGCTCACCTGGGTGAACCTGGCCGTGATCGCCGCCAATGCGCTCATGTGCCTCGGGCTCATCCCCCTCGCCGGCATGTACGGCGCATCCATCGCGTCGACGCTCTCGTACGTGCTGGAGCTCGCCCTGTACGTCACCTGGTACCGGCGGGCCTCCGGGCGCGACAGCCGTGCCCTTTGGCGCGTGACGCGCACGGATTTGGCACCGTACCTCGAGCTCGCCCGCAAGGTCCGCGCGCGCCTGGCCAGGACCGCATAAAAAAAGCCCGGCGCATGCCGGGCCGAAAAGCGTCAGAAGGTGCCGCCGAAGGACAGATAGAGAAGCAGCATGTTCAACACGACGATCACGCTCGCGCAAAAGCTCGCCACCCAGGTGGTCAGCCGCCGGTTGACCAATCGCCCCATGATGTCCGGCCGGCGCGTGAAGTAGATGAGGGCCACCACCGGCATCGGCAGGACGACGCTCAACACCACTTGGCTCAGGACGAGCGTCTGAGTCGGATCGATGCCGAGCGCGACGATGATGACGGTCGGGATCATCGTGATGACGCGCCGGAGCCAGAGCGGAATCGTGAAGCCGACAAACCCCTGCATGATGACCTGCCCGGCCATCGTGCCGACCGCGGAGCTCGAGAAGCCGGAGGCCAAGAGCGAAATGAGAAACACCGCGGCGCTCGCCGGCCCGAGCAGCGGCGTCAGCGTCTTGTAGGCGGTCGAGATGTCCGCCACGCCCGTGTGGCCGGTGTTGTGAAACACCGACGCGGCCATGAACATCATGGACAGGTTCACGAGACCGGCGAGCGACATGGCGATGACGACTTCTTTGGCGCTGAAGCGCGCGATCTTCACTTTGTCCTCTTCGTCCCGCGGCTGAATGCGGTTTTGCGTCAGGCTCGAATGCAAGTACACCACGTGCGGCATCACCGTCGCGCCGATCACGCCGACGGCGAGCAGCACCGCCGCCTGGTTCCCGAGCCACGGCACCACGCTGTGGTAGGCCACCTGCCCCCAATTCGGCTTGGAAAAGGCCGTCTCCACCACGTAGCACAGCGCGATGATCAGGACGAACGCCGTGATGAACTTCTCCAACGGGCGGAAACCAAGGCGGTCGAGCGTCAGGATGAGATACGTGACGACGCCCGTGATGAGCGTGCCCCAGAGCATGGGAATGTGAAGAAGCAGATTCAAGCCGACCGTGGCACCTAAAAATTCCGCGATATCGGTGGCCATGGCCGCGACTTCGGAAAACGCCCACATCACGTACGTCAGCCACTTCGGGAAGTGATCTCGGCACATCTCGGGCAGGCTCTTGCCCGTGGCGATGCCGAGCTTCGCGGACAGGTGCTGAATGAGCATCGCCATGAGATTCGCAAGCACGACCACCCACAACAAGCGGTAGCCAAACTGTGAGCCGCTCTGGATGTTCGTCGCGTAATTGCCAGGGTCGATGTACGCGACGCAGGCGACAAAGGCCGGCCCAAGGAAGGGCAACAGCGCGCGCAGCCCTCTGCGGCGGCGATCCAGCGCGGCCCTAGCGGCTCGCACAGCCTTCGCGTCAGACGTCTGGTAGCTCGTGGTCGTCACACTCACCTCATCGCCCCCTCCGCCGGCAACGGCCCTGCCTAGGGGCCCCGGACATGAGTTGTATTCGGGTAAGATTTTTAGCCAAAGGAAACTTTCTGACCCTATTATACGCCGGATTCGGCGATTTGTGACCTGCACTTTTGTCCGAAACCAACATTTTTGGCCTAGGGAAAGTGCACAAGCTGCTGCCCACAGTCCTCCGCAAAGACAAAAACTGCCCCTCACCGCGCTTGCGCACGGATAAGGGGCAGTTCCCCAAGAACTCTATATCGAAGATGCGCTCACACGAACACGGGTTCCTTCAGATCCTCCAGCTTGACCATCGACTCCTCGGCGACTTCTTTGTGCAAGCTGTTCCCATGTGCATCCATCGTCACGATGGCCGGGAAGTTGTCTACCTCGAGGTGCCACATGGCCTCGGGGATGCCGAACTGCTCGAGGAAGTCGACCCCCTTCACCTTCGTCACGCACCGCGCATAGAATTGCGCCGCGCCGCCGATGGCGTTCAAGTAGACCGCGCCGCACTTCTTCAGGCCCTGCAGCGTCTTTTCGCCCATGCCGCCCTTGCCTATGACCGCGCGAATGCCAAACTTCTCGATGATGTCGGCCTGATAAGGCTCCTCGCGCGAACTCGTCGTGGGCCCAGCGGCCTTGACGTGCCATTCGCCGTTCTCGTCCTTGAGCATCACCGGGCCGCAGTGATACAGGATGCCGCCCCGGAGGTCCACCGGCGAATCGTGGTGCATGAGATACTTGTGAAGCTCGTCGCGACCCGTGTGGATTTCGCCCCGGATGAGCACCACGTCGCCCACCTTCAGCTTGCGGATCTGCTCCTCGCTGATGGGCGCCTGCAGCACGATCGCGTTCTCCGTCGAAAAGGCCTGCTTCGGACGCTCGAGCTGACCCTCGCCATCCTTGTACAGCCAGCGCCGGATTTCGCCCGTCTCGGGATCGAGCACCACGCCAAGGCGCCGGAAGGCCCAGCAGTTGTACGCCACCGAGACGAAGAAGCTCGCGGGAATCCGGTTGCGCACGCCAATCTTGCAACCTAAGAGCGTCACTCTCCCGCCAAAGCCCATGGTGCCGATGTCGAGCTGATTGGCCTTCTCCATGATGTATTGCTCGAGTTCGGCCAACTGCGGATTCGGGTTGACATCGTCCAGCGGGCGGAACAGCTGTTCCTTCGCCGCTTCATAGCCGCTCGTGCGATCGCCGCCGATGCACACGCCGATGAAGCCCGCACTGCACCCCTGACCCTGAGCCTGATAGACCGCGTGCAAGATGCACTTGCGAACGCCGTCGAGATCGCGCCCCGCTCGCCCGAGGCCCGGAAGCTCGGTCGGAAGGGCGTACTGGATGTTCTTGTTTTCACAGCCTCCGCCCTTGAGGATGAGCTTCACCTCGACCTCGTCTTTCTCCCACTGGTGGAAATGGACAATGGGCGTGCCCTCGCCGAGATTGTCGCCGGTGTTCTTGCCGGTGAGCGGATCGACCGAGTTGGGCCGCAGCTTGCCAAGCCGCGTCGCTTCGGCGACGGCCCGGCGAATCTCTTTCTCGAACTCAATTTGGTTGAAACCGACCGGACAATGGACGATGAAGGTCGGCATGCCCGTGTCCTGACAGATGGGCTGCACGTCCTCCTCTGCGGAGATGATATTGTCGATGATGGTGTTCAGGGCGATGGACGCGCGGCTGCCCAACTCCTCCTGGAGCTGCGCCCGCTTGATGGCCCTGCGCACGTCGGGCGGCAGATTCGTGGAGGTCTCCGTGATGAGTTCCAATAGACTATCAAACGCTTTCGTCGCCACTTGCCACTACCCCTTTCACAGCACGTTCCTGGTGGCCCTCTTTCAGTATATCACTAGCCGCCTCCGAAGCCGGAATCGCGGTCCATTCACCGCCGCCCACAAAAAAAGGGCCAAAAGGCCCTCACCGGAGCGGCACATCCAGCCGCGCCACATCCGCCCATGTCTCCCGCCGCGCTACGAGACGCGCCTCGCCGTCCCGGCAGAAGACCACCGCGGGCTTGGGGATGCGGTTGTAGTGGCTCGCCATCGCATACGTGTACGCACCAGTCGCGAAGACGGCAAGCAGATCCCCCGGCTGTGGGTCCGCAAGCGGGAGATCCCAGATGAGCATGTCCCCGCTCTCGCAGCACTTGCCCGCCACCGACCACAGGCGATCCGGGGCCTCCGCCGCGCGGTTCGCGTAACACGCGTGGTACTTCGCGCCGTAGAGCGCCAGGCGCGGATTGTCCGTCATGCCCCCGTCGATGGCGACGTAATTGCGCACGCCCGGGATCACCTTGCGACTGCCCACGCGATACAGCGTGACCCCCGCCGGCCCAACGATGCTGCGGCCCGGCTCAATCCACAGGACCGGCACGTCCATGTCGCGAGCCGCAAAGGCCGACTTAGCAGCGCGAATGACGCCACGGACGAGATCGGCCACCGGCGGGGCGTCCTCGTCGGTGTACGGGATCCCGAACCCGCCGCCCAAGTTGAGCACGGAAAAGGGCAGGCCGAACCGGCTCAGTCCGTCTTCGTACACGCTCGCCATGCGATGAGCGAGCAGCTGGAAGCCTTCCACGTCGAAGATCTGCGATCCAATGTGGGCGTGCACGCCGATGACGCGCGCGCGTTCCACTTCCTTGAGCCGCGCAAACGCCTGCTCCACCTGATGGCTGGCGAGATCGAAGCCGAACTTGGAGTCCTGCTGCCCGGTGGAGATGTAGTCGTGCGTGTGCGCCTCGACCCCCGGCGCCACTCGCACAAGGACGTCGACCGTGCGCCCGGTTGTTTCAAGGATGTCGGCCAGGAGATCGATCTCGTCAAAGTTGTCCACGATCACGGCGCCGATGCCGCTCTCCACCGCGTATTGGAGTTCCTCCGGGGTCTTGTTGTTGCCGTGCATGTGAAGCTTCGCCGCGGGCACGCCGGCCGCGAGCGCAGTGTACAACTCGCCCCCCGACACGACGTCGATGCCGAGTCCCTCCTCGTGCGCGAGCTGACACATGGCGATGGTGCAGAAGGCCTTGCTGGCGTACGAAATCTGGTACGGCACGCCTTCCTCTTGGAACACGCGGTGAAACGCGCGGATGGTCTCGCGAATCAGCCCCTCGTCGTATGCGATGAGCGGCGTTCCGAACTGACGGGCGAGATCGACCGCGCTTACCCCGCCGATGAGAAGGTGGCCCTTTTCATCTCGCGGAAAGTGCGCGTCCACGCTCGGCCTCACGTCCAACAGGTGTTCTGACTTCACACTGTCCACTCCTATCGTCTCTCTCTTGCTCGACGCGACACGACCCGGTGCGCAGGACCTGAATAAAGATTCAGACACAAGTATATACGTGCGCGATTGACGCGAGCAACGGCAAATTGCGTAAAGTGTTGAGCGTCAGTGATATGGTCACCGTGAGATTCGTCCGTGAAAATGTCGTGGATGAGCAAGGAGTATCTTGTGATGCGGCAGGAAGAAGCTCGACGTCTCACGGTCATTTCCAAAGTGAAGGACTTCACCCCAACTTGAGAGAGAGAAAATGGTATCCACCAAACCATTTCTACGGGGCGAAGTCTAACGTGCACCTTCGACAAACATGGCTCTTTTGCTTTGACAAATGGATGGAAATTGACCCTTCGGAGCAGCCTGAGAGTTTTTTCTCCGCGCTCGATCTGAGTCCGTATGCCGCGAAGTTGAGCAGTTTGACACCCCAAGGGGCCAAGCCCATCTCCCGGGAAGCTATCTTGCGCGCATTTCTGGCGGCGACCCTTAAAATAGCGGATGAAACTAGATGACGTGCATGTGTGGGGGGTATCGAGAAGGCCACAGCGCATGCGTACGTCAACGCCAGTGTACTGTTGGCATCGGTTCTGGCGACGCACCGGACGAATCGTCTCGAGCAGGTGGCCTAACCTGATGATTCGAACGAATACCGAAGGGGCGCGATCTATCCACACAGCAGAAAACGTGATGAAGGTAGAAATAGCCACGATTGGTCGTAGCAGATTGATGAATTCGATTGCAACCATCTGAGCATCCAAGAGGTTTCCATTCAAGTCACGCCAAAAGGCCACTACGCAGTCGTGTTGATCGAATGGTCCGATTTTCACCACCTTGCGTCGTAGTCATGTCTTTGAACAGTCGATACACGATGACTCGACAGCGTATGTGCCAGCGTAACCGCATCTCGCTTCTCTCCATGCACAGAGTAGCCCGATTATCACGAGCAGATCAGCGAGGGTTTTTGCTCCGAACCCTGCTTATTCGATGAGCGTTTTCTGGAATCATCCGTCTCCCTTGCGGGTCCTCTGCTCGTTTTCCAGCCCCCAATTGGGCGTTTGCCCTTTCCTTGGGCGGGCATTCGACCATAAAGTGCAGTATCGCCTGGAGAAAGGAGATTGTAGATGAGCAGAAAGAAGAAGAGCCATTATGTCGTCCTCAAATTAGGCGATGGAGTGGATGCACGAAGACTGGTCAAAGATCATTCATTCGCCAACTGGACGCTCGAGATCCAACGCCCCAGCAAATACAACCCATGCGTTCGTTATCACGTCCAGCGTGTCTACCCTCTTTAATCGTCCTTCAGGATCGCTTCTCTGTGGTCAAGACGGATTGTGATGGCGATGTTTTCCGGATGATTCTATGTCATCCATGCGAAAGAGGAGAGGTTCACCAATCAATTCGTCTTCAACATAACGAAAGGAGCTCATGAATATGGAACCGCAAATGAATCACCTCACAGTTCTTGAACTGCAGAAAGACACAGACCACCATCCGCAGTCATATCACATCCCGTTCATGACGGATAGTTTTCCACCCTACAGGCCAGTTCACAGGAATATCTACGGATGGTGTTATGTCCCATATTCCGTGCATCGGAAGACCATCAACGGCATGACGTAATGGAACGAACGAAGACTCAAGACGTTCGTGCTCTTGGGTCTTTGCATGCCCCTTCCTTGCCACGACCCATGGAAGGGGCATGCTGCATCCTTAGAGACCATCATCCGTTGTGCGCTCATGGAGGAGAGGCGACGTGACTCGAGTCTAGATGCAAAGGACGCCTATCCGATGGACTCGACAACCTCCCGCTCCCATAAACGATCGTTTGAGCCTGCTCCATCAGCATCGTTGTCGTACGCCGCGTGATCCCCGGGAACAAAGGCCTGTTGACAGAGCGGCTCGAGCCGAATATCGCCCCCCAATTCCCAATGCACGTTCTGACATCTTGGCAAGGCGCGGACTCGTCCCCGACGCCACATACACTCACGACACGGTTGCGGAAGAAAGCGTTTCACATCGCCCATGTCGTCCATCCGAGTGCTCATGAAGACACTCGTTCGCACTGAATCATCTCCCGCATGAGATTGCAACAACCACGATCTTGAGTCATATATGTAATATTTATCCATTTCAAGTTCTTTGAATGAATAGAGCCTGACTTCGACAGCTGGTCAGCATCACTGCCGCATTTGGCCTCGTCCGGGGTGACAGATTCACTGACGCTTGACACGGCAAATTGCGTAAGGTCTGCGCGCATAGGACGGCAAAAGCCAGAACACCCTAGCAACAGATTCGATTTGGAGGTGAGACCGTGCGCTTCAACCCCGTGGACTGGATTGCCTGGGCGCTCGTCATCATCGGGGGCATCAACTGGGGCCTGATTGGTTTTGCCAACTACAACCTCGTGGGAGCCCTCTTCGGCGCGACGTGGCTCTCGCAGTTCGTGTACGCGCTCGTTGGCCTCGGCGCGCTTTGGCAGCTGGTGGCCGTCCTGGTGAAGAGCCAGGCTGTAAGAATGTGATTTCGCACAGGGCGCGAAACGGCGCAAAGCCCTGGCTCCCCGACGGGGAAACCAGGGCTTTCCTCGCACTGAACCCTCAGCGACCGACACGGATCCGGCGTTCGGGCGAGCCGGACACGCGCTCCGCCTCGGCGTCCTCGCCGACGCTCGCCGCGTTCAGCGTGAGACCGCGCGTCTCCGGCGCCAAGAAGACGCAGATCAAAAAACCCCCGAACGTCACGAGCGCCCCCACCAACATGGTCGGGCCCACGCCGTAGCGGGCCAAGGCCCACGGCAGGAGGTACGTGCCAGCCACGGCCCCGAGCCTGCTGATGCAGGTCGTCACGCCAACAGCCGTGCCGCGAACCTCGGTCGGGAACAGCTCATTCGGCGCGAGCCACTCCATGATGTTCGGCCCGCCGGAAGACAGGGCGTACAGCAGAAAGCCGAGGCCGATGACCCAGAGCGGCCCCTTCGGAAACAACCCCAACAACAACATGCCAACGGTCATGACCGCAAACGAGGCAATCATCGTCGCCCTGCGCCCAAGGCGATTCAGCAACCACAGTGCGGGGATGCAGCCCGCGATGAACAGGGCGCTGATGAGCGCCGACCCATACCCGGACGATCCGTTGAGCACGTGATAGTCGTCGAGCAGCGTCGGCCCAAACGTCAGCATGGCGAAAAGCGGCGCGACCGCCGCCGTGAAAAACCCACTCACGTACAGCGTCCGTTTCCAGTACGTCCGATTGAACAGCGTCAGGTAGCTGGTTCGCGCGCGTTTCTCATCCGGGACCGCGATGTGCCTGAGGCTCGCCCCCGGCCCATAGATCTCGCGCAGCACCTTCAGCGCTTCGCGCGCCCGACCCTGCTGAAGCAGCCAACGCGGGGACTCCGGCGTCCCGAGCCGCAGAATCACGAGCGCAATACCCGGAACCGCGCTCGACGCCAACATGTACCTCCACGCGTCCGGCCCGATGGGCAGAAGCCACTGTCCCACGAGGTACGCGACCGTGGCGCCCACGTACCACGCGATGACCGTCACGCCGAGCATCAAACCGCGGTGCTTGCGCGGCGCGAACTCCGTCAAAAGCGACGTGGCAATCGGGTAGTCCGCGCCGACGGCGATGCCGAGCACCACGCGCAGGACAAAAAGCTCCCAGGCGGTGTGCACGAAGAACTGCAAAATCGAAGCCACAATCAGCAAGATGAAATCGATGGTGTACATCAGCTGCCGGCCAAATCGATCCGTCACGTACCCGAGCAGCCCGCCAATGAAGATGCCGATCAGCGCGGACGCACCAATCAAGCCGCTCCACACGGCGTCGAGATGGAGCTCAGGCGTCAACTGCGTCAAGGCCACCGCGACGATGCTCAGGATGTAGCCGTCGAGAAACGGCCCGCCCGACGAATAGATGGTGAGCTTCAGGTGAAAAAGGCTCCACTTCGCATCTTCGACCGGATTCACCGGCTTCGTCGCCTGCAGTTCCATGGTTTCCCCCCTCAAACGTTGTCGATCTCGACCGCGCCGCGCGCGCAATGCGACAGCATGCGATTCGAGATGGTTCGAGGGGGATCTGCAGATGACGTGCACCAACGGGGCTCTCCAGTGGAAAACGTGAGGAAAAGAAAGCGGCGATACATGGCATCGTCCCCTTTCCGCGCGCTTACGAGGTTAGCTGACGGGTTAGGGCGGAAAGGCGCCCCACGACGGTTGTCGTTTCACCCCGGACGTTGGGTCCCCCGTTTCCTCCGCAGAGGAATTCAGCGCTGCCGCTTGTATCGCAATGGAGTATGCGTGGTGTCCTATTACAATACACGAAATTTGAGGTCAACGCAATGCGGGACGCAGCTCTCGGCACCCGCCGCGAGCGGACGCCGCGAGGTCAGCGCGGCGCCGTGCGTCAGGTCGATGTCGGATTCTTGATGGCCGTGAGCACCGCCTGATACGACGGGTCGAGGATGCGAATGTCCGCGGACTTCGCGAGCTCGGCCACGAGCTTCGTCTCGCTCTCCGCGTTCTGTTGCTTGATGGCTTCGATGATCTGCGAGCGAACGGCAGAAAGCGGCTGCACGTGCTTCGGCGTGATGGCCTGGCACTGAACCAACTCGTATCCGCCCTGCACCTTGATGGGCTCGCTCACCGCGCCCGCCTTGAGGGCAAAGGCCGCAGAGGCGATGGACGGGTGTTCCGCCTTCATCTCCGCCAGGCTGAACGTCCCGAGCAGCCCGCCCTTCGCGCGCGTCGCGGCGTCCGTGGACATCGATTTCGCCACGGACGCAAAGGGTGTGCCCGACTGGATCTCGGCGAGGGCCTTCTCGGCATCCGCCTTCGTCTTCACGGCAATCACGGCGATTTTGCGGGTCTCGGGCACGGTGAACATCGACACATTCTGCTTGTAGTACGATGCAATCTGCTTGTCCGTCACGTGGACCTGCGCCTCGGCCAGCTTCGCGGCGAGGATGTTGTCGCGAATTTGGCTCAGAAGCTGTGCCTTCGTCATATGGTTCTGCGCGAGGAGCGAGTTGAGCTGCGCAGCGGACGTGATGCCGTCCTGCAGCTCGATGGCGGTCAGTTGCTGGTTGATCTCCGCATTCGTCGCCGTCACGTGCTGTTTGGCGGCCGCCTGCTCAATCAAGGCGTTGGCGATGAGCTCCTCCAGCATGGCCGATCCGGCATAGGACTCCGACTGCTGCGCAAGTTCCTGCCTCGTGATCGGCGTTTTGCCCACCATCGCCACGACCGATCCGCCTCCGTGCGCCGCGTACGTGCCAAACCACACCCCGCCCACGACCAGCGCCCCTGCGGCCGCGCCGACGAATCCGGCAATCCACCGTTCCTTCTTCAAAGTCATCCTCCTTCAAGCTGTCCGCACCCTGATCCACTGCCCAGTTCAGGCAAGCCTATCACGTGGTTCCAAGTTGCGCAACACGTGTTTCTGCACTTTGCCCGTCGCGTTCACCGGCAGGGACTTCGCGATCACAATTTGCGACGGCCGCTTGGGCCTGGCGAGATGCGCTGCACAGAGCGACTCCAGCTCGGCCCGCAGAGCATCCGCGTCGACGGCATCCGGCTCTTCCGGCACCACCCATGCCACCGCCCGCTCCCCGTAGAGCGGATCCGGAAGACCCACCACGGCGGAGCGCGCCACCTTCTCGTGCGCGTTCAGGACGTCCTCAATTTCCCTCGGCGAGATTTTCTCGCCCGCCCGGTTGATCATCTCCTTCGCGCGCCCGGTGATGAACACGTAGCCATCCTCATCTACGTAGCCGAGATCGCCCGTGTAAATCCATCCGGGACCATAGCCGTAATCGGGCGCAGGCTCCATGCCCTCGTAGTGATCGATGACGTTGGCGCCGCGGATGGCAATTTCGCCGAGCTCATACGGCGCGACGGGCTGGCGCTCCGCGTCGACGATGACAAGCGACATCCCCACCGGCTTGCCAACCGATCCGGACTTCCGCACACCCGGCGGCAGCGGGTTGGTGCAGATCTGCCCCGCCGCCTCGGTCATGCCGTAGGCCTCGATCACGGGCACGCCGCAGGCCGCCTCCATGCGCGCGGCTACCGCCGGCGTGAGCGGCGCGGAGGCGGAACGCAGAAATCGGAGCGTGCCGAGCGCCTCCTTGGGTACCGGCCGCTTGGCGAGGATGGACAGAATCGTCGGCACGCAGGAGACCCAGGTGACGCCGTGCTGGCGAATGTCGTCCCAGAACAGGGAGGCGTGGAACTTGTCGCGCATGACGATCCGCCCGCCCGACACCAGCGTCGACAAAAGCACGATGACCTGGCCATTGATGTGAAAGAGCGGCAGGATGCAGTACGCGACGTCCGACGCCGTGAGTTCGTGGCTTTGCGTCACGTTCCGCACGGCCGCAAACAGGTTTCCGTGCGTCAGAAGCACGCCCTTGGGCTCGCCGGTGGTGCCAGACGTGAACATAAGGACAGCCGGATGTTGCTCGGAGAGGCTTTGCCCCGCTTCGGGCGAACGCCCAGGGGAACCTTTCCAGATTTGAACCACCTGCCCGCCCTCGGCGTCCATCTGCACAGAAGTCCCGCGGGCGAATCCCCGCTCGCGGAGCACCGCGTCCCACCGTTCACCGGCTTCGGGCGCAATCATACCGTAATCCGCCCGGTAGCGCGCGAGCGCTCGTTCCAGCTCGCCCGTCGGCATGTCGCTGTTGGCAGGCACGCAGATGGCCCCGTGCGCCAGACACGCCAGGTAGCTGACGACAAACGCGTACGAGTTCGGCAGGGCCACCATCACGCGATGCCCAGGGCGCACGCCGAGGGCGGCGAGCTGAGACCGGAGTTCCTCCACGTGTGCGCGAACCTCGCCGCACGTGTACCAGCGGCCGTCCCAGATGACGGTTCGCGACGAATCGGCGAGTGCTCGCCACAACGCGTCATTCAGCTTGGACATGTAAAACACCTCGATTCCGAGATTCGAATCCTGACAAAGCGCCTCATCCCGCCGCACTGGATGCGGTCTTGCGCGCCATGGACTTCGGCAGGCCCGCCTTTTCGCCGACGATGTATCCGACGAAAGGGATCTTTCCGATCAGGTAGGCGGCGACGCCGGAAGACACGTAGGTCAGTGCAATCCAGATGGGCAACATCGCGTACTGCACGCCGAGCGGGGCGTGAATCTGGTCCGCCAAGAGCTCGACGAAGCGAAGCGCGATGGGGTGGATGAGAAAGATGCCGAAGCTCACACCGCCAAAAAAGCGGATGACGCGGCTCGCGCGCGGCAGATAGCCCCTGGCTCGCCGGGCTTGCCAGCCGAGTCCGATGCGCCACAACAAGAGCGCCACTGTCAAGCTGTAGGGCACCATGACGGGCTGTAGGGTGTCGACTATCTGCCCACCCGTGAGGTGGAGCGCGTCGCGGTTGAGAAAGTAGACGCCGAAGAGCAAAAACCACATGCCAAGCCAAATCCCGAAGAGCGCGCGCGCGTGCGACATGGCCCAGCTCTTCAACCGCGGATAGTAGATGGCGAACATCGCGCCCGCTATGAACCAGAACTCGTACGTGAAGATGTCGCGGTCCCGATACCGCACGAGGATGCGCAGCCACGCCGGCAGCTGGTACACGTTCACGAACTGCAGCGATGCTTGATTCCAGATCATGATGCCGATCTCGACCAAAAAGGCGATGACCACGATCGTCCGGTGCCACCGCTCCGAGCGCTTGAGCCAGCGCACCATGAGCGGAAACACCACGTATAGCTGCATCGACACAAGAAGAAAATACAAGAAATACCGATTGGCGGTGGCCAGGCTCGTGAGAAATGTGTGGAGGAGATACGGTGCCGTCCACTCAAATCCCTTGAGAAACGTGCCTTGAAACAAAATATAAATGGCCGTCCACGCGATGTACGGAATGGCGATAAGCAGAAACCTTTTCTTCCAAAACGACGCAGCTGAAAACGGGCGATCGTAATAGGTGTAGAAGAGAACGAGTCCGGTGATGAACATGAACGCTTCGCGCGTGTAGTGGAACGTCATCATCAGAATACCTGAGGACACGTCCATCCACGATCCGTCCGGGGTGCGAACGTTGAAGCTGGACAGGACGTGCACGCAGATGACTCCCAAGATGATGCAGGCCCGCATCAGGTCGACCTCGTACAGATGCGGTTTCTTCGCCAGGGCCTGGCTCACCTTGACCCCCTCCTCACTTGCCTTGAACACCGCATAGCTTACGGGAACGAGCTTGAAGCTGCGTTGAAAAACATCAAAAGTTTATCAAAGGATCAATGCTACCTTAACACGCTTCCGCCATGCTTGCCAAAGGCGGATATCTCCATGGTGCGTCAAGATGGGTGCGAAGTCATCCGGGTCGAGACGAGATCGGCGAAAAACCACGATTTTAAGGGCGATTTGAGATGAAAATGACAAGATGAAGGAAAAGACATCCTAGGGGGTCGTGGCGATGAAATGGCGCTGGCAAATCGGCTTTTTGGCTTGTGCGCTCGCCGCGAGCGCACTGTGGCTGCCCGCGTCGCTCACCGCGCGAGCGGCGTCGAGTGGATCGGATGGGAGCGAAACATCGGGGCCTGCGGCCGTCGCCCCATCTGCGGACGCGAACGCCACTTCCGCGGACACCTCGCCGCCGGGAACGGGAGTGGCGCCAAACCCGCTGCGTGGATCGACCCATGGGACTGGAAGTGAAACGAGTTCGAGCGGAGAGACCCAGGCGCCGAATGCCCCCGCACAGGAGCGCGTGGTGCGGGTGCTCGTCATCGGCTCGTCCGTGGCACGCGGCTGGAAGGATCCAAATGGTGGCGGCTATCTGCATCGGACGTTTACCGCCCTTTCCTCCCTGACGCCCATCACGTATGACGTGATCGACAAGGCGGAGCCGGGCAAGGGCGTGCTCAGCATTCGCGATACGTACGTGACGTGGCTGGACACGTATCAGCCGCAGATTGTCTGCATCGCGTGGGGCGGACTGGACGACCTGTATCAACACACGCCGTTTCTCGTGTACGATGAGCAGGTTCACTGGCAAATCGAAGAAGCACTCGACCATCACGCCATGGTCATGCTGGTGACGACCCCCGTGTCCAAGGCGTCGTTCACCACGTACCGAGTGGCGCAACAAGCGCTGATGGAGAGCGAGATTCAGGTGGCGGACAGCTTCCACAACCCGAATGTGTACGTGTTCAACCTGTTCGACCAGATGAAGGCCTACCTGCGAGCTCACCACGAGAGCATTCAGCCGCTGATGCACGACAGCTGGCATCCCAACGCGAAAGGCCATGCGCTCGCGGCCGAGCTCCTGGTGAAGGATATCTTGGCGAAATTCCCCGCAACGGCGCCGGTCTTCAAGGCGGAACCGGCTTCTACGTCGCGCCATCCGGAGGGCGGATCGGCAGCTTCGTCGGGCCGTCCCGAAGGTGAGTTGGCATCCTGAAGACATTTGAAGAGAAGCGCCGGACCATCCAGATGTGCAGGCGTCGGTCGCAAACATTCGTAAGCTCATCTGCGACCACTTTTACGACTGCACGTTGGAGATCTTCCGCGGATTGAGAAACCTGTACGTGTACGTGCATGATGAGCGTTTCACGGCGTGCATCGGTGCCTACCGACCGGGGCTGGCCGCGTTTCTGCGGCAGGCCATCCACATCTACTGCGGGAGGTTCAAATCCGCACAGGGCTGAGGAACGTACACGACGGAAAACGGTATAATAAGGGACAAACGCCACAGGAAATGAGGTTCGCAGGATGGCCAATCACACGGGAAGGCGCCGTTTGACCGCGTGGCTCGGCGCGTGCGCTGTCGCCTGCGCCGTCAGCGCCTGCGGGACCAAGGCTGCCCACCAGCCGCCCACGGCGCCCGAGAGCGCGCAGTCGGCGGCGCGTCAGACAAGCCCCTATCCGCTCTTCTCTCACCCGTCCACTCAGCCGGTCGTCGCGATGGGCGTCGGCGGCTCCGTCGCCCATGGATGGGACGACAAGACGGGCGGAGGCTATCTGGCGCGGGCCTTTCAAACGTTGACCAAATCTGGTCCCATCTCGTTTCAGTTCATCAACAAGTCCATCGAGGGATACGGCCCCACGCAAATGGCGGCCAAGTACCCCACCTTTCTGCGCGAAGTCCATCCTCAGGTGGTCGTGATCTCGTGGGGCATGTTGGATGACATCGCCAACAAGACGCCGATCCCCGCGTTTGAACAGGCCGTTCAGTCCGAGATTCAACAGGCTCTCGCCGCGCACGCGGACGTGATCGTCGTGACACCGCCGCCCACCGGGGCATCGTACGGCCACGACGTCGCGTCCGAAGCGGCGCTCGTGCAAGACGAGATGCGGGTCGCCAAGCAGTTCAAAACCCCCGATGTCATCGTCGTCGACCTGTTCAACCAGATGAAGCGCTACCTCGCCGCGCACCATCAATCCATCCAGATGTACAGCGCGGACGACTGGCACCCCAACACCCTCGGTCACGAACTGGCGGGATCGCTTTTGGCGCAGGATCTGCAGGGGACGCTCGTGCCTGCCGTGGCCGCCAAGCCAAGCTCGTGACGGGCCGGCGTCTCGAGCCGCTCGTCACGCCCCATCCTCCATTCCCCACACCTCGGGAAGCGGAATGCCGTGTCGATCCGCCAGCGCGGCGAGATCGGCCCACACCTCGTCCGAGATGGGAATGCCGCGGCGGCTTCGCGCGAGTCGCTCCCGGTGCCGCCGCTCGCCCGGCACCGAGATGGGCTGTCCTTTTGCGGAAGGCGCGTCGTGAATCTCCGCAACAAGCAACGCCATTCGCTCGAGAAACGCCTCCTGGCCCACGAAGAACTCAGGATGCAGCGCCAGATAAAAGAAGCCGTTGCCTGGCGGCTTGCCGTCGTCTGCAAACATGAACCCTACGTCCCCCGCCACGTGCGCGCCGGCGAGAACGCCCGCCAGAACCTCCACCATGAGCGCGAGGGCGTATCCCTTCGCGCCGCCCATCGGCAACAGCGCCCCCGCGAGGGCGCGGTGCGGGTCGGTCGTCGGTTCGCCGTCTTCATCGACCGCTACGCCGTCGGGAAGCCGTTCACCGCGTTGCGCGCGCTCGATCACGGCGCCGCGCGAGATGGCGCTCGTCGACAGATCGATGGACAGAGGGTAGTCGAGCGGCGTGGGCGCGGCAAACGCGATGGGATTGGTGCCTATCAGGGGCTGTCGGCCGCCCGGGAGCGCAAGCGCGGGATACGTGTTGGCACAACAAAGCCCCACCATGCCGTAAAGCGTCGCCCACTCGGCGTACAGGAACAGAGCGCCGCAGTGGTTCGCGCGGCGCACCGCAACGGCCCCGAGCCCGGTTTCGCGGGCCAACTCGACCGCGTAAGCGGCGGCCTCCTTGGCACTCACGAAGCCAAGCGCGTCGTCCGCATCCAGGACGGCGGTCACCGGACCTGTTCGCTCCCAACCCAGGCGCGGGTTGGGATTGATTTTTCCACTCTTCAAACCGTAAAGATACCACGGCAGGCGCATGACGCCGTGGCTCGAGATTCCGCGGAGATCGGATTCGATGAGCGCGGTAGCGGACCAATCCGCGTCGCGCTTCGCCACACCGACGGCGGCAAAACAGGCGCGCGCAAAGGCGTGCAGCGACGCGGGCGCGACGAGCCTCTGCAACCTCTTTCCACTCCCCAACGTCTCCGCCTCACTGCTCCACCGCCTGCGCCACCAGCTTCGCGTACACCATCGCCCCTGTGGGATTGAGGTGCACGCCGTCTGGCCAGAAGTACTCTGGATGCCCGGCGCTCGCTTGGTACCAGTTCACGAGCACCACGTGCGGATACGAGGCAGCCACCTGGGCCAGCGTCTGGTTGACCGCGTTTTGCCACGGCCGAGGTACGCGCGTGTTGACCAAGATGATCTTTTTCACCGGCCCGAGCGATTGGAGGACGGAGACCAGTTGTTGTTTGCTGAAGGGCCCGTTGGTGCCGAGTTCGAGGATGACGATGTGGCCCAATTCTCCTTTCGCCTTCAGGGCCTGAACCACCTGCGGCGCCTGGTACATCTGGCGGCCCATCTGACCGTCGCATACGATACCCGGCAGGAGTTTCTCCAGGTCGGCCTCCACGTCAATCATGACCGAGTCGCCAATCGCCGTCACGCCCACGCCCGAGGCCTTTTTCGGCTTCGGATCCGCGATGGTCCGCACGTCCGCGGTGCGCGGCGGGCTTGACGCCGAGGCTGGATGAGGCCCGGTTGGCGAATCCTTCGCAGTCTCCTCACCGCCCTGAGCCGCATGCGCCTCCGGCGCCGAGGGCTTGTCGCCGGATTCGCCCGCCGTCACGGGCTTCGCATGCACCTTGCCCAGCGACGCCACTACCGGATACGCCGTCATCCCCGCGCAGAACAGGATGGCAATCCCGGCCACGGCGCCAGTGCCGTACATCACGCGGCGCCGCCGGCTGCGAACGCGCCGCGTGCGGTACACCTCTCGAACAGCGCTGCTTTCTGCACGATGGCGCTTGCCGAGGCGCCGGATGGGCTCTTCCACCACCCGCCAGGAAAGCGCCGCAATCGCGATGGCGAGCGCCACCTGCCACGCCGCGCGCAGCGGGCTGAAGTCGTTCGCGTCGATGAGCGGCGTCGTCAGAGCGATGATAGGAAAATGCCAGAGGTAGATGCCGTAGGAGCGGACGCCCAGCCACCGCCAGGGCTGCGAGCCAAACGCGCGGCCGAGCAGGGTGCTCGGATGTGCCAAACACGCCACCAGGCCTACCGTCGCAATGGAGAGAATCACCAGACCGCCGCGGTACAAGAACGGCTCGTACTCGTTCGTCTGCCAGATCATCCACAAGATCACGAAGAGGCTCCCGAGGCCGACGAGATCGAGCAAGAGGCGGCGGCGAGGCGCGAGCGGCCGACTAAAGCCGGCAGACGGCCACACGAAGGCGAGCATGGCGCCGATCAGCAATCCGAACGCGCGCGTGTCCGTGCCGTCGTAGACGCGCGTCGGATCCATGCCCGGTTGGTACAACGCGGCCATCCACACAGCCGAGCCGAGCGCGAGCGCGCCTGTGAAGGCGAGGATGCGCCCGCGCCGCCTCAGGACCTTCAGGGCAAACAGGAGGATGAGCGGCCAGAGGAGGTAAAACTGCTCCTCCACCGCGAGCGACCAGAGGTGGCCGAGCGGCGTCTGTCGGCCAAAGCTCTGAAAATAGGAGACCTTGTGAAAGATGAACCACCAGTTGCTCACATAGAAGAACGACGCGACGGCGTCCTGAAAGAACTGCGTGAATTGCGCCCGATCCGCCAGATACACCCAGATCATGACGGCGATGAGCATCACCACGAGCGCAGGCAACAGCCGCCTCGCGCGCCGCAGCCAAAACTGCTTGAAGTCGATTTTGCCGGTGTCCCGCCACTCCGACACGAGCAAATCCGTGATCAGGTAGCCGGAGAGCACGAAGAACACCTGAACGCCGAGCAGGCCTCCGGGAGCTCCATTCCAATTCACGTGATACGCGATCACGGCGAGCACCGCAAGCGCTCGCAATCCGTCCAATCCTGGCATGTACCGGCCATGCCCGCCCATCGGCTTTGGCATTGTCTGTGATTCCTCCCGTCGGCGCAATCCGTGTCGAAATTCCCCGTTTCGATTATATCTAGGTGACGATAGAACTGGGCGTTGTGTTTCATGGAAATTCGCCAATGCGGATGCGCCGGGAGAAAGCGACGGGATCGACGAGATTCGATACGAGGGAGGATCAACCCTTGGGCCGGAAGAACACCGCTGTCAGGAAGGCGAACACAATGGCGGCAGAAATCCCGGCACTCGTGAGCTCGAAGATCCCGGTGATGACGCCGACAAGCCCATGGACTTTGCCCTCGGCGATGGCGCCCTGTGCGAGCGCGTTGCCAAACGACGTGATGGGCACGGTGGCACCTGCTCCGGCGAAGCGCACGATGGGATCGTAGAGGCCGAGGCCGCCGAGCACCGCGCCCACCACCACGAGGATGGAAACCACCTGCGCGGGCTGCAGGCGAAAGACATCCATGAGCACCTGGCCGATGAGGCAGATGGCGCCGCCCACGAGAAAGGCCCACAGGTAGATCACGTCGCACGCCCCCCTGTTTGGCACGCTGCCTCGGGCCACTCGATGGCGACGGCATGGGCGATGCAAGGGATCGTCTCCTTCTGTTGATACGAGATGGGCGACAAGAGCGCCCCGGTCGCCACCACCAGCACGCGGCGCAGCTCGCCTTGCCGGAGTCTGCGCTGCACGTGGCCGTACGCGACGGACGCGGAGCACCCGCACCCGCTGCCTCCTGCCAGCACCTCGGGGAGATCGCCATAGATGAGCACGCCGGCGTCGGCGTAGCGGTCCTGCGGAATGTCCACGCGATGCTCCACCATGAGATCGCGGAGGATGCGGGAGCCCACGCGGCCGAGATCGCCCGTGAGGACGAGATCGTAATAGTCGTGCGGCAAGTCGAAGTCCCGGAAGTGACTCACGAGGGTGTCGAGCGCGGCGGGAGCCATGGCGGCGCCCATGTTGAAGGGGTCCGAGAGCCCCATGTCCACCACGCGGCCGATGGTAGCCCGCGTGACGACGGGGTGTTCGCCCTTGCCGTCGTTTGGGGCTACAACGGCCGCGGCCCCTGCGGTCACCGTCCACTGCGCGGTGGGGGGCTTTTGCGCGCCGTACTCGGTCGGATACCGGTAGTGCTTCTCCACCGCCGCGTTGTGACTGACCGTCGCGGCGAGCGCGTAGCGCGCGGCTCGCGCGTTCACCAGGAGCGACGCGAGCGCGAGGCCCTCCATCGACGTGGAGCACGCCCCAAAGATGCCGAGATACGGCACGGCGAGCGTCCGCGCCGCAAACGAGGAGGAGATGATCTGATTCATCAGATCCCCAGCGATGAGAAACGAGATGGCCTCCTTCGTCAGGCCCGCCTTCTCGATGGCCTTCTGGCACGCCTCGTCCAGCAGCGTGCGCTCGGCCTGCTCCCAGCTCTTCTGTTCCATTCGGATGTCGGCGTGGAGCAGATCGAAGTCGTCGGCGAGCGGCCCCTTCGCCTCCATCGGCCCTCCGATGGCCGCCGTCGACAGAATCATCGGTCGATGCTCAAACACCCAGCTCTGATGTCCCCTGAGCATGCGCTACCTCCCCGGCGCGACGAGCGTGTGAAGGAGTCCGATGAAAAAGGCCGCCACGACGCCCCAGACGATCACGGCCCCGGCGAGCTTGAACATGTTCGCCCCCACGCCGAGCACCCATCCCTCGGTCTTCGACTCGAGAGCGGCCGAGGCCATCGCGTTGGCAAACCCCGTCACCGGAATCGCCGTGCCCGCGCCCGTGAACCGCGCGATCTTGTCAAACACGCCGAGCCCCGTGAGCAGACAGCTGATCGCAATGAGCACCGCGACCGTCGGGTTGCCGGCGTCCTTGCGGCTAAAGCCGCACACGTACACGAAGAAGTCGCTCACCGCCTGGCCCAAGACGCAGACCAGTCCGCCTGCGACAAACGCGATGGCGAAGTTTCTCGCCATGGGGCGGGCCGGCTCGCGCGCGGACGCGAACGCCTGATACGCCTGCATCACGGGCGTCGCCTTCTTCAGCTGTGCCTTTGGCATCTCGCGTTCCCTCCTAGCGCCGCAAGTACGGCTCCGTCTCCTTCACCACGCGCTCCATTTGCTTCGCCATGGCGGCGTATTCCCGCTTGGCCCCCTCATCCTCCGTGCCGAGCGCGTACAGCTCGAGATCCGCCTGCGCCTTCTTCAGCAGGATGTGTGTGAGTTCGCGCGCCTTCGGCTCGGGCACCTGGATGCGATCGTCATACAGGTCCACGAACAGCTCGCCCGCCGCGTTCACCTGCGCGAGGTACACGTTCTCGAGAGCCACGCCGAGCTTCTCGAGCTCGGCCTTGAGCCAGCCCCGGTTGAATCCGATGGTGGCGAGCCCTTCGTCCATGATCTTCCCATCCATGATCACGACCTGCGGCTGGGCCTCGGCCGGCACCTTGAGCCCGAGGCGCTTCGGCGTGACCGGCTCCGCCTCGGGCTTCAGCATGACGTTGACCGAGCCGTTGGACTCCATGATGGCAAATTCCACGTCGGCCACCTGGAACACGTTCTTGGCCCGCAGGTGCTCCAGCAGTTCGTCGGTTGACATGCGCTCTTTGCGCAGGTTGTCCTCGAGAATTTTTCCGTTCTGGATAAGAACCCGCGCCTTGCCCTCGAGGATATCGCGCGCCTTCTTGCTCTTGAGTGCGATGAAGCTCAACAGGATGGGTAGCGCCGTGTACACCGCCATGGGCAACAGCCCGTGGTACAAGGGCGCCTGAAGCTGATCCGGGATGATGGCCGCCATGTCGCCAATGGCGATCCCGACGATGTACTCAAAGAAGGTGATCTGCGACAGTTGGCGCTTGCCAATGAGCTTCGCGAACAGAAACATCGCGGCGAACGCGATGAGCGACCGGATGATGATGGTCAGCCATTCCGCCACCCGCTCACCTCCACTGGCGAGAAGCGAGCCAGGGAGCGTGCTCCCTGGCGCCATCCGGGATTAGAAGCCCTTGTACTGAGGCTCCTCTTGCTCCATTTGTGCGACCCGAGTCTGAAGCTGCTGCACCAGCTGCTGTGTCTGCTGCGCCGCCTGCGTGTACAGCTGCTTCGCCTTTTCATTGTCGGTCGCGAGGGCAAACGATTCGAGGTTCGCCTGCGCGCTCTTGAGGTTCGCGAGCGTCGTCTTCACCTGCTGCGCGATGGTCATACGATTCACCCCCCCATCTGGACCGTAATGTCTCCGAACCTAGCCCACGCGTATGCATCGATCCGCCTGGAAATCGAGGGAAGGCGCACGATGTGGATGTTTGCATCTTTTTATGTCTTTTGTTTGTTTTGTTTTGCTATCATGGGGATACGCCCGATTCACGGCGCACTCGCCCGTGCAGCGCCACTGCGAAAGCGTTACACTGGAGACGACGTCTGCCGCAGAGACTCGCGGCTTTTGATCTCGTCGCCATCCTGGAGGACTGTCCCATGAAAGTGAGCCTGTTTGTCACCTGCATCGTCGACGCCGTCTTCCCGCGCGTCGGCATCGCTGCCACGCGCCTCCTCGAGGCGAGCGGCTGCGAGGTCGATTTTCCCATCGGGCAGACCTGCTGCGGCCAGCCCGCCTTTAACAGCGGCTACGCGGACGAGGCTCGCCGCGTCGCGCGCACGCTGCTCGACGCGTTTGCCGACGCCGACGCCGTCGTGAGCCCGTCGGGATCGTGCGTCGGCATGATTCACCACTATTACCCGAGCCTCTTCGCGGACGATCCGGCCCTCGCCGAGGAAGCCAAGCGGTTGGCGGAGAAGACCTATGAACTCTCCCAATTTCTCGTCAGCCGCCTGGGCAAGGTGGACTTCGGCGGCCGCTTCCCGCACCGCGTCACGTTTCATCCTTCCTGCCACGGCTCCCGCCTCCTCGGCGTGCGCGAGGAACCGCTTGAACTTCTGCGCCACGTGCGGGATCTCGAGCTCGTCGATCTGCCCTACGCCCGGGACTGCTGTGGCTTCGGCGGCACCTTTTCCGTCAAGATGAGCGACATTTCAAGCGCCATGGCGCAGGAAAAGGCGGACAACGTCGTCGCGTCGGGCGCCGAGGTCCTCGTCTCCACCGACATGGGCTGCCTCATGAACATCGGCGGCACCCTCTCCCGCCGCGGCGCCCAAATCCGCGTGATGCACCTCGCCGAGCTTCTCGCGGAAGCCGCAGGCCTCACCGAGGAGGTGACCGCATGAACGCGCGCTCGTCCGTGCTTGACCGCGCAAAGTCGGCCCTACAGGACGACTTTTTGCGCGGCGCCGTCCACTTCACCACCGACAGGCTCCGCAACCGCAAGCAGGCCGTGACCGAGGACTTCGGCCACTGGGAGGCCTGGCGAGATCGCGGCGAGGCCATCCGGCGGCACACCATCGAGCACCTCGACTTCTATCTCGGGCAGTTCGCCGACAACCTTGAGCGCCTCGGCGCCCACGTCCACTTCTGCGCCGATGCAAGCGAAGCGCTCGCTGCCGTGACGGACATCGTCCGCGCCAAGGCCGCGAAACGTGTGGTCAAGTCGAAGTCGATGGTCACCGAGGAGATCCATCTCAACCACCACCTCGAGGAGCTCGGCGTCCAGGTGGTGGAGACCGATCTCGGCGAGTACATCGTCCAACTCGCCGGCGAAACGCCGTCCCACATCATCATCCCGGCCATTCACAAGACCCGCGAGCAGATCAAGGCACTCTTCGAAGCGGACGGCGGCCAAAACCTCACCACCGAGACGCGCGATCTCGTCGCGTTCGCCCGCCGCCGCCTGCGCGAGATGTACCTCACGGCCGACATCGGCATCACCGGCTGCAACTTCGCCATCGCCGAGACCGGCTCCATGGCCCTGTTCACCAACGAGGGCAACGCCGATCTCGTCGCCAACCTGCCGAAGACCCACATCGTGTTCATGGGCATGGAGCGCATTCTGCCTACCCTCGCCGATCTCGAGGTCTTCGCCCACCTGCTGCCCAAAAGCGCGACCGGCCAGAACACCATCACCTACCTGTCCCTCATCACCGGGCCGCGCCGGGCAGGCGATGGCGACGGCCCGGAAGAGATGCACGTCATCATCCTCGACAACGGCCGATCTCGCCAACTCGGCGATCCCGACTTCCAGGCGGTGCTCCACTGCATCCGCTGCGGGGCGTGCCTGAACGTCTGCCCCGTGTACCGCCAGATTGGCGGGCACGCGTACGGTTCGGTCTATCCCGGGCCCATCGGCGCCGTGCTGTCGCCGCTCCTCGAGGGAGGCGAAGCGTATCAGGACCTCCCGTACGCCTCGAGCCTCTGCGGCGCGTGCTACGAGGCGTGTCCCGTGAAGATCCCGCTTCACGACATGCTCGTCAAAGAGCGGCAACGCTACGTCGCGAAAACCGGCGGCAAGACCGGCGAAAAGGCGGCCTTCGCCACCTACCGCGTCGCTTTCTCGGATCACCGGCGCTATCTCAGCGCCATTCGCGTGGCAAGACGCCTCCAGGGCGGATTTGCGAAAGACGGCGTCATTCGAGCCAAGATCGGCCCGCTCGCCGGTTGGACGGATCGCCGGGATTTTCCCGCACTGGGCCAGCAGACGTTTCGCGAGTGGTGGATGGCGAGAAAGCGGGGGACGAGGCGTGGATAAGGCAGCGTTTTTGTCCAATATTGCGGCGAGGCTCGGCCGCGCGCCGGGATCGGCACCTGCCGCCCGCGACGCCATTGGAGTGCCGGATTTTTGGGCGGATTGCCAGACGAGCCACGAGGAGCGCGTGGCGACCTTCTGCGCGCGCTTCGAAGCGTTGGCAGGCGAAGTGATCCGATGCGAGGATGAAGCGAGGCTTCACGCGGTACTCGACGAGACGCTGCAGGCCGTGCGGCCGCGCGCTGTCGGGGCGTGGGGCAAGGATGCCCCATGGCCAGTGAACGTGGAGGAGATTCTGGCGAAATGGGGAGCCCGGCGGTTTGGCGAGCAGTCGGTGCTCGACATTGATGTGGGAATCACGGGTGCCACATGCGGGATTGCCGACACGGGGACCCTCGTCATCGCCACAGGAGGTGCCGCGGGGCGGACCGTGCACCAGGTTCCGCTCGTGCACCTCGTGGTGATGCGCGAGAGCCAGGTGGTGCAGAGCCTCGGCGATGCCATACCGCACGTGCGCCTTGCCGCCCCCGGCGAGCTGGCGCCCTTTGTGCACTTCATCAGCGGACCGAGCCGCTCTTCGGATATTGAAAACGATCAAACCATCGGCGTGCACGGCCCCGCCCGGGTGATCTGTTTATTGCTGCAGGACGGCGCAGGCGGCGCGTGATGGCCCCTCCACACGCCGCCGAACTGAAGCGCCACGTAAAAAGGGCGTCCCTGTTTGTACGGGACGCCTCTTCATCACTCTTTTTCCGCCTTCACCACATTCACGCCGACCTCTCGAAATCGTTGCAGTTCGGCATCTGGCGTTTCTGCGTCCGTGATCAGCACGTCGATCTCGTCCACATCTCCCACCTTCGTGAAATCGCGCACCTGAATCTTGCTGTGGTCAGCGAGCAGAATCAGCGTGTCCGCAATCTCAACCATTTTGCGCTTCACGCGCGCCTGAAGCGCGTTGGACTCAGTGAAGCCGTGATCGACGTGCACCCCTTTGCAGGACAAAAACGCCTTGTTCACGTGGAACCGCTCAATAGCTTCCTCCGCCATCGGCCCGACATACGAAAGCGAGCTCGCACGGAGAATTCCACCTGTGGAAATCACCTCGATTTTGTCTTTCGAAGCGAGTTCCAGCGCGATTTTCAGTGAATTCGTGAGAACGGTGAGCGGCATGTTCGGCAGCGCGTTGGCCACATGCAAGGCCGTGCTGCTCGCGTCGAGAATGAGACTGTCGGAGGGCTCCATGTACGCCACTGCCGCTCGCGCAATGGCCAATTTCTCCGGCACATGCTCGGACTCGCGCACCAGATACGACGTCTCCGCTGGGGTGTCATCGTCAATACGAACTGCGCCGCCGTGGCTGCGGCGCAGTTTGCCCTCCATCTCGAGAATGTGCAGATCCCGGCGCACAGTCTCCTCGGTCACCGAGAACATGCGGCTGAGCTCTTTGACGCGGATACTACCGCGTTCGTTCAGGTATTGTAGAATCGCTCGCTGTCGTTCTGCTGGGAGCATTGGCAAAGGTCACTTCCTCGCATGAATCACGAAGCGAATCGTAACAGGTTCTCGCATCGGCTCCATACACCATTAATAATTAATAATTAGTGCTCTTGATGTTCGCCTTCGTGAAGATGGTGGGATTGCCGAGCAAAACAACCCTGTTTTGGACCTTGAACGTGCCCAAAGCGCACTGGATCCTTTTGCGCCTGGCCGGGCGGACGCGGCGCGCCGACGCGCGCGTCGCGCGATGCAAAAAACCCCGCCGCAAGGGCGGGGCCAGGGTGTCCTAGGGTCAGTGCTCGATGTGCGCTTCCAAAAACCAAAGGTCTTGGTCCAACTGCCTCGAGATCTCGGTGAACAGATCTGCGGTGTCCGGATCTTGGTCTTCCGACTCCTCGATGAACTTGCGCGCCTCATTCGCCACGACGGCCCAGCGGTCGGCGAGCGCCTTCAGCACCTCGACGTCCTTCGTGACGGACAGGTCCCACTTCGGCAGCTTGGTCTCGGCCGCGAGATCCTGAATCGGCAGGCCCGCCACACCGCCGAGCGCAGTCGCCCGCTCCGCGACGTCGTCGATGGCTTCGACGAGATGCGCGGCGAGATCGTCCAGCATTTCGTGATACGCGATGAAATGCGGCCCCCGGACGTTCCAGTGCGCGAGCTTCGTCTGGTTCCAGAGATCCGTGAGGTGTACGACGTGCGTGTTGAGAAGCTCAATCATCCGCTTTTTGACGTCGTCAGCGAGATCGATGCGCGTATGCTTCAACTGGGAGACATTCGTAGCCATAGGACACCTCCATTGGCGTAGGCTTGGGTCCAGTATACCCAATCCTGTCCAAGAACCCAAATCTCGAGTCAGCGCTCG
>NZ_BCRQ01000026.1 GCF_001552675.1 Alicyclobacillus sendaiensis NBRC 100866
GACACGGACATGGCCTTGCTCCCCCGTTGACGCGCACGTAATTTTTCAGTATATTGAGCTCAAATTCTCGTCATCTCGCGGCGAGGTGCATGCCGATGCGCCGCTATTACACCATTCGAGATCTCGCCGACATGTTCGACATCACCCCGCGCACCCTCCGCCACTACGAGGATGTCGGGCTCTTGAAACCCGTGCGCCGGGGTGCAAGGCGCCTCTACAACGAGCGGGATCGCGTCCGGGTCCAGCTCATCCTGCGCGGGCGCCGCCTCGGATTCAGCCTCCCTGAAATCGCCGAGATGCTGGATCTGTACGATGCCGATCCGACCGAAATCACGCAGCTGCGCGAAGTCCTCCGGCGAGGCGACGAAAAACTGCGCCAGGTGGAGGCGCAAATTGCGGAACTGCAAGCCCTGCACGACGAGCTCATCGCGACGCGAAACCGCCTTCAACGCGTGCTCGACGCCAAGCTGAAACCGCGTCAACCGAAAGGGTGTGACGATTGATGCGCGCGATTTCGTACGCCTATGGGACCAATCATTTCTCGCAGGACATCGTGCTCCAGGACGTGCTCCGCCACTTTTGGCACGACTTCGAGGCGCATGAGGCGGATCTCACCCGCTTTGGCGCCATCGCCGGCCGCGAAGTGTACGAGACGGTGTATCACGTCGATCACGACGCCCCGCCCGTGCTCGTCCAGCACAACCTCGACGGCAAGCGCATCGATCGCGCCCGCCTCTCTCCCTCCCACCTCGCCCTGTTGAAAGCGCTTGCCTTTATCAATCGCCCGCCCTACGACGGCGACTCCTGGCACCACCATTTCGCGTACGGCTACCTCATCGGCGATCCCGGCCTCTACTGCGTGCTCACCATCACCAACCAAGTCGCCTACGCCATTCACAAATACGCGCCGGAATTCGCCGAATGGAAGGAAGCGCTCCTCTCCGGCCGCGCGTTTGGCGCCACGTGGATGACCGAAGTGCAAGGGGGCAGCGATCTCGGCGCCAACCAGACCTCCGCCCGCTTCGACGGCGAGGTGTGGCGGCTGTCGGGAGACAAGTACTTCGCGAGTGGCGCCGGCCTCACCGACTACGCCATCGCCACCGCGAGGCCACAAGGCGCGCCGAGTGGCCCGAAAGGGCTCGCCCTCTTTCTCGTGCCGCGGCTGCGCAAGGACGGGAGCCTCAATTTCCACGTGCGGCGCCTGAAGGATAAAAGCGCCACGCGCGCCGTGCCGTCCGGCGAGGTGGAATTTGCCGATACGGAGGCGTTTCTCATCGGCGACCCCCACCTCGGCATCTATTACACGCTCGAGAACCTCACCGTGTCGCGGCTCGCCAACGCGGCCGGCGCTATGGGCATCGTGCAGAAGGCGCTTCTCGAGGTCATGCACCGGGTTCGCCATCGCCGCAGCTTCGGGCACGCCCTGCACGATCACGCCCTCATTCGGCGCGATCTCACCGACTTCGCCGTCCGCCACGCCGGCGGGCTTGCGCTCACGTTTCAGGCCATCGACTTATTCGATCAGGCGTGGCACGAGCGCCCGCCGTACAGCCCGAAGTATCACCTCGCACGGTTTTTCACCCATCTTGCCAAGACGCGCACCGCGGATCACGCGGCGCACCTCACCGCGATGGCCATGGAACTGTTTGGCGGCCTCGGCTTCCTGGAGGAGTACGCCATCGCCCGCTGGCACCGCGAGGCCCTCATCACGCCCATCTGGGAAGGGCCGAGCAACATCCAGGCGCTCGACTTCTTGGAGACGCTCTTCAAGCTCGGGCATGGGGACGACGTGATCGCCCACATCGCGGCGCCGCTTCGCATCGCACCGAACGCCCATGAAGCGATCGACAGGGTGCGCCAGGAGGTGGCGGCGCTGCGCGCTCTCCCTCGCCCCGAGGCGGAGTGGCACGCGAAGTCGGTCCTCCGCGCCGTGGCGGATCTCGCGCAGGCATCGAGCCTGTACCGACTCGCCGAAACCGCAGGAGAGCGGTACGAGAAACTGGGCCAGCTGTATCTCTCTCATTTTCTCGCCCGCGAGGAGTACCCGTCCTGGGCGTTCTATGATTCGTCCGTTTGGGGGTGGATGTGAGGTGCGCCGGGGCGTCCTCCATGAAATCCTATTCGACGCAGCGTGGAAACATGGCACCACCGAACTCGTGAGTGATCAAGTTCGCATCACATACGCAGAAGCCTGGGAGCGCGCTGTGAAGGCGGCTCATGCCATGCAAGCGATGGGCATAGGACGTGGCGACGTGATTGGCATCCTAGACGTCAATTCCCATCAAGCGTTTGAGTTGCATTACGCAGCAAGCATGCTGGGGGCCATCGCGCATCCGCTCAACTTCCGCTTGCCTCTGAATCAACTTGTGCACATGGTTCGCCAAGGTCAGGACCGAATCCTGTTTGCCAACCGCGCGATGGCGTCGGTGGTGAAGGCGCTAAGTCCTCTTGTGCACCACATCGTCTGGCTCGGCGAAGGGCCTGCGGACGATGAAGGTGCGGCACGAGGGCTCGCGGAGCTGGAGTACGAGGAATTTTTGTCGGGAGCAGAGGCGGGATCGACACCTGACGCTGGCGTGATCGACGCGGATCCCTATTCACTGCTTCACACCACGGGCACCACGGGCCACCCGAAGGCCATGCGGTACCGCCACCGCGACATCGTCCAGGCGCCGCTACAGATCGCGCACCACCTTGCCCTGCATCAGACCGGAGCAAAACTCACCTCAGACGATGTGGTGATGCCGCTCATTCCCTTTTTTCACATCCACGCCTGGGGCGCACCGATTTTCGCTCCCTATCTGGGCCTAAAACTTGTCCTACCGGGCAGAGCAACGCCAACGCAGCAGATCCGTCTCATCGAGGCAGAAGGTGTCACTTGGTCGAACATGGTGCCCACCCAGCTTCTGATGCTGCTCGACGCCATGAACAACGAGGGCAAAAGTGAACTACGGTTCAAGGTCTTGACCGGCGGATCGCAATTACCCTTGGGCCTCGCCTCGCGGGCTTACGAGGCGGGCATTCGCTACTCCGTGATCTATGGCGGATCGGACCAGCTCTGCGCGGCTGTGACTGTGAGCGCGCATACCGCGGGGTCGCGGGACAATCTCGAGGCTCTCTCGAGCCGACTCGTCCCCATTCCCATGGTGCGGATGTCCATCCGCGGCGAAGACGGCGGCGAACTGCCCGCAGACGGCCACTCAGCGGGGGAACTGTGGGTGGAAAGTCCCTGGCTCCCGGATGGATACGTGGGCGACGAGCCCGCGACAAAAAGTTCCTACGTGGATGGGTGGTTTCGCACAGGCGATCTCGCCGTCGCCCACCGAGATGGCACGTTCACAGTCGTCGATCGCGTGAAGGACGCCATCAAAAGCGGGGGAGAATGGATCATTCCTAGCGTGTTGGAGTCGCTGCTTTCGGAAATCGCCGGCGTCCGCATGGCAGCCGTGATCGGGCGACCAGACGAACGGTGGGGAGAACGCCCGATAGCCATCCTGGCTGCAGAGGAATCCTTTGACGCGTCGACGGTCAAGCGGCATCTGGAGAAGGCTGTAGAGGATGGCCGCCTGGCCCGCTTCTGGCTTCCGGACGCGATCCACCTCGTCGACGACCTACCCCTGACAAGTGCCGGCAAGGTGAATAAAGCAGAGCTGCGACTCCGATTCGCAGAAACGTGAGCCGAGTCGAGCGGCGGGCCCCTGCGCATCGCGCCCGTCGCTCGCACACCCGGCCTTTCCTCCCGACTCGGCCCACGCCGTGGCACCACGTTCAACTCCGCATCGTCACAGCGCACATTCTTCAATTTCAAAACCGAGGTCCTCAATCATCGCCCAGTCCTCGGTCGGCGCCTGCCCGGGCGTCGTGAGATAGTCCCCGACGAAAATGGAGTTGGCCGGGTACAGGCCGAGCACCTGCAGGCTGCGCAGATTTCGCTCGCGCCCGCCGGCGATGCGGATCTCCTTCGACGGATTCACGAAGCGCATCATGCAGAGCAGCTTCAGGCAGCGCCGTGGGTCCAGGGTCTCCAAGCCTTCGAGCGGCGTGCCCGGGATGGGGTTCAAGAAGTTGCACGGGATGGAGTCGGCGTCGACATCGCGCAACGCAAAGGCCATGTCCACCGCCTCTTCGTCCGATTCGCCCATGCCGAAGATGACCCCCGAGCACGGCGAGATGCCCGCCTGCTTCACGTGCTCCAGCGTTCGGACGCGATCGTCGTAGCTGTGCGTGGTGCAGATGTCCGCATATCGATCTCGGCTCGTGTTGAGGTTGTGATTGTACCGGTGCACACCGGCTTGGGCGAGCCGCTCCGCCTGGGCCGGCGTGAGGAGCCCGAGGCAGCAGCAGATCTTGAGCCGCGTCGTGGCGCGAATTTCCTCGACGGCCTCGGCAATGCGCTCCACCTCCCGATCCGACGGGCGCCTGCCGCTGATGACGATGCAGTACGTGCCGGCCTTGCGCCGCTCGGCTTCGCGCGCGCCGGCGAGGATCTCCTCCTTCGACACCAGTGGATACTTCGCCACCGGCGCCTTGGAAATGGCGGACTGGGAACAGTACGCGCAGTCCTCGGGGCACATCTTCGACTTGGCGTTGATGATCATGTTGAGCTTCACTTTCTTGCCAAAGTATCGCTTGCGGATCAAGAAGGCAGCGGCGAGGAGATCCAACAGCTCGTCGTCGCTCGACCGCAGCACGTCGAGGGCCTCTTGGCGCGTCACGGCGCGCCCGCCGAGGACGCGATGGGCGAGGTCAGCCCAAGAGGTGTAGTCCTTTGTCATCATCATTGAGATCCTCCCCAAGAACAACAAAATGGATTGCGTCCAGCGTGTCGTTGAAGCGGAAGTTAATCGCCGGAATACACAGAACCCAAAGACTCAAGCAGTCCGCGGAGATTCACATTCTCTTCCACAAGACTTCCAATATCCAGATCAGCTGTGAATGAGGGAATATGAGGAAGAGTACCGAATACAGGAACACCGGTTGATTCACGAATATAACTAGCATTTGTCTCTTCTAAGAGAACCATGAGACGGCTATCCGTGTCATTTTCGGTGCAGAGGGCGCTACTTCTATTGAACACGACACCAACAACTCGGATATCCTGGTTCCTGAGATATTCAATGGTTAGGATCGAGTGATTTACCGTCCCTAAACCCGGCCTGGCAACGATGCGAACAGGCAGGTCAAGAGCCCGGATCACATCGGAAACCCAGGCGTCAGACACGTATGGAACAGCAACCCCTCCTGCCCCTTCCACAAACAACCATTCATGGCGGTTAGATGCCCGTCGGCAGAAGGAAACGACATCCTCCATATAAATGTCTACATTGGAAAGCCTCATCGCTAATTGAGGCGCCACAGGCTGAGGGAGAGCACAAAGACAGATGTCCGAGATACTGTCCGAAACATCGGCCAGGCGCCTTAGCGTCATCGCGTCACCCGCTGGGTCGTCCTTGAGATTTCCACTTTGGATGGGCTTGCACACGCCAACATCGTAACCCCTTCGACGCAGCGCACGAGCTAAAGCCCCCGTAACCCACGTTTTCCCTACACCTGTATCGGTACCGATGATAAATAGCCCCTTCATCCCCTTTCACCTCCTTTGGCAAGACTCGTCACAAAGAAATCGTTGTACGCGGTTTCTTTCCACTCTTCAAATATTTCTAGAACGCGTTCAATGTCAGTCATTTCGTGCGCTGCAGTCACACATAAACGCAAACGGCACCGCCCTTCAGGGACAGAGGGTGGGCGAATGGCCGGAACGTAGACCCCCTTTTTGAGAAAGAAATCAGACATTGCGATGGCATGTTGCTCGTCACCCACAATTACAGGCACGATCGTCGTCGATCCATCCAGCACTAGATAACCGAGTTCCCTGATACCCACGCGCAATGCATCGCTAAGCGAAAGTGCCCTCTCTCGTCGCCACGCCTCATGTTCTGCAATCTTCCGCGCCTTCCGCGCAGCTCCCGCGCATGACGGCGCCAGGCCGGTTGAAAAGATGAAAGAACGCGATCGATTGACGAGATAATCAATTAGAATGCGTCTTCCTATCACATACCCCCCTTGTGCCGCGAGGGCTTTTGAAAGTGTCCCAATGACAACTATGTCGTCGGCAACAGGTATTCCGAGGGCTTCGAGCGTACCGGCTCCGCGGGTCCCCAATACACCCACACCGTGTGCGTCATCCAGAACGGTCACTGCTTCGAAGCGACGTGCAACATCAAGTAGATCTCCGATAGGCGCAATATCCCCGTCCATTGAAAATACAGCGTCCGTGACCACAAAGCGCTGGCCTTGACAACGCGTCTTACGGAGTAACCAACAAAGATGATCTACATCAGCGTGCCTATAAATTACAACCTTGGAACGTGTCATACGACACCCGTCAATGATACTCGCATGATTTAACTCGTCAGAGAAAATGACGTCCTCCGGTTGCGCGAGGGCAGAGATGACACCAACATTGGCGGCGTAGCCTGACGAGAATACCAAACTAGCTTCTGCACCGTGCCACGATGCTAGCTCCGCCTCCAGCATCACGACTTCCGGGTGATTGCCAGAGATGAGGCGTGACCCAGTAGCTCCTCCGCCATAGCGCATAGTCGCTACCTGCGCCGCCTCTCGAACTCTTGGATCGAAGCTCAGCCCTAGATAATCGTTAGAAGCGAAATGCAACGCTTCCTGACCGTTTAACCACATGCGCGCTCCATGGATGACACTTGATCTTAGGCTACGCTCTCGCCGAGCCTTGCGAAGACGGGCAACTTCGTGCTGAATACGTTCTTCCAATTGTTTCATTTCCCCGCGACCTCCTTCAATCCGCGTTCAACCGCGTCGCAGAGAATGGATGTCATTTCCTGAATCTCATCCACGGTGGACGCCAGCGGAGGCATAAACACAACAACGTCTCCAAGAGGTCTCAAAAGCATTCCTAGCTCCCTAGCTTTCCAGCAGACGCGCCACCCCGCCCTTGTAGTCAACGGAAACGGACGTTTCGTCTCGCGGTCTTCCACCAGCTCAATTCCAATCATCAATCCGGCTTGCCGAATGTCACCAACGTTCGGATGATCGCGCAGCGCGTTCAAACGCATTGAGACAATGTGGGCTACTTGCCTCACATGGTCGATCAGCCGATTTTTCTCTATCAGATCTAGGTTTGCTAGTGCACAAGCACATCCAAGTTGATTGCCGGTGTATGAATGACCGTGATAGAGTGCCTTGAACTCCTCATACTCTCCGTAAAACGCTGCGTAAATTCGTTCTGTTGTCAGCGTTGCTGCAACTGGCAAGTACCCTCCCGTCAACCCTTTGCCAATTGTCAAGATGTCGGGCGAAACTCCATCATGTTCACAAGCCCACATGCGTCCAGTTCTTGCGAATCCTGTTGCCACCTCGTCAACGATAAGCAAGACGTTATAGGCGTCGCAAAGTGCCCGCAGTCCCTTTAAGAAGCCCTTTGGCGCCGGAACAATTCCGCCTGCGCCCTGCACTGGTTCGACAATGAGCGCCGCAATTTGGTCAGCTTCCCTCTGAAACAGTTCCTCGACAGCGTGAAGTGCTCCGAGAGCCGGATCAGAGCTTATGTACGGATTGCGATAGCTGTTAGGAAAAGGGATCTTATAAGTCTGAAACAAGAGCGGCGCGTAACGCGCATGAAAGATCTCAATATCCCCCACCGAGACAGCACCTATCGTGTCTCCATGGTAGCCGTCACACATGGTTACAAATTTACTCTTTGAACACGTTCCTTTATTCTGCCAAAACTGATACGCCATCTTAAGTGCGATCTCCACAGCCTCCGCGCCGGAATCCGAGAAAAAGACTTTTGTTAAACCCGTAGGCGCAATCTTAGCGAGTCGTTCTGCGAGGAGTATGGCCGGAACATTAGCTTGGCCGAGAAGTGTTGAATGAGCGATATCCTCTAATTGTCGCCGAATAGCGTCATCTAGCTCAGGAATCCTGTGTCCGTGTACGTTAAGCCATAGAGACGAAACACCGTCCCAGTACACATTGCCATCTACGTCGATGAGTCTGCGACCCTCTCCTCGTGCGATGATGACGGGGCGGTGGTCGAAATAGTCCTTCATCTGCGTAAATGGATTCCATAGATACTTTTTGTTTTTTTCCACCAAATCACTATACACGTGCATACGCCACCCTCTTGTCCACGAATCGTCAACTCTTAAATCTTTTCCAGTTAACATATTAGTCGAATGAGTGCTCTTTGTGAAGATATGAACTATGCTCCTGTGTACGAATGGATTTCCGGGCTGCTCATGCATCAATTCCGTGAATGCAAGGCATCTAGCCCCCTTAGGGTCCAACGACACCTCACCCGCCCATCATCCACCTCCACACGAGCCTGTCGCCAAGCGGCGCCAGCGAGCGAAACAACACATCCCGCGCCTGCCCCGCCGCCTTGCCTTCCCACTGCATCACATCGCCCATGAAGCGGGTGACGTACGCCATGCGCGCCACGCGACGCCTGCGCACCGCCGCGTACGTCTGAAGCGCCCCCGCCAGCCGCTCGGACTCCTCTGCCACCCGGTACAACGCGAGGGCCTGCAGGAGCGCCGCGCCGTCCTCGAGCGCGAGCCCGCCTCCAAAGCCAAGGTTCGGCGTGATGGCGTGCGCGGTGTCCCCAAGCAAGGCCATCCGTCCCACGGCGAGGGGCAGGCCGGGGGCGAGATCGAAGATGTCGTGCGTATAGACCGCCTGCATCGGCGTCGCCGCCATCATTCGTGCCACCTCCGGCGGGCTCTCCGCCGCGAGCGCCCCGAGCGTGCGCCAGGTTTCGGCCGCATCGCCCGCGCGCTCCAGGAGGCTGCGATTCACGGTGGCAAACCAATACACGTCGCCCGCGCCCATCGCGGCGTAGCCGAAGCGAAAGCCGCGGCCCCAGATCTCCCGCATCCTCCGCCCGACATCCACGCCGCGCGCGATGCCGCGCCAGGCCAGGTAGTGGGTCGGGCGCGTGCGCGCCTCCACGACGGATGAGCGCGCGCCCCCGCGGATGCCGTCGGCCAGAACTACCCCGTCGTATTCCATCCGGCCGCCATCCCACGCCACGACGACGCCCCGGTCGATCTCGACAACACGCCGCACCTCGCGGATCTCGATGCGCGGACTCCCCGCGGCGCCGTGCATCCGCCGAAGCAGCTCTGCGCGGCGCACACACACCGGCAAAAAGCCGAAGCGCGCCTCCATCCATCGAAGCGGAAGGCGATATAACGTGCGCCCGCGCATGTCGACAATATCACCCTCTTCCATGGGCACCCACCCCGCCTCGGCGCGGACGTCCACGCCGAGATCGCAGAGCGCGCGAAGGGCGTTCGGCCACAGGGTCAGCGCCACGCCGCCTTCGAGCGGATGTGCGGCGCGATCCATCAGGTCATACGCGATGCCCGCGCGAGCGCAGGCCAAAGCCGCGGCGAGCCCCGCGACCCCCGCGCCCACGATGCCGAGCTTCACGTCAACACGTCCTCCCGCAGCTGCTGATACCGATTGAACAAGGTCGGATACGTCAGGAACCCAATCACGATGCTCGTCACGGCCGATCCCGCCAAGATGCAGAACAAGATCATCAGCTGGTACCGCACCGCCTGCACGGGGTCCTGGCCCGCGATGATCTGACCGGTCATCATGCCGGGCAACTGCACGAGCCCCGTCGTCTTGGTGGAATCGATGGTCGGAATCATGCCGGCCCGGATAGCTTGCACCAGCCGCGGATACATCGCCTGCCGCGGCGTCCCGCCAAGCGCCAGGATGGCCATGATCTCGTTTCGACCGTTCTCCACCTCGCGCCGCAGCCGATTCATCAAGAGGCCCGCCGCAACCATGGAATTCCCGACGATCATCCCCGATGTCGTGATGACATAGCGCGCCTGAAAGGGGATCACGCCGAATCCCACGAGCACCGCCTGGGTCAGGATTTCCGTCACCACAAGCCCACAGGCGATCCGCCAAAAAGCCCCCGGGATGCCCTTGGCTCGGCCTCGCGCGTTCCAGGCCGCGACCGCGATGATGAGGGCGACCATGAGCACGATAAAGACCAGGCGGTGCGAGGCGAACACGAGCTTGAGGATGTACCCGATGACGATGAGTTGTACGGCGGCGCGCACTGCGGCGACCACAATGTCGCGCTCCACGCCGAGGCGCAGCCACAGCGAGAGCGCGATGGAGAGCGCGACGAACAGCACCGTGAACGAAAGCGACACGTAGCTCATGACCTGACCTCCCCGCCCTCCGCCAAAAACGACCTCAGCGCCTCACTCCGCGGTTCGTTGAAGATCTCCGCTGGCGTTCCGCGTTCCACAAGCCTTCCTCCCGCGACGAACCAGACCTCGTCCGCCACGCGGCGCGCCTGGTCGAGATCGTGCGTGACCCACAGCATGGTCTTGCCGAGCTCCCGCTTCAGGCGAAGAAGGGTCGATTCCACCTCGCGCTTTGCGTGCACGTCGAGGGCCGCCGTCACCTCATCGAGGAGCAGGATGTCCGGCTCCATGGCGAGCGTGCGCGCGAGGGCCACGCGGCTCTTCTGGCCGCCGGACAGATCCTCCGCCGCGTGATCCGCGAGATGCGCGGGGAGATCCACCATCTGGAGGAGTTCCGCGACATCCCGAGGCGGTCGACGATGGAGCTCGAGGCCGAACAACACGTTGTCCCGCACGCTGCCCGGAAAGATGACGGGCGACTGGAACACCATGCCCACCCGCTGCCTGAGCTCGCGCACAGGCCAAGCGCGCACCTCCTGCCCGAGCACCCAAATTTCGCCCTCGGTCGGTGTGCGCATGAGGTTGATGAGCGAAATCAGGGTGCTCTTCCCTGCGCCGGACGGGCCGATGATGGCCACCGTCTGCCCGACGTCCACCTCGGCCGACACCCCGCGGAGCAGCCACAGGCCCCCTGTTTCAAATCCGACGTTCTTGAGTTCGACCGCGCGAGAAGCCACCTCGTTTCGCCTCCGCTCTCCGCATGGTGTATACTGAGGTCCGGGCATCCGTATTGTGCCCCAATCGTTGGTGCATCGAATTGGACGGAGGTGCTCCCATGACTGTCACCGCCAAGCGCATCGTCCTCGCCAAGCGGCCGCAGGGCACGCCCACACCCGACTGTTTTCGCTTTGAAACGGTCGATCTCCCGTCGCTTGAAGACGGACAGGTGCTTGTCAAAACGCTGTACTTATCCGTAGACCCCTACATGCGCGGGCGCATGAACGACGTGAAATCGTACGTGCCTCCGTATCGGTTGAATGAGCCCATCACCGGCGGTGCGGTGTGCGAGATTGTGGAATCCAAGGCGGAACACCTGCGCCCAGGAGACATCGTGCTCACCCAGACGGGCTGGCAAACCCATGCCGTCGTCCCCGCCGCGAAAGTTCAGAAGCTCGATCCGGCGCCCCAACCCCTGACCCTCGCACTCGGGCTGTTGGGCATGACCGGCTTGACCGCCTATTTCGGCCTCATCGACGTGTGCGATCCCAAGCCTGGCGAAACCGTCGTCGTATCCGGAGCCGCCGGCGCGGTGGGCATGGTGGTCGGCCAGATCGCTAAGATCTTGGGATGCCGAGCCGTCGGGATCGCCGGATCCGACGAGAAGGTCCGCTTTTTGACCGAAGAGCTCGGCTTTGACGCGGCGGTCAACTACAAGTCGCCCACCTTCGCCGAGGACCTGAAGCAGGCTTGCCCAGACGGGGTGGACGTGTATTTTGACAACGTCGGCGGCACGGTCTCGGACGAGGTGCTGAAGCGCATCAACGAATTTGCGCGCATTTCGCTGTGCGGCCAAATTGCGCTTTACAACCTCGAGAAGCCTGACGTCGGCCCCCGGCCTGGCCCGCTGCTTCTGACCAGGAAGGCGAAGATGCAGGGGTTCATTGTAGGCGACTACGCCCCTCGCTTCCCGGAAGGACTCCAAAAGCTGCAGACGTGGTTCAACGAAGGCAGGCTCAAATCGCGCGAAACCGTCATTGAGGGCTTTGACCGGACCATCGAGGCGTTCCTCGGCCTGTTCACGGGCGTGAACACTGGGAAGCTCGTGGTCAAGGTCTCGTGAAGCCACGCGAAACCATGGAAAGAGGGCAAGCCGCGAGGCTTGCCCTTTGTTATACGCGCCAAAGATGATCATGAAAAAATTGACGGTACATCCAAGCCGCCAGGACGGCGGAGAGAAGCACGTGCAGCACGAGTGCGATGTCGTGTCCCATAGCGCCGTGCGGGTTGTACAGATAGCGGAACGCCACGATGCCGACCAATTCGAAGCTGAACGCGAACAAGACCGCTGCGGTGACGACGGTCAACAGGCTTCTCGCCAACGTCGTGAGTGCACGCAACACACTTGGCCCCCGCATTCCGCACAAACTTGGTATTCCCGATTATACCATGGAACAGAAGTGATCAACATCAAAAGCTCCTTCGGCTCGTCGCACGGGCCGGGTGTCACAGAGGCGCGTTCTTCGGCGTCGATCTCGGAGGAGGTGAAAGGCCGAGACGGCGCTGCGCGTGACGATTTCGTGAAGCGTGGGCAAAAACGCGCATGCGGCGGTTTCAACGGCATACACCAGAATTGCGGCCACGATTGCACCGTTCGACAGCTTGTGACGCTGGCAATCCGTAGAGTATATATGGATGGAAGAAGATTCTGTCGACGACGGTGGGTTTACCCCCAGGTGTTCGCCGGAAGAAGACGGAGAGATGGTCATGCGCACACGGTGGATTCATTGGATCGCGTTGGTGTTGGCGTTTTGCGTGTGGCTCAGTCCGCTGCCTTTCTCGCTCGGTGCGACGAGCGCAGAATCCGAACTCCCGTCCCCGAATGTCCCGCCGTCCGCGTGGAATTCACTGCAGCAGGACTGGAAGAGCCTTCAGAACCTTGCTCAGACGGCGGCCCCATCCCCGGCCGGCAGCCAGAACAAAACCTCTTCCTCCGGGCGTGCCGCCCAGCCATCCAACCACGGGGCCCCGGGCGTCGTGATAGGGGTCGGCGATATCGGCCCGAAGGCGCTGTGGCTCAACGAATCTCTCGCGGTCCTAGGTTACCTGCCCGCGGCGTTTTCGCCGTCCGCGCATGAATCTCCGCAGGCCGTGCGGCTCGCCCTGTCCGCGAGTGCCCGCGCGCAGACCTTCAAGCCCTTGCAAGGAACCTGGAAGCTTCGGTATGTTCATCCGAACGCATGGGTCTCCCTCTGGTCGGCCAATGAGGACACGCCCATCACCGAAGCCGCCGTGATGGCGTTTGAAGCTCAACATCACCTCGCGGTCGACGGGATCGCAGGGCCTGAAGTCATTCGGGCGCTGGCCCAATCGCTCGCGGCCGACGAGAGCGCTCCCCAAGTTCCGTACAGCTACATCCTTGTGACCACGGCGCTGCCGGAGACGCTCCAACTGTGGGTCAATGGGAAACTCGTTCTGACCTCGCTCTGCAACACAGGCATCCCGCAAGCGCCCACGCCGTATGGGACCTATGGCGTGTACATGCAGTATGCGTCTCAGGAGATGAAGGGCGAAGACCCGAACGGCACGCCGTATGACGATCCCGGCGTGCCTTACGTCAGCTACTTTTACAAGGGATGTGCGGTGCACGGCTTCATCCGCCAGAAGTACGGCTTCCCGCAGAGCCTCGGCTGCGTGGAGCTGCCCTACGCGGCTGCCGCAAAGGTGTTCGCCTACACGCACATCGGCACGCTCGTCACCATCACCCCGTCGCCGCTTACCTCCTGACTGTGTCGGTTGTGCGAACATGCCCGCGCGAGCGGGATCTCCGGCATGGAGACGAGGTAAACTGATAGGGTGGAGAAAAGTGATGTCGCGCCTTCAGGAGGCTTGAAACGATGAAGTTCGTGTACTGGCTGATCTCCGCTGTGATCGTGCTCGGCGGATGCTATTACCTGTATCTTTATATTCGCAAGCTGGACTCAGTCGAAAGCAAGTACTATCGTCTGCTGAAGGAGTTGCCCAACCACCCAGATGATGAGTCCTTGCGCCAGGAAATCTACGCCGTGGGCCGGCGGTTTTACCGCAACCGCATGTCCGGCATCGACGATGCCATCCGGATCGATATCGAGCAGGCGCTTGCGGGCGAGTTGAAGACACCGGAGGACTACCAACTTCGGTGACCCGTCGGTCGGCCCCGCGGGCGCGTACGGCGCCGGCTGGGACGCCCGCGCCCGCGTGACGGACTAGGCGCTCGCCAGAGACATCTTCGCGTGAGGCGCGATGGTGCGGATGGCGTGGTACAGCAGTTGATTGACGGGGGTTGGCACCCCGAGTTCTGCGCCCAGGCGGATCACCGTGCCCGCGAACTGCTCCACCTCGGTGGGCCGGCCGGCTTCGACGTCCTGAAGCATGGACGTCTTGCCGTTTGGTGACATCCTGTTCAGGATGTCATCGAAGCCTCGCACGTCGTCTTCCGAGAGCGAGATGCCTCGTTTTTGCGCGATGGCCACCACTTCCCGCATGGCCATGCGCATCACCTCGCGCGCGTCCTCCGACCGCTGAAACACCCCGTACGGCGCGCGCATCACCGCTGACGCCTGGTTGATCCCCACATTGATCATGAATTTCCACCAGACGACCCGCAGAATGTCCTCAGGCGTCTCATAGGCGATTCCCGCCCGATCCAACACGCCTCGCACCGCGCGGACAGCGTCCTCGTGCCGCCCCGTGGCGTCGCCAAACGAGATGTAGCCCAAGGTGGAGTACCTGACGTCGCGCCCCTCGCGCACCGCGTCAATGGCGACACTGATCGCGTGGAGGACGACGTTCTCGGGGAACGCCGCCTGAATCTCGTCTTCGCTCGCAATCCCGTTCAACAGAGACATGAACACCGTGTTCGGGCCCACGTGGCGACGCACCATCTCGATGGCGGAGGCGAGATCGTCATATTTGACGCAAAAGATCACCAGATCTGCCGGCTCGACCGAGGTCGCAGGGACCATCAGCGGAAAGTCGATCCGCCGGCCATTCACCTGAACCCCCGACTGTTCGTAGCGGCGCTTTCGCTCCTCGTCCACGAGCACCCGCAATTCGACGCCCGGCGCCGCCAGCAGCCGCTCTCCGTAACTCGCTCCAATGGCGCCGAGCCCCACCAGCGTGACCTGATGTACGCTTGTCAACTCCCATTCCCCCTCGCAAGGCAGCGCATGATGCCACCCTCATCTTGATGGAATCTGCCTCAGGCGTAAAGCCCGCGGCGCTCGCGTATGTGATACACTCTTCCTGCAAAACGGTGTCCACGCGAGAAAGGAAGACCCGACATGAAGCCATTTGTCCGTGTCACCCGCGGTGCAGTTGACGAGAGCTGGCACGCAGGCGCCATCGCCGTCGCAAATCCAGAGGGCGAGATCGTCGCCTCGTATGGCGATCTCGACTTCTTCACGTTTGCCCGCAGTTCCTGCAAACCCATTCAGGCGATCCCAGTGGTCGAGTCGGGCGCCCTCGAGGCCTTTGGACTGGACGAAAGCCACCTGGCCTTGATGTGTGCCTCCCATAGCTCGGAGCCCATGCACGTGGAGAAGGCGAACGAGATCCTCCAAAGCATCGGGCTCGGGCCCGAGCACCTCGTCTGCGGCGTGCACGTGCCGCACAGCCGAGAAGCGTACGAAGACCTGTTGCGGCGCGGAGGAACGCTCACCGCCATTCACAACAACTGCTCTGGCAAGCACGCGGGCATGCTCGCCTACTGCAGGGCCACGGGGACCGATCCGTCCTCGTACGCCGAGCTGGACCACCCGCTGCAACAGGCCATCCTCCGCACGCTCAGTGAACTCGCGGGCGTGCCGGTGGACGACATCCGCGTAGGGGTGGACGGGTGCGGCGTGCCCGTGCATGCGATACCGCTCAGGGCGTGGGCGCGCGCGTTTGCGTCGTTCCTCCGCCCCGGCGCCCCCCACGCGGCCGCCATGAAGCGCATCCTGAGCGCCATGGGCCGCCATCCCGAGCTCGTGGGCGGAAGCCGGGATCGATTCGACACCGACCTCATGCGCGCGACTCAAGGCCGCATCGTGGCGAAGGGCGGCGCAGAGGGATTTTTGGCCGCGATGGACACGCGGCTTGGCCTGGCGATGGTGGTCAAGGTGCTCGACGGCAACGCGCGCGCCATTCCGCCGGTCGCGCTGAAGGTGCTGACCGATCTCGGCGCGATCTCGGCCGCGGAACGGGATTCGCTTCACGCGTACGTCGAACCGGCCGTCCTCAACACGCAGGGGCGCGAAGTTGGCCGCATCATGGCGGATTTCAGCCTCCACCGCGCTTGACCTGCGCAAGTTTCGCCGCGCGCGGGCGAGAAGCAGGATCTTGGAGGCGCTTGTCGAAGATGGACACTGGTGATGGCCGTGGCTTTGCCAGAAGATGTCCGCGAGTTCCGCAACGGCGCGCAGCGCGCCATTCAGATTCATCGGCTGTTCCTCGCGCTCTTCCTGGCCGGGAACTTGCTCTTTGCGCCCGGTGAGTGGTGGCTGCATCGCGCCCATCTGCTCCCGTTTGCTTTGCGCGCTTGGGTGTTTGCGCCGCTCGCCATGTTCTGCATCCAGGGGATGGCGGAATGGAGCGCGCGCAAACATCCAGGCGTACGAGAAAATACCCTGATTGCGTCCGGGACGCTGCTCGCACTCGTGACCACCGCCGCGTATCCTGAGGCACAGCCCTTGCGTGCCGCGCTCCTGTTGCCCATTGTGACGTCCATTCTCCATCTTCAGGTGGAGAAGGTGTGGCTCGCGGGTACCGCGGCGTTTGCGGCAGAATTGGCGCTGACGCTGATGCCGTTGTCCAACCGCGCGAGCGCTGCAGTCATTTTTCAGTCGCTGGGGCAACTGGCGCTGTGGGGCTTGGTTCTGTTGTGGATGACGGCTGCATCTCACATTGTGTTGCGATTTGGCCTCCGAATCTGGAACGAACTGCGCGTGCAGACCCGCGCACAAACCGAACTTTGGGTTCGGCAGATTTTGTCGGAGAAAGAGGCCAAGACCGACGCGTTGACCGGCCTCTACAATCGCAAATCCTTCGACGAATATCTCGACTTCGCGCTTCAAATCAGCGATGGCACGAATACGCCGCTGCACCTCGCCGTGATCGACATCGACAACTTCAAACAGATCAACGATCAGTTCGGACACCTGGTCGGCGACGAGATCCTTCGGCGCACGGCGCGGGCCATCCAACAGCACCTTGCGGCCGGCGACTTTCTCGCGCGGTACGGCGGTGAGGAGTTCGCCGTGATCATCCCGGAGATCAGCCACGAGCAGGCCGTCCAACATATGGAGAAGATCCGCGAGTACATCGCGAATGTTCATCACGTGGAACTCGACGGACACCGCGCGACCGTGAGCATTGGCCTGTCCACGCATCGCCCTGGCGAAACCCGGGATGAACTCTTCGAACGAGCGGATCAGTGCCTGTACCGTGCCAAACAGACGGGCAAAAACAAGATCGTGGCCTGGGAATCGGCGATGTCGGGGTGAATGTGTGAAGAGCAGAGGGCCGGAAGGATGGACAAATCCAGCCCTCAAGTTCCTCACAGACGGATGGAGAACGATATGCCTTCTACGCGAGCCTCCCGTATCTCATGGGACGTAAACAAGCGAACCACACTTTCCTGACTTCCACCCTCCCCTGATCCTTCGACAAGGTGGCATTCAATCTGTGTTCCGTCCGCTGTGGCGAGGACCTGCAGCACGCGGTCACAGTAGGCGCCGTCCTCATAGTTGAACGTCTCGCCGTCGTCCTCGTAGCATCGCCCCGAAGCGTGACCGTTGGCGTCCATAAAGATCTCCCATCCGAGTTGCGTCTGTCTCGGATTTTCCATGAGATTCACGGGAATCACGCTACCTGCCCGGATGTAAAGCGGGATGCGGTCGAGAGACGCGTGCGTCAAGATGTACTGGCGCCCTTGGTATCGCTCGCGTGTTTCGTAATCGATCCATTCCCCTTCCGGCAAGTACACCATTCTACGGGTCATACCCGGCTTGAGGATAGGAGCCACGAGCAGGTCCGAACCCACGAGGAACTGATCATCGATGTGATGCGTGTTGGGATCGTCAGGGTACTCCAAGACTAACGGCCGCATCATGGGCAAGCCGGTCTCGTGGGCTTCCCGCACGAGCGTGTACAGATAGGGCAGGAACCGATAACGAAGGTGTATCGCACGTCGGATGGCGGCCTCGAACTTGGGGCCGAATGACCAAGGTTCTTGTCGGTGCGTTCCCATAGCACTGTGATTTCGAAAGAACGGGAAGAACGCGCCCATTTGTGTCCAACGCGCGAGCAGCTCACCGGAAGCATGATGGGCAAAACCACCCACATCTGGGCCGCTTAACGGAACACCGGACATCCCCATGTTGAGCACCATCGGTATGGCCATCGCCATATGCTCCCAAAAACTCCGATTGTCGCCTGTCCATACCGCGGCGTATCGTTGAATGCCGCTGTAGCCAGCGCGCGTGAGCACAAACGGTCGCTTGCCATCCAACTGCGCCTTCAGTCCTTGATAGGTGGCCTCAGCCATCCAGAAACCATACAGATTGTGAACCTCGCCGTGCGTGTGCAGTCGCCCGTCTCCCCGGTGGACCACGTTCACGTCCATGGTCTTTGTCTCATTGAACACGGCCGGCTCGTTCATGTCGTTCCATATGCCTTCTATGCCCATCTGGGTATACGTTCGGTGCCAACGACCCCACCACGCCCTCACGTCCCCTGACGCGAAGTCGGGAAAGGCACTCAATCCGGGCCACACCTCGCCAAGATAGACCTGACCCTCAGCGGTTTGGCAGAAGTGGTTGTGAGCAAGTCCATCCATGTAGACCGGATATTCCGGGTCCTGTTTCACCCCCGGATCCACGATGGGGACCACGCGCACCCCAAGCTTCTTCAGCTCGTGACACATCCGCGCCGGATCAGGGAATCGCCGTTCATCAAAGGTGAACACCCGATAGCCGTCCATATAGTGGATGTCCAGGTAAATAGCATCCAAAGGAATGTCTCTGGCTACAAACGTTTGCGCAACAGAGAGTACCTCGCTCTGGGTCTCGTATGAGTAGCGAGACTGATGATAGCCGAGCGCCCATTTAGGTGGCATAGGCATACGCCCCGTGAGCTTCGTGTAACGCCGAATGACATCCTTTAAGGACGACCCAAAAATGAAATAGACGTCTAACCCTCCTCGATCTGTCGAGATTTCGACGTCAGGATACCTGCTTCGGAAGTCAAAGCGAGATAGTCCTGGATGATCGACAAAGACGCCAACGGCGGTTCCTCCTTGCATCCGCAAGAAGAACGGGATCGACAGATAGAGGGCCTCCATCTCGGGCACGTGCGGCGCGTAGACGTCGGAGTTCCACATGGTATACGCCTCATGCCGTTTGTCAAGAGGACCAGGTTTTTCGCCAAGGCCGTAGAACCGAGCGTCTTCGAGCGAAGCGAATGCCAATGCGCCACCTTTTTTACGCTTGTACCACGTGATGCCCTCGACGGCCGTTTCGAAGCCGGTATGGCGAATACGCCATGTTCCATCATCTTGGTCGATTTGAATTCGCCACCCAGCATCACATTCGAGCAGCACGTGCGTTTCCGCTTGAGTCATTCTCCAGGGATACCGCTGGGTGATTTCCTCTACAACGGCGGGGCTCGTCGTCGGCCACTCCCCAACGGTCTTGCAATACGCGACGCGCAAAACACTATCGTCGACTGCGGCCACACCCACAGCTACTCCGGCGTCATACACAATCGCCGCCCCGCCGTCGCGGTCCACGTCAAAACGGCGAGGTCGCCCGAGATAAACCCAGTCATCCGGCGTCGATGTCTGCGCATCCGGGCGGATCGCTTCACTGGTCGTGAGATCCGTCTGTTCGTGAATCATATCTACACCCCTCATGTGAATCACATTCCCATATCAGGACCGTCCGGTCCTCGCCGGTTCGTGACGGAACATCCCAAGCGAAGAGTGGAGAGTCCTTCCCGATACCTAAGGCGCGACGTTTGCCAAGCGCAACATGAAGATGCGAGCCGGTGCCACCGTGGCGCACATAGTGCAGCACACCAGGCTTCACATCGAGAATCTCCATCCTATCTCCTGCGAGCGCAGGATGCGTTCGCTTGAGCCATGCGAGTTGCCGGATGGCTTCGCGTAGGTGGCGCTTCCATAGGTTCGCGTCCCACGGCATACCCCTTCGGCAATCTGGATCGGCGCCACCTTCCATGCCAATTTCGTCCCCGTAGTAGACCATGGGAATACCAGGCAGCGTGAACAGCATGGCAAAGGCCAGTACGACCGAGGGGACATGGCCGCGGGCTCGCGTGAGAACGCGTTCAGTATCATGGCTGCCCAACAGATTCCACATTGCCCGCCATGCCGCACGTGGATATTGGAGGTATAGCCGTACCCAGCCTTCTGCGAAAGCGAGCTCATCCATAGACTCGTCGACCGCATATCGCAGGACAAGCTCTCGAAGCGGATAATTCATGACGCCGTCAAATGCGTTGCCCGTCAGCCAGGGAAGACTGTCATGCCATATTTCGCCTATCAGCAAGATGTCCTGCTTCAAAGCACGTAGTTCGGAACGCAACCGCGGCCAGAACTGGGGATCGATTTCATTGGCGACGTCAAAACGCCATCCGTCGATATCGCACTCGAGAACATAATGTTTGGCCACGTTCAGAAAGTACGCCTGAGCAGAAGGCTCGGCCAAATTCAGTTTGGGCATATCTCGGAGGCCCGACGCAAAGGTCTCGTAATTGACGGATTCCACATCGACGTGGTCTCCGTGCACGAAGAACCAGGACCAATAGGGAGACGCCTTGCCGCGAGCCCTCACGTCTCGAAACGGCGCGAAGAGGAACCCTGAATGATTGAACACTGCGTCGAGCACCACGTGAATCCCAAGGCGATGAGCCTCTTTGACGAGCAGCTTCAGATCGTCGAGCGTGCCAAAGGCGGGATCCACAGAAAAATAGTCCTGCGTATCGTATTTGTGGTTGGAAGGAGCTTGAAAGATGGGCGTGAGATATACGAGATTGACGCCGAGATCGCTCAGATAAGCAAGTTTCTCAACAATGCCTCGCAGGTTCCCGCCAAATACGCTCTTTGGAGCCGGGCGCGCGTCCCAAGGATCCGTCGGACGAACCAGCAGGGGTTCACCCATGGCAAACCGGTCAGGGAATATTTGATAGGCCACTGCATGCCCCACCCAATCCGGGACGGTGAGAACCTGGGACGGGTGAATATAAGGATAGTGAAATGGCTGAACCGCATCCAAAGCATGAGCGAGCCCACCCTCACCTAGGTACACGACGCAACCGCTGGGGGACAACACTTCAAACGCGTATTTCAGCCTGCGTGTTGGAACGGCCACTTCACAGGTGAACCAGTCAAACGCCCCGTCCGATCCGTACCGGCAAGCTTCGCATGAGTCCTGAAAGTGAGGTTCATACCGATCTCCAAAGTGCACGCGCACCCTCAACACCGGCGTGCATCGCGCCACACGCAAGGCAAGCACGATGGTGGAGGAATTGAGCGGGTACGCGTCCACCGCCCAACGATGTTGCCACACGAGTTCCATGGGGACCCTCCCGGGACGACGGTTCTAGGTCGTCATGGTGCCAATTGGCTTTGCGCCGCAGGAATACCGAATGACCAGTTCATGATGGACGGTGACATGCCGTTGTAGAGGTTTGCCTTGTGCAATCTCCTCCAGCAAAAGTTCGGCCGACCGCACACCCAACTCATGCATGTGAACCCGGACACTGGTCAGTGCGGGATGGGCGAGCTCCGCCAATCGAATGTCGTTAAATCCGACAATGGCGAGATCGCCGGGTACCTCGAAACCCAGTTCATGAGCTGCACGCATGCCACCGAATGCCAACACGTCGTCTGCACAGAGAACCGCGCTCGGGCGGTCTGGGATGGCGAGCAAGCGCATCATGCCGAGGTAACCGCCTTGCTCGAGAAAAAAGCTGGAGACCTCAAGCCGCGGATCAGGTTCCACCCCGTGGTCCAACAAGGCCTGCCGGTAGCCCGCGACGCGATCGATGGTCACGACCAAGTCGGAAGCGCCACCCAAAAACCCAATTCGGCGATGCCCCAGATTCAGCAAGTGGACTGTCGCATCATAAGCAGCTCGCCGGTTGTCATTATTCACCCAACTGATAGGCGACGGGTCCGCAGGGCGACCGAGAAGGACAGCGGGACAGCGCAACTTCGCGACCTCGTGCAGGACGGGATCGCTCTTCCGCGTGCCTATCAGAAGAACACCGTCCACACGCCTACCCCGTATCATGTGATCCAAGGTTTCGATCTCGCCCCGCGAAGAGGTGGAGAGAACCGTGTCCACGCCACGTTGCCGGGCCACCTCTGCCACACCCGCCATCCATTCCGAGAAGAAGGGGTTCACGAAAAACTCTTGTGCTGAGGGCGGAATGAGAATGCCAATGGCCCCCGTAGAGTTCGTCACCAGACCGCGTGCAAACGCGTTTGGATGGTAATTCAGTTGTTCAAGAGCAGCTCGAACCCTTCGCTTGGTCTCCTCAGAGATGCGAGGCGAGTTAGCAAGCACGCGAGACACCGTGGACGGCGACACGTTTGCAAGGCGTGCGACGTCTTTGATCGTGGCCACGGCGAACGCCTCCTTCCAGCAAACATCAACCTTTTACCGATCCCGCCACCAGCCCTTTCGTCAGATATCGCTGTGCGATGGCAAACACGATGGCAAGAGGCACAGCCGACAACAGCGCAGCGGCAGCAAACTCTCCCCAGTTTTTCGCGAACTGCCCGCTGATCAAATTGTACATGCCCACACCCAGCGTGTAATTCCAAGGTGACTGGAGAATGGTACCCGCGAACATGTACTCGCTGAAGATGCCGACCAGTGTCAGAAAGAAAATCACGACCATCATCGGAGTGGACAACGGCAATGTCACGTGGATGAATCTCTTCCAGGTGGTCGCGCCATCAATGACGGCCGCCTCGTCCAACTCCCTCGGCACAGAATCCATGTACCCTTTCAAGAGCCAGATGTTAAATGCACTCGTTCCGAGCATCACGAGGATGTACGAACCCAACATGTCGATCATGTTCAACTTCGCGAGCGCCGTATAGAAGGCCGCGATCGCCAAGATATTGGGAAACATCTGGAGGAGGAGCAAGGTCATGAGACCGTATTTCCTCCCGTAGAATCTGAGCTTGGAAAACGCAAAAGCGGACATCGCCGTGATGAACGATTGTGCTACTGCGACCACCACGCCGACCAGCAAACTGTTGCGAACCCATGCCCAGAATTGCCCGCCTTGAAACAGAGTTTTGTAGTTCACAAGGGAAGCATTCGCAGGGAACAACGAAAACGAAATGTATGAATTTGAAGGGTTAAACGACGCGATCACGACAAACCACATCGGGAGCAAAACCATGACGATGATGCACCAAATGACGACGCGGGACGCCCAGAGAACGACTCGCTCTCCCGGTTGCATCGAGCGCCGGCGGCGTGTGCGAGATGCAGGAAGACGTTCGGATGTCAGTGATGAGATACGGTCCGTCGACGTCGCCATCACGCATCGACCTCCTTAAACGCTCCGGTGTATCGCATCTGTACCCAGCTGATGAGAGCTACGAGAATGAAGAGCAGGACCGAGATCGTCGCGCCTAAATCATAGCGATTGAAGGTCAGCGTCATCTTGTAGGCAGCAGTTGCCAAAATATCCGTCTCACCTAGGAACGGATTGTTCGAATTGGGCGGCCCTCCGCCGGTCAAGAGATACGATGCGTTAAAGTTATTAAAGTTGAACGAAAAAGAAGGTATTAAGAGCGGCAGTGAGATGCGCCAAACCGAGGGCATGGTCACGTACCGGAACACTTGCCACCAGTTGGCTCCGTCAATTTCCGCGGCCTCATATTGGTCCGTCGGGATCGATTGCAGAGCACCTAAACACACGATCATCATGTAAGGGAAACCGGCCCAGACGTTGACCATGATCACCGCAACCCTTGCCCACAACGCACTCGTGAGCCAGGGAATGGGCGGTAGGCCGAAGACGCCGTGCAGAAGTGCATTGATTTGACCGTACTGATCATTTAACAGACCTTGCCATGCGAGCATGGAAATCAGGTTCGGAACCGCCCACGGCACGATGAGCAGGGTGCGATAGAGTGTGCGCTCCTTCATGTGCTTGTTGTTGAGAAGGACGGCCAAGAACAGTCCGACAAGGTACGCGAGCACCGTCGTGCAGAGTGCATATACCAAGGTCCAAATGAACGTCGGCAAGAACAGATTCGACAATGGATCGTGCGGATTTAAGAGTTCCTCATAATTCTTCAGACCGATAAACTGATACGACAGAAAGTGCATTTGATTGAAATTCGTAAAGGAGATGTAGATAGTATAGAAAATCGGAAGAATGCTCAACACGCAGATGGTGACGAGCGCGGGAGACAAATATCCATAAGCTATCCAATCCACGCGCCGCTTCGCGCGCTGCCGGCTATGAGACCTTCTGATCTCCATGACGGTGGCCATAGGCTTACCCCCCTCGTAAGGAAAGGAGCCAGCCACAGGCCGGCTCCCACCTGCGCACCGATGATATCAGGACCCTTGCGCCATGATGCCCTTTTGAATATTTTTCACAAAATCCTTTCCACCCTGCTCGGGCGACACCTTTCCTGCAATGATGTTCTGCAGGATGCTCATCGCTTGCCACACGGCCTGCATCTGCGGAATGTTGGGCATCGGCACCGCGTAGCGCAGCTGTTCGACAAACGCTTTAAAGATTGGACTCGACTGAACCGAGCTCGACCTTTGCACTGACAAAAGTGCAGGAATCTGTTGAGAATCTTTGAAGTACATTTGCTGTGCCTGCGCACTGGTCAATGCTTGCACAAGGCTCCAGTCGGCGGCCTGTGTTTTGGACTCCTTGTTCACAAATGCCGTGATGACCCCCAGGAACGGCGTGGCGTGTTTACCGTTTGGCAAGGTGGGCCAAGGCGTAACGCCAAAGTCAATTTTAGCCTTTTCAATATCCGCCGTGTCCCACGGCCCACTCACATACATGCCAATTTTCCCAGCGACAAACTCAGCCTTTGCAATCGAGCCATTCGTGCTTGGTGTCATCCAGTGGTACTTGGAAACCATGTCGCGCATGAGCGTATAGGCCTGAACCGCGCCCGGCGTGTCAAGCCCTATGTTGTTCGGATCAAGCGTGCCGTTTTTGTCCTTGAACACGTACCCGCCATAACCACCGATGATGGCGTAATCAAAGTAAAGGTTCGCCTGGTCGTACATGAAGCCATGTGCATTCGCGTCTTTCACGAATTCCGACCATGTCTGCGGTGGCTGCGGCACAAGCTTCTTGTTGTAATACATCGCCGCGACCTGAACGGACACCGGCACCGAATACATCGTGCCATTCACCTTGATTGCGTCAATGGTGTTTGGCGCGTAGAGGCTCGTGTTGATCACGCCAGGCGGCACCGGCGCCATGAGTCCTTCTTCCGCAAAGACGCCGTTGTTGTCGTGCGGCATTCCAAATACCACGTCAGGCCCCTTGCCCGTCCGCGCCGCGGTAGCATAAAACTGGAATCCCTTCGGGTTGGAACTTTGGTCGACGACGACGACCTTGTCTCCATGCGCCTTGGCCCATTGCGCGGCGATTTTCTTCACGTCTTGCAACTCGGGCCCGGTCTGCCACGACCAAACGGTAATGGTCTGCCCTTTCGGCAGCGTGCTGGGCTCTCCGCTGGCCGTCGAAGAGCTCGCCGGAGGAGACGCGTTCTGCCCGCCACTCGACGCTCCGCAGCCAACGATGGTTCCGCCGGCCAACACCAGTGTGGCCACACTTGTCGATACGATTCCCCATCGCCTCACCGAACTAACCCCCTCTGTAAATTCACTTTAAATTCACTGCGCAAACGTTTGCGCGAACAGTATAACGCTTTCACACGGTCGCGATCAAGAGTCCACCTCGAAAATGTCGGGGACCTCATCCCCTAGCCATTGACAGTTCACCTGTTTAACGCGACAACGTCAGCGGGTTCGACACAGCTTGCCCATCGTCATTTTGCGCAGCGACTCGGTAGGTGACTGACGAGAGGCCGGCCGGAACTCGAAGGGAAACCGTCATGACTCCTCTCCCCAGCATGTTTGAGTCCTCATCCGCACCGTTCCCTGGGCTTTTCACCTCCTGGTACGCCGATACTCTATTGACTACCATATACGCCCCGTCCAACTGTTTCTCGTAGATGATATATTGTGTTGCACCCGACACAGGTGTGATGGAAAGGATGGCTCTCCCCGCTTCGATCCGGCCACGAATCTCCGGCTGATTCAGGCGCACGGCGGGTACATCTACTGGAAGAGACAGATGGCCTTCATTCGGACTCGTCTCCCGACCAGGCGTTCCAAGGATGGCTTCAACAGCAAACGTTTGCGCCGTCGCGCCGCGGCTTACCGTAAAACTCAAGTCTTCCGCAGAAAGCACGGGCCCAGCGGGCAGCCAGTGTCCGTCCGCATTCTTCTTCCAAACGCGATAACCCAAGGCACCTTGAACAGGTGTCCAAGCAATCTCGTCCTGAGAATGTTCCTCCTGCAAATAGGCCACCGGCGTGTCGCTTGGCGTCACGAATATCGCGCCTTGGTAGGGCTGCAAAGTGAGCGTGATATGACCGTTCTGCACCTCGTGCCATTGGTTGGTCAGCTCATCAAGCATCATGGTGCCGTCCGCAACGGTCCCGCGCGTCGGAATGGTCACCGTGGTCGTTTGGTTCTGATTGTTGATGGCCACGATGGCCGTGGCGTTCCGCGCTGGGTCGCCGAAGACATCATGCCCATCTTGGATGGTTCTCGCAAATGCGTACACCATCCCTTCTGCATACAAAGGTGTGAAACCTCCGGTCTGTAGAACAGAATTGGCAGTCCGAATGGCGCCAAGCTTGCGATAGTGGTTCAAGAGCGCAAGGTTCTGATGATCCCACGGATAGGTCCTACGATTGAGCGGATCAGAATAGCCGCCTAACCCCGCTTCGTCTCCGTAAAAAATCGTCGGATCACCAGGAAAGCTGAATTGGAAGTCGGAAACAAGTTTCAGCCTCTCAATGCCGAGCTCATCATCTGCCGCGGACGGCTCGTACTCGTCCTGCTCAAGCGCAGACATATCGCCCGGTTGTGGCGCGTTCTCCAGGATGGTCAAGATCCTCATGGTGTCCTGTGAATCGACAAGGTTCATCATCGAATCAAACGACTGCAGCGGATACTCGCTGTAGAGCCGCATCAGTTCTTGGTTGAATCCTGGGGCGTCGACGGCGTGATGTTGCACATTGCCGTCATTGTATGTCCCACGGAAGAAGTCGATGACCGCATTCCGAAACTGGTAATTCATCACACTATCAAACGTCGAACCCGTCAGCCAATCCGTTCCGTTGTCATTTGTGGCGTTTCCCCAGACCTCTCCTACAATCGCCGCATTTGGGTCGATGGACTTCACCGCTTTGCGGAAGCCACTCCACCAGGAAGTATTGAAGTTGCTGTTGTCTGCCGAGTCCAAACGCCACCCGTCCGCTCCTTCGCCTATCCAATAACGCGCCACAGAGTGGCTGCCCCCGTAAACAAATCGCTGATAGGCAGGGTCCGACGTATTCGTCAAGGGCAGGGTGTCAATCTGGAACCACGAATTATAAGGGTTCGAGGCATTGCCTGTCCATGAATACCAGGAATAGTAAGGCGATAGGGATGGCTGGTTCTTCAGGTATGCCTGCCATGCCCCCTCTGAGCGGAAATTCCCGAACTTATTAAAATATACACTGTCACTTCCGGTGTCCTCGAACACCCCGTCCAGGATGATGTGGAACCCCTTTGCGTGCGCGGCCCGCACCAGGTTCAACCAATCCTGCTGCGTGCCAAATCCGGGGTCGATCTTGAAGTAGTCAGCTGTATCGTACTTGTGATTGGACTCCGCTTCAAACACAGGCATGAGATAAAGCGTATTGACCCCTAAGCTCTTCAGGTAATCCAGCTTGTCCTCAATGCCCCGCAGATCGCCCCCAAAAAAGTCGATGTTCCATTGTCCATTCCCTCGGAGCGCAGCAATGCTCGGGTCGGACGAGGGAGGGATGTTAGGGTCGTAAGGCGGCGAGTCCCAGTTCCCGTGGAACTCAATGGGACCCAACGACTCCGCGCCGTTTTCGTTTACATAGATCCCCTTTTGAGTCTTTGGGTTCTCTTCCGTCGCGATGTCTCCGTTATAGAACCGATCCGGCATGATTTCATAGATCACCGCGTGTTTCAACCAATCGGGGGTTTGAAATCCCCGTTCGTACACGGTGATCTGATAGCTTGGTCCGTCAGAAGACAACCCAACCTGGCCAAGACCTTCGAGTTGGGCCCCGTTATCATCGTAATAAATGACCTGACCGGTTTCCGTCTCTGTCTTAAACTGATACCACATGGTACCGGGTGTTTTTACATAAGAAGGAGGGATCGTCACTGTCCACCATGTGTAGTTGCTCGCATCCTCCACGCCCGCTTGTTGAGCCAATTCGTCCGCAGACATTTGCAGCTTTTGCATGGGTAGGTCCACCTCGCCCGCCCGACCGTCGGCTCCCCACAGTCGAAGCGTCGCGCGCTCGACGCTGAGAGGCGCACGCAGACGAAGTGTGATGGGTGTTCCTGTCGGCACCGCTCCGAATGGCGAACGATAAAACGCCCGAAACGAATCGTGTTCATACGCTTCCATCCACGCAGGCAGCGGACCAATCACAAGTTCCGCACTTCTATCGAACTCGACGTTCACCACCCCATCCGCGTCCTTCGCGACTGTGACGATTTCGACGCGGTACAGACCATTCGGGAGGCTCGCGGGAACCGTGAATTGAACGCTGTTCCAGGTCGCATTTGCCCCACGAGCCGTGGCAACCGTATCGCCCGATGAGTTGACGAACCGCACCCATGTCTCGTTGGGCTGGTCCTGACTTCCCGCGAAGTCCCCCACAGGATCGGAAGCCGTGATTGTATCACCAGGATTGGCTTGTAGGGACGAGAGCGTCAGCGTGCCCACAGGCAGCGGAAAGTTGTTGTTTGTGTCGTCGGACGTGTGCAGGCCGTCACCGGAGAGACATGCAAAACTGGTGCCGTCGTAGATGTCGAAACGGTAGTAAACGGTTCCTCCATCTGAGGCCGGGATTTGGGCGGACCAGAGTTGATAGGGTCCAAATGTTCTGCCTGGGGACATTGCCACCTGAAAGCCTTTGTTCTGTGCGGTGTCCCAGCAGTTCAATACCACCTTCGTCAGATTTCCGCTGTACGCACGAAGACGGATGGTCACCGCTTCTCCCGGCGAAGGATTGGGATCAGATACGTACATCGAACTATCCGACGTGTAAATCCCGTCCCATTGAATCGTGCTGGCGGTTGTATAGGGCATCACCTCAAGCCCTTGTCCTGGAGGTGTCGAGACGGAAAGTGTCCCACTTTCGACGGTCACCGTGTACGTGCCCGCCCCCAGCCCATCCTCACCCCCGGGAAGCCGCAGCGTGACAGAATTGGGCCCCGTCAGCGCGGCGTAGTCGGTTACGTCGATCACGCCGTTGTTCGAATTCGATACCTCTACCTTCAAATTTGTGGCATCCAGGTTCAGGCCGGTCACGGTGAGGACCACCGTGGCTGCGTCTCCCGCCCGAAAACCGTTGCCGCTGACAATCTGAACGGAACCGGAATCGGTTGGTTCAGTTGCGTTGCCAGGCGAAGCCGCGCCGGTCGAGGATGGCGCATCGGGACTGACTACCGTGTTCGCCGCGAGAACGCGGGCCTTGCTCACGACACGTGGGTTGCCAAACACCGCCACCGGGAGCGTCGCCGACATGACGATGGACGTCGCGAGTCCCGCAGCACCTTTCCAATTCAAGCTTATCAACCTCCTTGTACGTGCAAACGTTTGCACCAAACTTATCGTCCTGGATTATACGCGTAGTCCGCATGAGGTCAATGGCGTTCCCTCACCGTTCATTGTCCGAATCGCCCTTCTTTTTGTGCCCTCCCTTGTTCCCTTCACCTCTCGTCCACTGTTAAAATGTAAGTGCCATGTCCCATCTCAGAGGAGGCGACCCATATGCCGCTCGATCCCGTCATTCAACAGGTGCTTGATCAGCTGAATCGCATGCCTGCCCCGGACTACAAGAATCTCTCCGCCCAACAGTTTCGGTCCCAGCAATCGCAGTTCCCCCCGGTCAAAAAAGAGCCGGTAGCCGAGGTTCGCGAGTTCGACATGGATCTGCCCGGTCGAACGCTCAAGGTTCGCATGTATCGCCCGGACGGCATCGAACCGCCGTACCCCGCGCTCGTGTATTACCACGGCGGCGGTTGGGTGGTCGGCGACCTCGAGACGCATGATCCCGTCTGCCGCGTCCTCGCAAAAGACGGCCGGACTGTCGTGTTCTCCGTGGACTACCGGTTGGCGCCCGAGCACAAGTTCCCGGCCGCTGTCGAAGACGCGTACGATGCCCTGCAGTGGATTACACAGCGCCACGCGGATTTCGACCTCGATCCGGCGCGCATCGCGGTCGGAGGCGACAGCGCCGGCGGAAATCTGGCCGCTGTCACGAGCATCCTCGCGAAGGAGCGCGGCGGGCCGACCATCGCGTTCCAGCTGCTCATCTATCCGTCCACCGGGTACGATCCGACCGAACCTCCCGCATCTCTTGAAGAGAATGCGGAAGGCTACCTCCTGACCGGCGGCATGATGCTCTGGTTCCGAGATCAATACCTGAACAGCCTCGAGGAACTCACGCATCCGTGGTTTTCACCCGTGCTCTACCCGGACTTGAGCGGCTTGCCTCCCGCGTACATCGCCACCGCACAGTACGATCCCCTTCGCGACGTCGGCAAGCTCTACGCGGAAGCGCTCCAGCGGGCCGGGGTGAAGGTCGAGATCGAGAACTTTGAGGACCTGATCCACGGTTTTGCACAGTTCTACAGCCTTTCGCCCGGCGCGACGAAGGCGCTCGTCCGCATCGCAGAGAAACTTCGCGAGGCACTTGCCTGACCGGGGCGAGCACAACCGAGAGGAGGCTTTCACGTGGCATGGATGAAGTTCCCCGGTGCGCATCGCGCGCCTATCATGTTTCTCGAGCACGCGCGCATCTTCCCGTCCCGCACCACGCCGTATGTGGATCCCTTTCTCCTTTTGGACCACTTCTCCATCCAGCACCCGGATGGCTTTCCGGATCACCCGCATCGGGGATTTGAGATCATCACGTACGTCTTGCGTGGCGCCGTCGCACACGCGGACAGCGCAGGCCACCAGAGCGTCATTCCCGAGGGCGGCGCGCAGCACGTGACAGCGGGGCGCGGGATTGTGCACTCGGAGATGCCTGGGACGGACGGGATCGACAGCGGTCTGCAGCTGTGGATCAACATCCCCCGAAGCGACAAGGGGATGGAGCCGAGCTACGAGGATATCCCGCCCGACGCATTGCCAATAGACGAGCCCGCGCCAGGCGTGCGGAGGAAGTGGATTGTCGGCGGTGGATCGCCGCTTCGGACCCATCGGCCGATGACGTACCAGGACGTTGAGATGGCGCCAGGCGCATCGTACGTGCTCGAAGCGCCCGCGCATCATCAGGGGTTCATCTTCGTGCTCGGCGGCTCGGGTCACCTGGGTGAAGAAGAGTTCCCTATGCAAAAGGGTGATCTCTTCATCTGGCACCAGGCCACCGACGAGGCGTTTGCGCCCACGCCGGTCCGGGCCGTGGAACAGCTTCGCGCCGTCATGGTCTTCGGCGAGCCGGTCGGCGAGCGGCCCATCTTCAACGGCCCGTTTGTCGATTAAGGCGCATCTTCCTGGGCGAAGAACCTTTCGAGCAGTTGCAGGTATGCGCGCGATCGCGGCACGAAGTCTGCCCAGGCCGCGACGCGCGCGTCTCGTTGCAGGCCGGATGGCGACAGGCGGTACCCAGTGAGCACCGCTTCGCGCCGACGGCCGAAGGCGAGATCGAGAAAATCGCCCATGGGAATCTCGTAGATGCCGGCAATCTCATCCGGCGCCGGGCGCAGCGCCTCGAGCACAAGGTCTGGGACGATGGCGGCATACACGTGGTGAAACTCGCGGTCCCAGACGGACCCGAACCGCGCCTCGTTCGCCACCACGCCGAGTTTGTGCAGGCGCGCCGCGGACAAGTGAAGGCCGAGCTCCTCCTCGATCTCGCGCACGCCGTCGTCCGGCGATTCCCCTGCCTCGAGGTGGCCGGCGGCGCTCACGTCAAAGCGCAGGGGATTCGTATCCTTGTGCGGGCCGCGCAGCTGGATGACGAGCTTCGCGTCGAGGCGCCTAGCGGACGCAATCCAAGCGTGAAACGTCTGGTGCCACAGCCCGCGCTCGTGTACCATGGACCTTGGCGCTCTGCCGCAGGGAATCATTTCGGAAGTGAAAATATCAAGCCATTCTTCGCGCTCTTCTGTGCTCATGATGTCCCCCCTGGTTCAACGTACCACATTCGTTGCCGGCGCAACATGCCCGAAGGAGGATGGACCTTGCCCCTCTACGTATGGCTCGCATGCGGCCTGTACTGGATGAACGGGATGGCCACCGTCGTCCTCGGCAGCGTGTTGCCGCTCGCCGTGCAACACCTGCACACCACCTACGTGTTCGGGAGCGATCTCGTCTTCCTTCAGTTCGTCGGCTACTGGATTGGAGTTCCCCTCTCCTCCATGGCCGTGCGCCGCACGGGGTATCGGGGCGCCATCGTCGCGTCGAGCGCCATCACCGCCCTGGCTTCGGCGGGCTTCACCGCGTGGCCGAAACCCTTACCGTACCTCGTGTGCTCGCTCGCAAACGGCATCGGCATGGCGCTGATGCAGGCGACCGTGTCCACCTCCCTCATCGAGTGGTTCCCGGCCCGCCGAGCGGTCATCATGAGCCGGACCGAGGCCGCGTTTGGCCTGGGCTGCGTGCTCGGCCCCCTCTTTGCGGGCGCATGCATCGCCGCCGGCAGGTGGCAGATGGCCTTCGCACTGGTGGCCGCGGCGGCTGCGGCGCTCGCGGTAGCCGGCGCCTTCACGCCTATGGCCGCGCGCGACAGCCGTGAGGGCCCGCGCGACGCGCACACGGACGCCATTCATCTCGCCAACCGGCGCGATCGCGCCCTTGTCCTTGCGCTCTTCATGCTCTGCGTTCTCATCTACGTCGGCTTGGAATCGTGCGTGAACAACTTCCTTCCGGCCGTGTTTGTCGAGCATTTTGCCCTTCCGGCCACCACCGCGTCCGTCGCCGTGAGCGCGTTCTGGGCTGCGATGGTGGCAGGGCGCATGGCGACCGGATGGATTGCGAGGAAACTGCCGTATCGGCCGTATCTCATCCTCGCGGCGGTGGGAACGCTCTGCACCACCGTGGCCTTGGCTGCGACGAGATCCGTTGTCCTAGGGTATGTCGAATGCGTGTGGCTCGGCCTCTTCATGTCGGGGATTTACGTCGTCACCCTGGTGTTCGCGAATCACGCGTTTCCGGACCTCACCGGGCTTGTGACGAGGTTGGTCACGTTCTTCGCGGGGCTGGGTGGCGCGACGCTGCCGTACGCATTTGGTTGGACACTCGCCAAGACGGGATCGCAGTGGGCGGACGTGGCGTTGGCCCTTTTTGCGGCCATGCTGTTTGGCGTGGTGAGCTGGACGGGGTGGGTGACCAAGCGCAAGTCGAGATCGCCGAGCAAACGCGTGCACGCGGCGGGGTGAGCGGATGTAAAGACAACACGGGGCCGCGGTCAGGAAGACCGGCGGCCCGAGGGTTCCCACGAGGTTTCCGCCCGTGCGGCCCACTCCGTGAGGACATCGGAGAGCGCTCGCAGCCGACGCCCGTTCAATCGGTAAAAGGTGAACCGTTCGTCACGGGGGTGGCGGCGAACCTCCACCAGCCCGTGCTCGCGAAGCTGTCTCATGTGATGGGAAAGCGTGTTTTGCCGCACGCCGAGGCGCTCGGAGAGCTCACCCGCGGTCTGCTCGCCGTCGGCCAACGCCCGGAGAATCCGCAGCCGCTGGGGCTCGCCGAGCACCGCCAAGCACCTCATGCAATCCTCTGGCGTACCCAGTCCGTGCGTCATGGCGTTTCTCCTCGCTTCGCGACCGACGCCCTACGCGGACAGCATCAGCCCACGATGCTGTGATGCGTCTTGGCCTGGGGCGCAAGCCGGATGTCTTCCGTGTCTTCGAGCGACTTCTGTTTCATCTCCGGCACGGCGAGAACCGTGAGCAGCGCGCCGAGGAGGGCAACGCCCGCCAGCATCCCCATCGTGACACTGAGACCCGTGGCCTTCAGGATGCCTGGCAGGACAAACGCACCGAGGAACGCGCCAATCTTGCCGGCCGCCGCCGAAATCCCGTGCGCCGTGCCGCGCAGGTTCGTCGGAAAGGCCTCGGACGGCACGAGGAACGTCGTGGTGTTGGGACCGAACTCGATGAAGAAGTAGCTCACCGCATACAGCACCAGGAACAAGATGGGCATCTTCGCAATGCTCGGCACAAAGAACAGCGCAGCGTAGGCAGCCGCCATCACCGTAAAGCCAAGCGCCTGGATGAACTTGCGGCCCCACTTGTCCATCAGGTTGGCTGCGACGAAGTAGCCCGGAAGCGCAGCCACCATGAAGATGGCCGTGGCGACAAGCGTCGTGGTAACGAGCGCCGCATGCGGCAGCAGCGCCTTCAGAATGAGTTGCGACGACACGCTGTTGCCGTAGAACGCCACATCGATGAGGAACCAGCTTCCCGCTGTGCCCAGCAGGCGCACGAGATGCTTCGGCGTCCACAAGGACTGCTGTGCGATCACGGCTTGCGGAGTCGCGGATGCCACCGCAGTGCGCACGCTCTCGCCCGTCAGCTCCCGGACCGCGCTCGCCGCCGCATCCGCGTCCTGCTTCACGGCCATGAGGTAACGCGGCGACTCTGGCATCTTGCGGCGCAGGTAGATGACGGACGCCGCCGGAATGGCGCCGAGCGCGAGCATGATGCGCCATGCGATGTCATGCGGAATGCCTACGGAGAGCAGGATGGACGCGACGAGCGGACCCGCCAGGAGCCCGAGTCCCTGCATGGCAAAGACCATCGTGACCATGAACCCGCGATTTCTGCGGTTGGAATACTCCGTCATGATGACCGAACTGGTGGGGTAATCGCCGCCCACGCCGAGACCCACGATGAAGCGGAAGATGACGAGCCAGATAAACGACGGGGCGCAGGCTGAAAGAATGGCGCCCACCGCGAGCATGATAACCTCAAATCCGTACATCGCCTTGCGGCCCAACTTATCCATCAGCTTGCCGAAAAAGAGCGCGCCGAGCGCTGCGGCCGCAAGCGAGGTGCTGTTCAAAATGGAGAGTTGCGCAGTGGAGAGATGCCAGATGGGAGTGAGAATGGCGGTCACCGTGCCGATGATGAAGAGGTCGTACGCATCGGTGAAAAAGCCCATGCCAGCCGTGAACATGGTCTTCCAATGGAAGCCGCTCAGCCGACTTTCGTCCATGGCTTCGAGAACCTTCGGATTGACGGACACGCGAGTCGCCCCTTTTGGCTAGGTTTGAGCTGCGACGGGTCAGTGCACTTGCCGCGGTCGCGATTGAATCCATACCCATTGATTCAATGGATATCGATCCTTTCCGTCATCACATGCTACGCGCCATTTGTGAAGTCCACGTGTTCGGATTGTGAAGAGTGTGTAAAGAAGAAGGAACATCCTGGAGCAGATGCGCGATCCCGGACGCTGAAATGTGCGCGCCGGGATCGCGCGAAGAATCACCATCGGGCCAAGGCGTACATGAGCAGGATGTTGACCGCAAGAACGATGACCGCCGTGGGCCACTGGGCGCGAATGACCGCGTATTGGCTGCGCAGGTTAAGCAGGGCGGCTGGGACGATGTTGAAGTTGGCAGCCATCGGGGTGAGCAAGGTGCCGCAATAGCCTGCGAACATGCCGATGGCCGCAACGCGATTGGCGTCGACGCCGAAGTGGCCGATGATGAGCGGAATGGCGATCCCGGCCGTCATCACCGGGAACGCGGCGAAGGCATTACCCATGACCATGGTGAACAGCGCCATGCCGACGCAATACGCGAAGACGGCCCAGAACAGCGAGTGATGCGGAATCACGCGACTCGCCACGTTGGCCACCACGGTGCCCACGCCTGCGGAGGCAAACAGGGTGCCGAGGACCGCGAGCATCTGCGGCAGGACAGCCGCCCACCCGATGGCCTCGATCAGGCGCCTCGCTTCGCGGACAGACGTGACCGGTGAACTTCGGGTGACGGCGAGCGCCACGATGAGCGCCGCCGCGGCGGCGATGCCGAGGGCAACCAGGGTGACGTTGGCCGAATCGAGCAGCGACTCAGCGCCGATGCGAACGCGGCCGAGCCCTTCGACGCCGGCCACGGTGACGAGCGGAATGAGCACGGCCGGGATGAACAGCCAATTGCCAAGCCGGGTCCGACTCGCCTCGCGCTCCTCCGCGCTCGCCTCGCGATAGCTTCCCGTGCGCACCCCGCCAAATCCGGCGATGGCGACGATGGCGAGCACCCCGACGCCGAGCACGGCGGGCGGGAGAAAGTCCGCGAGGATGAACGCGAGTCCATACAACAAATAGAAGAGCCCCGTGGTGATGCGCCGAGGATTCGTGCCGTCGCGAAACGTATACAGGCTCGAGAGCACGAGAATGAGTCCGACGAGATCGTAGACGTACTGAACGCGAATCACGGGTGGACCCCCTCTCCGGGCGATGCGGAAGCAACGGATGAATCTGAGGACAGCCAGCAGCGGAGGCGCCGATCCAGCAGGTAGAGCCGCACGCTGTGCACCATGAAGACCGCGATGGCGGTCGGCAAGGCCCACAGCCCCATCAGGATGGGGGTGGCGTGAATGTGGAACTGATCGAAGACCCCCTTCATGAGAAGGACGGCGCCCACGGCGACGAACACGTCCTCTCCGAAAAAGAGGCCAACGTTGTCGACGGCGGCGGCATGGGCGCGGATGTGGTCCCGGACGTCGTCGGGCAGCTTTCCGTACTTGGCCAGCGCAGCGCCCTCGGCCATAGGCGCGACGACGGGGCGCACCATCTGGGCAGGCCCGCCGATGGACGTGAGGCCTAAGGCCGCCGCCGCTTCGCGAATGAACAGGTACGCGTTCAGAATGCGCCCTGTGGTCGCGGCGCGCACCCTCGACACCAAGTGTTGGGCCTGTTCGCGAAGCCCGTGGCGCTCGAGCAGGCCGATGACGGGCAGTGTCGCGATGAAGACGGCCATGTACCGATCTTTCGCAAACGCCGCGCCGAACTGCGAAAGGATGCTGTAGAGCGATTCGTGCGCCAGAAGTCCTGTGGCGATCCCGGCCACCGTCACGACGAGCAGTGGGTTGATGCGAAGTGCAAAGCCGACGATCACGATGAGGACACCGATCAGAACCATGAGACCACCTCCCGAGATATCCGAAAGGTGCGACTTTGCCGGACACAATAGGGCAGGTCGCACGCATGATGAAGGTTTGGCGTCACCCGGAGACCGTCAGGCGCGGATTCGGCGCCTGGAAGTACACGTGGTGATACACCTGCGGACGCAAGCTTCCCGTGAATGAGCATCGGCGTACGGGCAGGCGCTTCACTGGGTGGCGATGGATGTACGTGTTCGATTCGAATCTAGGAAATCCTGCTCGAATGCTGCACAAATGGAACAGAAAAGCGCATCCTTTCGTCACGCGCTTGGGATTTGGATGGTCACCAACCAGACGATCTCGTCCCAAACCACGAAGGCCATGCGCGAACCGGAATCGATGGCGCAAGCATAGGGGGTTCGCGATCTTCGAAAATTCGGCGTGGGGACTGGATTTTTGAGCGGAGAGAGGGTATCATGAGGGCAGTTGGAAGTCGTGGAAAAGGGACGTTCAGCAGAGGTTCGCGATTTTCGCCCGCGAAGCGGCGCCACAAGCGAGTTCTGGAGGGAAG
>NZ_BCRQ01000027.1 GCF_001552675.1 Alicyclobacillus sendaiensis NBRC 100866
GCGCGCGCTGACCCAGTCGATCACGTCCTTCACCGTCTGCAGCCCGAGCCGCGCGCACAGTTCCATCTCCTTGCGCCACACCGCTGCGGTCATGCGCACATCCGCATCGGCCTGGTGGCGGCCGACCACCGGGATGCCGAGCCACTCGCATGCCTCCTCGAGCTTAAGCGGCCTCGCCGCCCGCGCGAGCACTTGGGCGACGACCGCCGTGTCCATGGCGAGCGGCCGCAGGCGAAGGCGCCACAGCGCGTCGGTCGCGCGCTGCAGAAAGCCGAGATCGTGCCGAATGTGGTGTGCAATCCACACGCGGCCGGCCCCAAGCTCCAGCGCTCGACGAAGCGCGGACTCGAGCGGCTCGCCGGCCCGCACCGCCTCCGGCGACAGCCCGGTCAGCTCCCAGATGTGCAACGGCACGTCCGCGACGTCGTCGTGGCGCACGACGGCGTAGAAGCTCTCGTCAGGTTCGTTTCTCCACCCGGAAAACGTGGCGCACGCCACCGACAGGATCTTGTCCCGAGCGGGAGAGAACCCGGACGTCTCGAGATCCAGCACGAAGTACGGCGCCTCGCCGAGGGGCCGCTCCCAGACGGGCACAGGCTCGTCGCTCGCCGGCACCTCTCTCCGGAGGGAAAAAAACCACCTCATCTCGATCCCCTCGGTTTCGGAAATCGACGGCACACCAGGCGCTCCAGGGCTTGCGCCGTGCGAAGGTGCTCCTCGAGCGCTTCCTGCCAGGCGCGGGACAGGCTCGAGCGCGGGACGAGATCGACGGCGTCCCGCTGGCCTTTGAGCCAGCATTCCGCGTGACGGCGCGCTCTAAGCCTCCATCCGAACCAGAGCGCGCGGACAATCGCGTCCGCCTGCAAGCCTTCGAGGGCGCCGATGCGGCCGAGCGATGTGGCGCGATCCACCGAGGCGAGCGCGTCCACACCGTGGTGCAGGCTGAGCAGGCGAAGCGCGTGGATCATCGGCGCGAGGAACCGGTCCTTCACGTGGAAGACGGCCCCTTCGCCGCTCGCCTGCCAGCGCACGCCGCGCACAGCGCCCCATCCGACCGTCCCGCGAATGCCGAGATGCGCCATCTGCCACTTCATGAACCCCGATTGGGCGATCACGCCGCGCACCTGCGCCGCCACCAGCGCCCACTGCGGCGCGTCGTCGAGGGGCGCCGCATCGACAGTCATGTACAAATAGCGGACATTCGCCCAGTCCGGGAACTCGGCGTACGCCTGGACGCGCGCCCTCCACGCGTCTTCAGGGCCAAACCAGCGCGGGTTGCCGCCCATCACGTTGCCCATGCAAGGAGAGAAGCCCATGGGGCCCATCCAGCGCACAAACCGCTCGACGTCCGGGGCCGCGTCGTCGAGCCGGAGGTCGGTTGACGTGAGGAGCGCGAAGTCGAGATCGCTCTGCGGCAGATCCTCGCCCCGGGCGAGGGATCCCAGGGCAATGAGGCGCGCCCGGCGCCTGACGTCCGGCGAGACCGCTTCCGCCCAGCCCGCGAGCACGAACGCCCGGCGCTGCACCTGATAGGCTTCCAACCAGCGCTGAAACGCCGCGGTGTCGTCCGGCGGATGGTCATCCTGGAGCACAGACTCGCACCACGCGCGCTGCAGCTCTTCGCCGCGCTCGCGAATGTCGCGCGCGTCCGTCACGCACAAAGGCACGTTCACGGCCATCCCTCCGCCCTGGTGTCTCCTGCCCATGTGAGGATTGCTAGATTTTTGAGATTTCGCGCATTATGATGAACCCAGAAGATCATCCGGGTGGTGGATTTTCATGACAAGTGTTGCATCGCTCCTCCGCCAGGTCGAGGCCGAGCGCATCGACGTCGTCCATCTGCAGTTCACCGACTTGATAGGCACCGTGAAGACGGTCGCCATCCCTGCGGGCCGACTTCCGGACGTCCTCGAACGCGGCGTGGGCTTCGACGGATCGTCCATCGAGGGCTTTGCGCGGGCCGAGGAGTCGGATATGCGCCTCGTGCCCGATCTCGCGACGGCCTGCCTGTGGCCCTCCGGACCTGGCGCGCGCGCCCTGCGCCTCATCTGCGACGTCGTGCTGCCGGACGGCCTGCCGTTTGCCGGCGATCCCCGTCGGATCCTGGCCCGCGCGGCGGACCGCGCCGCGACGTCCGGCGTGCCCCCGATGGCGATATCGGCCGAACTGGAGTTCTTTCTCCTCCCGCAGGGCGAGCGCGTGGAAGGCGCCCATCGCGGCGATCCCGCCCGCTATTTCGACGCGCCGTCCTCCGACCTCGCGGCGCAATCGCTCATGTCCATGGCTGAGGAGCTCATGGGCGCCGGCGTGCCCGTGACGCAGATCCACCACGAAGCGGCGCCGCACCAATACGAGATCGATCTCGCCGCGCGATCGCTCATGGCCGCAGTGGACGCCCTCGTCACCGCCAAACTCGTCATCCGCCGGGAGGCCGCGCGGTTCGGATTCACGGCGTCCTTCATGCCGAAGCCATTCACCGGCCATCCGGGCTCCGGCCTGCACCTCACCTTCGCCCCCGCCTGCGCCACCGACGCGCCGCCATGGGCTTCGTTTGCCGCGGGCATCCTGGCGCACGCGCCCGGGCTCACTGCCATCGCCAATCCGACGGTGAACAGCTACAAGCGCCTTGGCGGAAGTGAAGCGCCCGGCTTCGTCGCCTGGTCCGACCGCCACCCGGACCCCTACTTGCGCGCCGTCGGCGACGCGTGGGAATGGCGAGCCCCTGACGCGTCCGCGAATCCGTACCTCGCCATCGCCTGCGCACTCGCCGCGGGAGCGGACGGAATGGAACAGGCCCTGCCTCTGCCCGCGCGGTTGGACGATCGGCCGGAGAGGTGGTCCGAGGAACAGCGGTTCTTGCGGCACATCGACGCGCTGCCCGAAACCCTGCGGGACGCCCTCGATGCGCTCGAACAAGACGACTGCCTCCAGGCGGCACTCGGCGATCACGCCATGCGCCACTTCCTGGAGGCCAAGCGGCTGGAATGGGAGGCCTACGCGACGACCGTCCACGTTTGGGAATGGGAGCAGTACCTCACGCTTTAATTCTGCGTTCCGTGCTCCAGCGGCGACTCCTTGATGAGCGGCGTCACGTTGGCGCCGAAATACTTCGGCAACTCCGACGCCGTGAGCGTCTCCGGATACGCGGACTCGGCGTGCAGGGCGAGATCGAGCCCCATGATCTCCTCTTCCTTCGTCACGCGCAACCCCATAACCTTGTCGACGATCCAGAGCAGGATGAGGCTGCCGACGCCCGAGAACACCCACGTGCTCGCGACGCCGATGAGCTGGAGCAGGACCTGGTGTGGATTGCCATGGATCAGCCCGTTGGCCCCCGACGGGTTGACGGCGGTGGAGGCGAACAGGCCGGTGGCGATGGCGCCCCAGGTGCCCCCGATGCCGTGACCGCCGAACGCGTCGAGCGCGTCGTCGTAGCCGAGCTTCGCCTTCATGAAGGTGGACGCGAAGTAGCAGAATGCGCCGCCGAGAAGGCCGAGGACGATGGAATAGCCCGGCGAGACGAAGCCTGCCGCGGGCGTGATGGCCACCAAGCCAGCCACGGCGCCGGCGCAAGCGCCAACCAGGGTCACGTGCCCCGTGCGAAGCTTCTCGACAATCATCCACCCCACCGCGGCAGCCGCCGTGGCCGTGTTGGTCGCCAAGAACGCCTCGGCCGACAGGAAGTTGGCCGCGACCGCGCTGCCCGCGTTGAATCCGAACCAACCGAACCACAAAAGCGCTGTGCCGAGGAGGACAAACGGCACGTTGTGCGCCTTGATCTCGCCCGTGCCGTGTTCCGCGCGGCGCCCGAGATACAGCGCCGCCATGAGACCGGCCACGCCGGAGGAGATGTGCACCACGGTGCCCCCCGCGAAGTCGAGGACGCCCAGATTGTGGAGCCAACCGCCCGCGCCCCACACCCAGTGCGCCAGCGGGTCATAGATGAACGTTGCCCACAGGACAATGAAGACCACGAACGAAGCGAAGCGGACGCGCTCCGCCAGCCCTCCCACAATCAGTGCAGGTGTGATGATGGCAAACATCATTTGAAAGATGGCGTAGAGCACGTTGGGAATGGTCGGCGCGTAGTCAGAATCCGGCGCCGCACCCACGCCGTGCATCATGAACCAACTCAGGTTGCCGATGATGTGGTGGAAGTCGGGCCCAAAGGCCAGGCTGTACCCGACGATGACCCATTGCAGGGAGACCACCAGGATGACCGCCACCACTTGCAGCATGGTCGTGATCACGTTTTTCGTCCGGACCAGGCCCCCGTAGAAGAAGGCGAGCCCCGGCGTCATGAGCAGCACAAGGGCCGAGGAAGCGAGAATCCAGGCCTCATCTCCCGAATTGAGCGGTGATGTCGTCGTCGCCGCAAAGCACGTCGCGGGAACGAGAGCGGCGCCGAGCCCCGCCATGGCGGAGGCGAGCCACTTCCACCGTGTTCTGAGCATCTTCTCCCCCACTCCTTTGCGTGAATTTTTTTATAACGATACACGCGCGCAACAGAGGCGTCAACGAAAAATGTAAGATAATCTAACGTATTAAAGGATAACATCTTGACAACGAGTTTCAGGATAGCGTTTTCAGAAATTAGAGTCATATTTCTTTACATATGACCGCGCGAGCCGTCCCGCGGCGTGGCACTTCCGGACCCTGCCTCCCCGGCGGCCGACGTGCTATACTCCAGGGAAGCGAAAGCCTACGGGAGGTCCGTATGAGAGCCGTCATTTTCGATTTCGACGGAACCATCGTCGACACCGAGCGGGCGTGGTACGAGGCGTACGCCGGATTGTATCGGCAACACGGTCGTGAACTTCCGTTTCATCTCTACGCGAAAACAGTCGGCACAAGCGCCGACGCGTTCGATCCCGTCCGCCACCTGTGCGACGCGGACGCTTCCATCCGGCGGGAGGAGGCCGAGCGCGCGGTGGAGCAAGAACACCGGCGGCTGCTCGATGATGAGCCTCTCCGGCCTGGCGTGCGGGCTTCGCTGCAGGAGCTCCGGCGCCTTGGCGTGTCCATCGGCCTGGCCACGAGTTCTCGGCGGGCGTACGTCGAACCGTTTCTGGAGAAGTACGGAATTCAAGCCTTCTTCGACGCCATCGCCACCGCCGACGACGTGATCCGGGTGAAGCCGGACCCCGAGTTGTACCAACTGGCCTGCCGGCGCCTCGGCGTGGCGCCTTCGGAGGCGCTCGCCGTCGAAGACTCGCCTCACGGCGCGCAGGCCGCCATCGCCGCAGGGCTTCCGGTGCTATGCGTGCCAAACGCCATCACCAAGCACCTGTCGTTTCCGGACGGCTGTCTCTTTCGAAGCAGTTTGGAAGGGGTGGATTGGCCTTCGTTGCTCGAGGCCCTATCGGAGCGCGAAGAAGAGCAGGAATGAGGCAGGGAGAGCGAAAGGTGTGGCGCTCTCCCTTTGGGGTCCGTCATCAGGTAGCCAAATGGCATGCCACGGCGTGGTTGGGGCCGATAAGTCGCCGTTCCGGCTTGGTCGTCCGGCACCGATCGACGGCCATCGGACACCTGGGGTGGAAGGGGCACCCCTTGGGAGGATCGAACGGCGACGGAATCTCGCCCTGAATGGGCGTGAGCACTTGGCGCTCCTCCAAACTTCGCGGCATCTTCAGAATGGACTGGATGAGCACCTGGGTGTACGGGTGCGTCGGGCGCGAGAACAGTTCCTCCGCGGGCGCCTGTTCCACCACTTCGCCGAGATACAACACCGCCACGACGTCGCTCAGGTACTCCACCACAGCGAGGTTGTGGGAAATGAAGATGTACGTCAGGTCGTAATCCTGCTGCAGCTCGCGGAGGAGCTGAATGACCTGGACTTGAATCGAGACATCCAGCGCGGAGATGGGCTCGTCGCAGATGACGAGTTTCGGGCGAAGCGACAACGCGCGCGCGATGCCCACGCGCTGAAGCTGGCCGCCCGAAAGCTCGTGTGGATACGCCCACTTCACCTCGCGAGGAAGCCCCACGCGCTCGAGCAGCTCATCGACCCGTTTTTGCCGCTCCTCCTTGGTCCCTATCCTGTGAATGATCATCGCGTCCTCGATGGCCATGCCGATGGTCATACGCGGGCTCATGCTGGCCATGGGGTCCTGGAAGATGATCTGCATCTCCTGCCGGAGCGGCCGCATCTGTTTCTGGGTAAAACGAGTGATGTCCTTCCCTTGGTACACGATCCGGCCCTCGGTCGCCTCGAGCAACTTCAGCACCAGTCGGCCCAGCGTTGACTTCCCGGAGCCACTTTCGCCCACGAGGCCAAACGTCTGCCCGCGCTGAAGTTGAAACGACACCTTTTCGACCGCGTGGAGATCGCGGCCCTGTACGCGAAACCGCTTCGACACCTCGTGCACTTCGAGCAGCACCTCAGATGACATCCGCCAGCACCTCCTCCGCCCGATGGCACGCCACCCAATGCCCCGGCCCTATCTCGCGAAGCTGCGGCAGCTCGTTCCGGCACCGCTCCGTGGCGAGCGGACAGCGCGGCGCAAACGAGCAACTCCGCGGCATCTCCGTCACCGTGGGCGCCATGCCAGGGATGGGCTTCAGCGGTTTCGCGCGGTGGCCAATCTCGATGATGGAGTGCTTCAACCCGACCGTGTACGGATGCGCCGACTCGCGGATGAACGCCCCCGTGTCCGCGACCTCCATGATCTGCCCCGCGTACAAGACGATGATCCGGTCGCAGAAATTCGTCGCGACGCCGAAATCGTGCGTGATGATGGCGACCGCCATGTTCCGCTTGCGCCGCTGCTCCTCAAGCAACGCGAGGATCTGCATCTGGACCGTCACGTCGAGCGCCGTCGTCGGCTCGTCCGCAATGAGCAACTGCGGCTCACAGGCCAGGGCAATGGCCATCATGATGCGCTGGCGCATGCCACCCGAAAACTCGTGCGGATAATTTCGAAAGCGCGCCCTGGGCTCGGGAATGCCCATCTCGTGCAAAAGTTGCAACGTGCGCTCAAACGCCTCGCGATGGCTGCAGAAGTGGTGTGCGAGCATGGCCTCCATAATCTGATCCCCAATCCGCATGACCGGATTGAGGCTCGTCATCGGATCCTGAAACACCACGCCGATCTCGCGCCCGCGGATGTCCTCCAGCTGTCGCTCCGACAGCTTCAGGAGGTCCGTCCCTTGAAACAGTGCCCGGCCCGAGCGAATGCGCCCGTTCTCGCGAATCAGGCCGATGGCCGACATCAGCGTCACCGACTTGCCGGATCCGCTTTCGCCGACAATGCCGAGCGTCTCCCCCTCTGCAATGGAGAAGCTCACTCCGTTGACGGCGTAGACCGTGTCTTCGCCGCGATCGAACTCAACACGCAGATCTTCGATGGACAGAAGCGGCTGTGACACCATCACACGCCTCCTTTCGGGTTAAACGCTTCCTGCAGGCCGTCGGCCACGAAGAGGAACGACAGCAGGGTGATGGCGAACACGCCGGCTGGAAAATAGAGGAGCCAAGGGAAGCCCAAGATGTTCGCGCCCGCCTGCGCCAACATGTTGCCAAACGACGGCATGGGCGGATTGAGGCCCATCCCCACAATGCTGAGACCTGCCTGCGCCGTGAGATCGTACGGAATGCCGAAGGCGAGCGAGACCACCATGCTCCCCATCACGTTCGGGAACATGTACTTGCGCGCGATGTGCCACTGCGACGCCCCGAGCGCCCGGGCGGCTTCCACCATCTCGCCGTTTCGCATCGCGAGCACGAGCGAGCGGATGAGTCGCGCATACCCCGCCCACCCCGGTACGCCGATGGCGAGAATCATCGGGAAGATCCCCTTGCCGAGAAGCACCATCAGGATCAGGGCGAAGAAAAACGACGGAAGCGCAAACATGAAGTCGACAGCGCGCATGACGATGATGTCGATGAGGCCGCCCGCAAGTCCGGCCCACAGCCCTAGGATGACGCCAATCAAGAAGCTGACGCACGTGGCGCCGAGCGCAATCTCCAGCGCGTACCGAATGCTGTACAGGATTTGGCTGAAGACGTCGTATCCGACCGTATCCGTGCCGAACCAATGCTGCCAGGAAGGACCCGAGTGCATATGGAGAAAGTCCGCATATGTGTAGCTGTACGGCGCGATCCACGGCCCGATGATGCCGATGATGAAAAAGATGATGACCCAAATGAGCCCGGCCACGGCGAACCAATTTTTCCGATATCGCTGCCAGGCGCGATACATCGGTGAGTTGCGCCTCGCGCGCCGCGCCGGCGCCTGGGGCTGGGATACCGCAATGGCCACAATCATCCCTCCCGTCCGTCTACTGCAATCGATGACTCACTGGAGTTTCACTCGTGGATCCATCCACGAATAGATGAGGTCGACCACGAGGTTGGTCAGCATGATGGTCGCGCCCAGGATGAACACCGCCGTGATGGCCATGGGGAAATCAAAGTTCGTGAAGGCCGTCGAGATGACCTTGCCCAGGCCGGGGATGGCGAAGATGTTCTCCACCCAAACGGTGCCGACGACCGTGAACGCGAATTGGGGCCCGATCACAGTGATGAGCGCAGTGAGCGAATTTCGCACGCCATGCCGAATCACGAGCGCCCAGTACTTGACGCCCTTCGCTTTCGCAGTCCGGATGAAATCCTGCCTCATGGTTTCAATCAGGCTGCCCCGCATGTAGCGTGCAACCACGCCGATATTCCCTGCGGCCAGCGACAAGATGGGCAAGACCGCATCCGCGGGCGTCCCCCACCCCGTGACGGGCAAGACGTTCTGCCACACCACGCCGAAGATCAGCACAAACAGGACCGCGAGCACGAAGGAGGGGATGGCCTGGCCGAACATCGAGAGGGTCGTCACGAGATAATCGACCCACGAATTCCGCTTGAGCGCCGCGATGACCCCCATGGGAATGCCGATCACGACCGATACCACGACAGAGCCGAAGGCCAGGAAGACGCTGATGGGCAGCGCGTCCTTGAGCTGGGACACGATGCTCAGCGTCGGGTTCTGCATCGAGTTGCCGAAGTTGAACGTGAACGTGTGCCATTCGTAGAGCAGCACCTGTTTCCACAGGGGCAGGTTGAGGCCGTACCGGCTCTGGAATTGCTCCATGAGCTTCTGGTACGCAGCCGGATCCTGCGCGGCGAGCGGCGCAAGCGCGGACGCGAGCTGCGTCGTGTTCATGAAGCCTCCTGGCGAGTAATACATCATGACGTACGAGATGGCGATGACAGCCGCCAGCGTGATGATGATGGCCACGAAGCGCTTGGCGAGGAATTTGACGTAAAACATCGCGGGCCTCCCTTCAGCGCACCCGCGGGCGGCGACCCGCGGGTGCGCTGCGCTGCCGTCACTTGGTCGAAAGATACTGGAACTGATAGAAATTGCCCCAGGCCCACGGGTTGGGCTGCGCCCCAGTCACCCACGGCTTCTCCAGGTAGAACGTCTCGTTGTAGTAGAGCGGGATGACCCAGGCCTGCTGCTCAAGCGACGTGACGAGCTTGCCGGCCCACACCGCCGCCTGAGCTGACGTCATGCTGTTTTGCTCGTAGGCCTGCCACATCCGCCACTCGCGCTCCTGTTCGGACTCGTTCGTATCCCACCACGCCTGCACGTCCAGCGCGCCCGTGTTCGTGCCGCCGAGCGTCGTGGTTGCGGACTCTGGCGCGACGAACTCCCACGCAAGGACAAACGCCGCATGCTTGGCGGACGCCGTCTTGGCGTTCTTCCACTGCTGCACGATCTGATTCCACTGCTGCTGTAAGGACGGCGTACCCGGCGGGTTCAGAATGGCCTGCCACTTCGCCGGCTGCTCCTTGGTCCACTTGGTGATGATGGCGATATCCTTCTGCACCTCGTTCTGCAGTGGGATCCAGTCGTTCCAGCTCACGCCGGTTTTCGGATCCTGCGGGTTGCCGTACTTGGCGACGGAGGCCGGATCGTACGGCGTGTTGTACCACGGGAGCACGTGCTGCACCTGTTGCGGCGTCCAACCGTAGTCGCCCGGGAAGTAGATGCCTTGGCTCGCCTGGATGTCCATATTGGCCGGCTCGAACCAGTTCACGGCGCCGGCCGCCACGACGAATCCGGGCTGAATGCCCTTGAGCGGCCCCTCCCAGACGAGCGCGCTGTAGTTCGTCTGATTTTCCTGCACAATCTTGGTCTGGATACCCAGGTTCTGCTGCAACTCCTGGGAGATGGCCTCGGCGACCGGCACGCCCTGTTGGTTCACGTCCGGCACCGGGGCGTACAGGTACAGGACGGGCAGCCCTTTGCCGTTCGGGTAACCAGCTTCGGCCAGGAGCTTCTTGGCCTGGGCCACGTTCTCAGGCAGCCCCTTTTCGTATTTGGCGGCCGGCCAGCCCGGCGTCGAGAACGTGTTGGTCACGCCGCCCATCCCGCCCAACACATCCTGCACGATGGGCTGGCGCTCGATGGCCATGGCGATGGCCTGTCGCACCTTGGTGTTGTAATACGGCGACGGAACCGCGGAGTGGTCCCACTCGAGGTATTCGATGCTGTAGTCCGGCGCGACGTGGAGCTGGGTCTTCAAGTTGTGCGTCTTGACGTATTGCAGATCCGACGGCGATCCGACGAGCGCGACGTCCAACTTGCCCGCCATGTAGTCCTCCACCGCGACGGTGGTACCCGGCACCAGGTTGATGACCTTCGCGTTCCCGTGGTTCACCTCGCCCGGATGGCCGACGTATTTCGGATTGGGCACCAACGTGATGGTCCCGTTTGGCGTAAACGATTTCACGACGTACGGCCCGTCGCCCACGAAGTACTGCGGTAGGTACCAGTTCGTCGGATGCGCGTTGACCACCTTGGGGTCGAGCGGCATCGACGCGGACACCGCGAGCTCGCCCAGGATATAATGCGGCGTCGTGGTCGTGATCTGCAGTTCGTAGTTGTTGATGACCTTGATGCCCACCTTGCTCGCCGGCACCGCACCCGAATGGTACTGGTAGGCGTTCTTCACGTTGTTGAGCACGCTCGCCCACAGCTGCGCCTGCGAGTTGGCCGGATTGAGCTGTCTCATCCACGCGTAGTAGAAATCTTGAGCCGTCACCGGATCCCCGTTCGACCAGCGCGCGTCGTGGCGCAGGTAGATGGTCCAAGTGAGTCCGTCCTTAGAAAGAGAATAACCCGAAGCAATCTTCGGCACAATCTGATTTTGTTGATTGTATCCGTAGAGCCCCTCCAAGATGGTGCCTTGGTCCACCAAGATCTGCGCCGCCCACTGCGACGGATCGAGCGAGGAGATGCCCGGCGGCGAAGGATACGTGATGGTCACGGTTCCATTGCCGGCGCCCGCCGCTCGCACGGGAACTGCCGAAGCCGCGCCGCTGTTCGAAGCTGTGTTGTGGCTCTGCGTCGACGTTGCGCATCCCACTAAGCCCCCGCTCGCCACGAGCACGGCGATGGGCACATGCCATTTCCTCAGTTTGCGCTTGGCCACGTTGCTCACTCCTTCTCCCTGTGTCTTGCGTTCGAGATTGGAGAACGCTTTCAAAGACCCCCATCCTGACGACTTCCATGCATGCACCGCCCAGGCCTGGACGCGTACACCCCCCTGATCCCATACCCCTCGGCGGAATCAAGGTGCACAAATCGATTTGTCCTTAGACAAAACGATTTGGCTGATGTCTCAAACATAAGATTGAGACATGCCAAAATCAATAGTCTTATTGAGCGATCCTTGTCTTTTTAAGCGTGTGCCTGTCAAGGCTATCGCCCTTTCCCGCGCGCCTCATGCAGACCCGCCATCACAAATACGGCAGGCGAATTCCAGTAGATGGCGACCTCGTTGGTCGAGTAACTGGCTTCGTGATCGAGGTACGCCTCCATCGCAGGTTTTCCCGCGAGCTGTGCGCGCGCCACCTCGTCCTGCAGGTTGCGGTTTGGCCCGCCGACGACCATGCCCGGGACGGGATCCACCACGTCGTCCGCGACCGATGGGCGGTGATGCGGATGGACCACCCGGTGTTGGCCGAAGCCCGTGACGAAGCACGTACCAAGCGGATTCGCGCCGAACAGGTAGTCCGCCGCTCGTTGGGCCACGGTGTGAGCCGCAGGATGGCTGACACCGGCGCCCTCCGCGAGCAGAAACGCCATCGCGCGGTTCAAGAGCACCATGTGGCTGCCCCAGATCCAGTCGTCATCTCGCATGGGGATGCCCAATGGATGAGACTCGGCCATCGCGGCGAGGACGTCGAGTTCTCGAACGAGGCGCGCTTTCACCTTGTCGCGCACGTGACTCGACGCGGCGTCGCTCGGAGCGCGCAAGTATTCGATCACGCCGTAGAGCGCGACGTCCGCCCACCCCAGGTCCCACGGGAGATCGAGAAGGAGAAGCGGTTCACACCGGCGCGCCCAGGCCGGATCGCCCGTCATCCGGAACATGGCAGCCGACGCCCATAGCCATTCATCGCGGAGTTCGGCGTCGCCGTATTCGCCCGTGAGGATGCCATTGGGGTTGCGAAACGGCCGCATGTCGTGCTCGCCGAGCCACGCGTGCGCACGGCGAGCGGCGTCGGCGCAAGCCGACGACAGAGCCGGATCGAACGAGCGATACACGAGAGCGGCGTGGGCCATGACTGCGCAAAACGCGGCCGTAGCCGCGTAGGAGATAGGGCTCAGGACAAGAGGCGCGCGGTCGTCCTCGGGGCGGGTGTCGAGCGGGGGAAAGGAAGCCGTGGTGACTTTGTGATACACGCCGCCCGTTGCGGGATCCTGCATGGTGAGAAGCCAGACAACCTCCTCGCGCGCCACCTCGAGCACCGGCGGCAGGTGAGGCTCTCGATGCGCGGCGCGCATGGGGCGGATGCGCGCGAGCGCCGGGGCGAAGTACTCGTGGGCCAGAAGCAAGTCGGCCACGGCCTTGGCCGCGGGGACGACGTACTTGCCGTAGTCGCCGGCGTCATGCCAACCGCCCTGGCAACGGACGGCGATGTCCGTCCCGTACACCTTGGCGTCGCTCGCGTGGCAGACCCCGTGTGCCCACGGACCAGCCTCGCCCTCGGGCAGCGCGGCGCCGCACAGCTGATAGTCGAAAAAGCGAACCAGCGCTTCGAGTACATCGCGGTACGCACGGCGATGGATCACGACGGGCACCTCGCTGGCCCCGACCCTCAAGGCGTAGGTTCCTGGGACGCGGAGCGCGGAAAAATCCCCGGCGTGCCAGTTTCCGCCGACGGGCTTGGTCATGCCCGCGAACACGGCCTGCCCATCCTGGGTGCGCAGCGCGAACGGCTGCGGCTCGCGGGCCTGGACCCAGAAGCGTTTCTCACCGCCGGTCAGATACCCGATCTGATTGTAGAAAATCGATTTGGAGACGCGAGCTGGCACGTCGAATCCCCTCCCACCGGCTTTGCAGGAGAGAAGATTCGACGGCTGCGCGAAAATCCCTGCCTTCGGCGCCTCAGCCGATGGCCACCATCCGCTCGATGGCCACCCGCGCGCGCTCCGCCACGTCGGCCGGCACCGAGATCACCGTCTCCATGCGAGCGAGGGCATCCCGCACCTTTTCGAGCGTGATCATCTTCATGAACGGACAGATGGCCGCGCGGTTCGCGGGGATGAACGTCTTGCCAGGGTTCTGGCGCTCCATCTGGTGTAGGATGCCGACTTCCGTCGCCACGATGAACGCGCGCTTGTCGGATTCGCGCGCCCGCTTCAGCATGCCGCTCGTCGACAGGACATGGGTCCGATCCGCCGGCAGTTGCCCTTCGGCCAGCAGGTACATATTCGAGGTGGAGCAACCGCACTCGGGGTGAATCAACAGTTCCGCGTCGGGGTGGGCCGAGAGCGTCGCCTCGATGTCGTGGGGCCGGATCCCAGCGTGCACGTGACACTCGCCCATCCAGATGTGCAGATTGTCTCGCCCGGTCACCCGCTTCACATACGAGCCGAGAAACATGTCGGGCAGAAACAGGATCTCCCGATCTTCAGGGATGCTTTGCACCACCTGCACGGCGTTCGAGGACGTGCAGCAGTAGTCGCTCTCCGCCTTCACGTCGGCGGTTGTGTTCACATAGGCGACCACCACCGCACCCGGATGCTCCGCTTTCCACGCCCGGAGTTCATCCGCCGTGATGGAGTCCGCCAGCGAGCAGCCCGCGTTGGGATCCGGCAAGAGCACCGTCTTGTCCGGGTTCAGGATGGCAGCCGTCTCGGCCATGAAGTGGACGCCGCAGAGCACAATGACGTCGGCGTCGGCCCGCATGGCGGCGCGCGCAAGCGCGAGCGAGTCCCCGAGCACGTCCGCGATGTCCTGAATTTCGGGCAGCTCGTAGTTGTGCGCGAGGATCAGGGCGTTGCGCTTTCTCTTCCACTCGAGAATCTCGTCAACCAAGGTCTGGCGTTCTACCTTCGTCTCCAGCACACGCATTCCCCTCTCAAGTCGTGATGGCGACAGACGTGAAAGCCGAATGCGCCTTGCCGATCCGGCTCGGTCGGGCGTAGGCCGGATCAGGCACTGGCGCATCCCGGCGAACGTGGCTTCCTCGGCTTTCCCGTCTCCACAGCGCCGAGCGCGCGATGAGCGAGGCCGCCATCACCGCCCCGGAGCCTGGATATCGGCGCGCCATGCCTTGAAGCTCCTCAAGCGCCGCGCGAAGCCCCGGCGCATCGCGCACGATCCCGACGAACGACCACATCAGGGGCGCGAGTTCAGGGAGAATCGCCTCGTCCTGCTCGGGGCGAAGCAGCCACTCAGGGTCTTCCACGGTGTGCGTGCGCGCGCACGGCTCCTGCCGCACCGCTTCGCCGAACCTCCGCCCCATGACCACGCACTCGAGCAGCGAATTGCTCGCCAGCCGGTTGGCCCCGTGCACGCCCGTGCACGCCGTTTCGCCAAGGGCGAAGAGCCCCGGCACCGAGGTGCGCCCGGCGAGATCGGCCTCGATGCCGCCCATGAGAAAGTGCGCGCCAGGCGTCACGGGAATGGGCTGAGACGCAAGGTCGAGACCTGCGCGGCGAAGACGAGCCGCGATGGACGGGAAGCGCGCCGCGACGTCTGGCACCTTCGTCGCGTCGAGAAACACCTGATGGCCATCCGCCTCCGCCCGCGCGATGGCGAGGGCGATCACGTCGCGCGTGCGCAGGTTGTCCGCCGGATCGGCAAACAGCGGCGCGCCTCGCTCGGTGACGAGCACCGCGCCCGCGCCGCGAAGCGCCTCGGACACGAGCATCGCGTCGTCGTCCCGCCCCAGCCACAGCGTCGGATGAAACTGGACGAATTCGAGATTGGCGAGCGTGGCGCCCGCGTGATAGGCGAGCGCGACACCTGCGCCCACCGCGCTCGGCGGATTGGACGTGCGGCCGAACAGGGCACCCACGCCGCCCGTGGCGAGGCCCACGGCGCGCCGAGCCCCGACGAGTCGGTGACGCGCCCCGTCCCAGGTCCAGGCGCCGACGGCCCGCCCGCTGGCGTCCTGCGCGATGCCGACGCAGTGCTCCTGCCGGAACTCGATCCGCGGATGGCGCAGCGCCGCCTGCCAGAGCGCTTCGGTGATGAACCGCCCGGTGGCGTCCCCGCCCGCGTGAACGATACGCGCACGCGTGTGCCCGCCTTCCCGCCCGAGTGCGAGCCGCCCGGACGGGTCGCGATCGAACGGAACGCCGAGCTGCGCGAGCCACTCGACGACCGACGGCGCCGCCACCGCGAGCTCGCGAACGCGCTCTGCGTCGCACAGACCGGCGCCGGCGCGCAGCGTGTCTTCGGCGTGCAGATGGGGGTCATCCCCCTCCCCCACCGCGGCCGCGAGGCCCCCCTGTGCCCGCGACGAACTCGACGCCTGCGGCCCGCCGCCGGCAAGGACGCAGACGTCGTCCGTCTCTGCCGCAGCGAGCGCGGCGGTGAGCCCTGCGATCCCGGCACCAACCATCACGACACCAGCCGCCTCCATCGCGGCACCTCCTCACCCAAGGTCCATCTCAATGTCGAGCCCCACGTCTACAGCCTGGGCGCGCATGGTGATGTGGCTCATGGAAATGAAGTCGACGCCCGTCTCCGCCACCGCTCTCAGCCGGCCCGGCCGCATGTTGCCCGACGCCTCGAGCGGAACGCGGCCGCCGGTACGCCGCACCGCCTCGCGCATGGCCTCGAGATCCATGTTGTCGAGGAGGACGACGTCGGCCCCCGCCGCGATGGCCTCCTCCAGCTGATCCAGGGATTCCACTTCCACCTCGACCTTGTGGGCAACGCCAGCCCGCGCCTTTGCGCGCGAGACGGCCTCCCGGACGCCGCCCGCAATGGCGATGTGGTTGTCCTTGATGAGCACCATGTCGTCGAGGGCAAACCTGTGATTCCAGGCGCCGCCCACGCGGACCGCGTACTTCTCGAGCGCCCGCCATCCCGGCGTGGTCTTGCGCGTGTCCAGGATGCGCGCGCTCGTCCCCTCGACCTCGCGGACGGCGTCGCGCGCCGCCGTGGCGATGCCGGTCAAGCGGGACAGAAAGTTGAGCGCCGTGCGCTCCGCGCCGAGAATGGACCGCGCCGCGCCCTCCACCCGCATCACCACGCCGGAGCCGTCGAGATCGATCCCGTCCGGGCACAGGACGGTGACCTGGAGTCGCGGGTCCACCTCGTGAAACACCCAGGCGGCGACCTCTGTGCCGCACACCCTGGACGGTTCTTTGATCCACACGCTCGCGCGCGCCGTCGCATCGGCCGGGATGACGGCTTCGGTCGTGAGATCGCCCCGGCCCAGGTCTTCGGCGAGCGCGAGGCGGACGAGATCGCGCGTCACCACGTCGAGCCACATCGCCCTCACGCCTCCCTTGATGCGCCTCGCCGCGTCGCCAGGCGCACAACACTGTTTAATCAACTGTATATACAGTAGCACACACAGGATGGTGTTTCACCTGGAAGTTGCGAGGAGCTTGCGAAACGAGGGAAGGGGAAGTATACTGAGATGAGAACATATGTTCGGTTTCGCGCAGGTCGCGCTGAGGAGGGGTGCCGGGATGGAGGCTCCGACGTTTCTTCGTCTGGATGTGAAGCGGGCGCTGAACCGGGTTCGCGCCGCGAGCATGCCGTTTGCGTGGTCGCTGAATCCGTACCGAGGCTGTGGGCACGGGTGCGCCTTCTGCTATGCCCGAGGTACGCATGAATATCTCGGGTACCATGCGGACGACACGTTCCGCTCGCGCATCCACGTGAAGCAGGAGCTCCCTGCCGTCCTCGAGGCGGAGCTCAGCGCGCGGCTCGCGCGAGCCGGGGGAGATGTCGAACGGATGGCCGCTTCGCTCGGCATCGTGGCCATCGGCACGGCGACGGACCCGTATCAGTCGGCCGAGGCGCGCTTTGGCATCACGCGCCGGTGCCTCGAGGTCCTCGTCCGCTACGGCGTCCGGTTCAGCATCACGACGAGATCGCCGCTCGTGCTGCGAGATCTCGACCTGTTGAAGCGCGCCAGGCTGGAGGGCGTGCACGTGAGCCTGCACACGCTCGATGCCGAGATCTGGCGCGCCTTTGAGCCTGCCACGCCGCCGCCTGGCGTCCGGCTGCGCGCGTTGGCGCAGCTCGTGGAGGCCGGGCTCCCGGTGAGCGTCTTCGTGGCGCCGGTGCTCCCTTATCTGACAGACGACGTGGCGTCCATCGCGGCCGTCATGAAGGCCGCGCGGGCGGCAGGCGCCGCGGATGCAATGGTGTCGCCTCTGCGGTTGGCGCCCGAGGTCAAGCCGTGGTTCTTCGCTGTCCTGAGGCGCGCGTATCCGGCGATGGTGGCGCGGTACGAGCGCTTGTACGCGGGCCGCGCCTATCCACCGCGCGCGTACGCCGAGCGATTGTACGCGGTGGAGGCGCTCGCCAGGCGGGCGGCGGGGCTCGCGCCGCGGCAGGTGCCCGCGGACGCACCGGGCGACGAGCCGGCCGCACAAACCGAGGGGGCGCGCGGTGAACCGAAACCTGCCGCGCCCGAGCCTCGCTGCGTGCAGTTGACGCTGCCGCTCTAGGCGTCTTCGGGCATCACATGCCGATGTACTGCGCGTAAAGCGAGCGGGCGCGGGCGGGATCGTCCGTGCCATGCACGAGCGCGCGGCCGTTCGGGAACACGGTGAGGGTCACGCCCTCCGCCTCAAATCGCAGCAGGGCGTCGTTCGCGCGCACAGCGCCAAGCGGTCGCAGGCGCTCGGCGAGCGCCTCGAGCGAAAGCGCCACGTCCGCCTCGGGCCGCACCTGAATCGTCTGGCGGCCGCAGAACGTGACGGAGAGCGCTCGGCGGCCCGCGCTGAGGGCCACAAACTCCCTCCGCGCGCAGCAGGGGCAGTCGGGCTTGGGACCGCCCATGCGGATGAGCCGGACATCGGTCTGCCACACGTCGGCCTGGAGGATGGCGTTCGACAGGGCGTCCTCACGGCCCGCGAGGTACTTCAGCACCTCCGCCACCTGGTACGACGCCATCCACTGAACGATAGGCGCAATGACGCCGACCGTGTCGCACGTGTCATACCCCACCCGGGCACCGTGGCCCACGAGACACACCAGGCACGGCGTGCGGCCGGGCCGCAAGAACGCGCTCGTGCCATGCGCCTCCACCGCGCCCGCGTAGGCCCATGGGATGCCGTGCTTGACCGCCACCTCGTTGATCAAGTACCGGACCTCGAAGTTGTCGCTTCCGTCGATCACGACGTCCACGTCGGCGAGGAGGCGCTCCGCATTTGAGGCGTCGAGATCGTCCACCACCGCTTCGATGGCGATGCTGCTGTTGGCGGCCGCAAGCGCGTCGCGCGCCGCGATGGCCTTCGGCGTGGCGTTGCGGGCGTCCTCCTCGGTGTAGAGCATTTGGCGCTGCAGGTTCGTGATCTCGACGACGTCCCGGTCAATGAGCCGCAGGTAGCCCACGCCGGCGCGCGCGAGCTGCGCGGCGCTCGCCGTCCCGAGCGCGCCGAGCCCCACCACGGCCACGCGTGCGCTCGAGATCCGCTCCTGGCCCGCCTCGCCGATGTGCCGAAAGCGAATCTGGCGCGAATAGCGGCTGTTAAATGCGAACTCCGTCATGCCGCAGCCATCCCTTCAGTTCCGACCGACGACGCCCGCCTCCGGGCTCGACGGTGAAGGTGTGCTCGACTTCGGGATGCGGCCGGCGCGCCGCGCGAGATAGCCGGCCTCGACGGCCATGCGCATCGCCCGCGCCATCGCGACGGGATCGCCCGCGCGGGCAATGGCGGTGTTGACGAGCACGGCGTCCGCGCCGGTTTCCATCGCGAGCGCGGCGTCAGACGGGGCGCCGATGCCCGCGTCCACCACCACCGGCACGCGGCCGCGGATCTCGTCGACGATGCGCGCAATCCGCTCCACCGCCTCGAGGCCGCGCCCCGTGCCGATGGCGGATCCGTACGGCATTACGGCCGCGCAGCCGACTTCTAACAGCCGCCGGGCGACGACGTGATCGTCCGTGGTGTAGGGAAGCACGACGAAGCCCTCTTTGACGAGGATCTCGGCGGCCTCCACGGTCGCGATGGGATCCGGAAGCAGGGTGCCGTCATCCGGGATGACCTCGAGCTTCACCCAGTTCGACAGCCCCGCGGCCCGCGCCAGCCGCGCCGTGCGGACGGCCTCTTCGGCCGTGTGGCAGCCCGCGGTGTTCGGCAATAGCGTGTAGCGCTCGAGATCGATGTAGGACAGGATGGACGTCTCGCGAGCCTCGAGATTCACCCGTCGCACGGCGACGGTGACGATCTCGGCGCCCGAGGCAGCGAGCGCTTCGCGCATGACCTCGAGCGATTCGTACTTGCCCGTGCCCACCATGAGCCGGGACTGAAACGAGCGTCCTGCAATCCGCAAAGGTTCCATGGGGAACTTGCTCCTCTCCACGTACGGATATCTGCGCCTTGGCGATCCGCCAGCGCGGGGGACGTTTGCTCAGCGCGCCCTTCCCGCGCGGATGCGTGCTTCCCGGCAAGCGGTCCGCGCGGCAAGCGGCATCTGTCAACGGCCGAAGGGCCATCAGCCGCCGCCGACGAATCGAACCATCTCGACGACGTCGCCCTCCTGGATCACTTCGGCGTCGAACGCCTCTCGGTCCACAATCTGGCCATTCCGCTCAATGGCCACCGGCTCGCCGTCGAGATCGTAGTGGCGGACGAGATCGCGCACCGTGAGGCCATCCGGAAGGGAGACGTCCTTACCGTTCAGGCGTATTCGCACGCACATCACCTCCCCGAGCCGCAAAACGCGCGGGCGGCCAAAACGGCAGCCAGAGATCCTCGGGCTCGCGCCCGAGCGCGGCGCCCGCCACGATGCGGCCCGTGATGGGGGAGAGCAACACGCCGTTGCGAAAATGGCCGACGGCGAGAATGATGCCCTCGGCGCCGGGCCACGGGCCAATGACGGGATCGGCCGCTTCACCTGCGAGTCGCGGGCGAAGGCCGCTCCAGGCGCGCACCCACTCGCCGCCGCGAAGGCCGGGCACCGCGCCGAGCGCCTTGGCGGCAAGCGCCGCGAGGCCGTCCACTGTGTTGCGCTTGTCGTAGCCCGCGTCCGGCTCCTCCGTCGCGCCGACGACGACCGTCCCATCCCGCTTCGGCACCAGATACGTGCCGGCATCGTACACCGTTCGGCGCAAGGCGGCGCCGCGCGGCGGTCGCAAGGCAAACATCTGCCCCTTCACCGGACGCACCTCGAGCGAAATCCCGAGCGCGCGGAGGAAGGGAGATGCCCACGCGCCGGCTGCCAGCACCACCCGGTCCGCCGCGTACACGTCCCGCGCGCCGCGCACGCGCCAACCCGCGCCCGCGCGCTCGACGGCCACAACTTCTTCGCCCTCGTACACGTCGCACAGGCCAGCCACACACGCCCTGAGCGCCGCGCTGAGCCTCGGCGCGTGGACGTTGCCGTCGCGCGGCAGATAGAGCGCGCCAAGCACGTCGTCCGCGGTTGCGGGCTCGAGCGCCCGCACCTCTGCCGGATCGAGCCACACCGCCTCATCGCCCGCCGCGCGCTGCCATCTCATCCGCTCCCTGAGCGCCGCGGCCGCGCCCTCCGAGCGCGCGAGCTGCAGGATGCCGTTTTCCACCCACTCGACGTCGATGCCCGTCTCCTCGAGGAGCGCCGCCGCAAAGTTCGGGTACATCGCGCGGCTCTCCCGGCACAGCGCATAAAACGCGTCCGGCGCGTGCGCCTCGAGCTGCGCGCCGAGCATCCCCGCCGCCGCACTCGAGGCCTCGCCCCCCAGCCGGCCGCGGTCGATCACGGCCACGGACAGTCCCTCGCGCGCCAGGGCCCGCGCCGACGCCATGCCGATGGCGCCGCCGCCCACCACCACGGCGTCATACGCACGCATTCCGCACACCTCCTCCTGCCGCCGGAAACGGCACCTTCGGCGCCGCGGCACATCTTGCCATGGCCTCCTTGAGCCTCGCCGCGGCCGCGCGCGGATCCGCGGCCTCCACCACCGCGCCAATGACGGCCACGCCGCTTGCGCCCGTGGCCAACACCTCGGCCACGTTCCCGGCGTCAATCCCGCCGATGGCCACCACCGGGATGGCGAGCGCCTCGACCACCCGGGCGAGTTCCCGCACGCCCTTCGGCGGCAGGCCCGGGTGTGATGCGGTGGGGAAGATGTGGCCAAAGGTGACGTAGTCGGCGCCCGCCGCCTCGGCGGCCCGCGCCTCCTCGAGCGAGTGCACGGAGCAGCCGAGGAGAAGCCCGCCGCCCGCGCGCTGCACCACCTCGCGCGCAGCCGCGACCGGCAGCGACTTGGCAGCCAGGTGCACGCCGTCCGCGCCCGCCGCCAGGGCCACGTCCAGGCGATCGTTCACGAGCACGCGCGCGCCTGATCCCGCCTCGCGCAGCCGCGCCAGAAGCTCGCGCGCGAATTCAAACACGGCGAGCGCCGGCGCCTTCTTTTCGCGGACTTGAATCACGTCCGCGCCACCCAAAGCCGCGAGCCACAGCGCCTCTTCGAGCGGAACCTTCGCGCCGCGGGCGCGATCGCTCAACACATGGAGCACATGGGTCATGTTGTCATCTCCAAAAGAAAAGCCGCACCCCATCGGGCACGGCAGGTTTCCAGTCTGAACCTCGCAAACGCGCCGCCACATCGGCAGCCATCTGATGTTGTCGCGGACTTACTTCGAGAGCGCCTCCGTGAGCACGGGGACAATCTGCTTCTTGCGCGACACGACGCCTTTCAGCAGGGCCTGATGATCCTCGAGCTTCACGCCGTACGCCTCCTCGACCGCGTGCGCCGCGCGCCCCACGGCCAGGCCCACCGAGTCGTTGTTCAGGATGTCGGTCACCACAAAGAAGAACAGGTCCAGATTCTTCTCGGCGACCTTCTTCTCCATGGCCTGCAGGATCTCGCCCTTCTTCGCGAGCACGTCGTTGACGTCCACCGCATTCACCTGCGCGATCTCGACCTTCGCATGGCCCATCTGGAACTCCTTCGCGTCGAGCGTCAGAAGTTCGTCGACGGTCTTCTGGCTGAGATCCGCGCCCGCCTTGAGCATCTGAAGCCCGTACTCCTCCAGCTTGACGCCAGCGAGCTCGGCGAGTTCCCGCGCCGCCTTCACGTCCTCCTCCGTGCAGGTCGGCGACTTGAGGAGCAGAGTGTCCGAGATGATGGCGGAGAGCATGATGCCAGCCACGTGGCGCGGAATCGAGACGTTCTTCTCCTTGTACAGCTTGTTCAAAATGGTGGCTGTGCAGCCGACCGGTTCCGCGCGATAGTAGAGCGGATCCGCCGTCTCGAAGTTCGCGATGCGGTGGTGATCGATGACCTCCACCACCTTCACCTGGTCGACGTCCGGCGCGCTCTGTTGGCGCTCGTTGTGATCCACCAGGATGACCTCGTCCACTTCCCCTGCCACGCCCTCGACGACGCGCGGCGCGGACACACCGAAGTGGCTCAGGACGAACTGCGTCTCAGGGTTCGGCTCGCCGAGCGCCACGGGCTCCACGTCCTCGCCCAGTTCGCGCTTCAGGTGAGCGTATGCGATCGCGGACGTGATCGCGTCGGTATCGGGATTTCGGTGGCCGAAAATCAAGCGCTTCGCCATGCAGCCGACTCCTCCAAGCGATTTTGTAAACATTCGAATTCAGTATATCAGGTTGGAGGGCCTGTTTGCACGGGTGGCGAGGCATCACGCGTTCGGCGCCGCGCCCGAAGCGGGTTGGCCTGCGGCGCCGTGGCGCGGGACGGCCCGCCACCAGCCGATGGTGAGCGCGGCGCACGCGGCAGAGCAGAGCCACATCCACGCCGCGATGGGCACCACGCGCAGGGAGACGCCGGCAAGCCCGTTGGCAAGCGGCACCGCCACGCCCGCGAACGAGTAGATGAGGCCAAACGCCCTCCCGCGCACCTTCTCGGGAATCGCGCGCTGCATGAGGGCGAAACCGATGGCGTTGATGATGGCAATGAACACGCCCTCCACCACGCTTGTGGCGAGCGAGAACGGCACGGAGCGAGAGAAGCTGAACGCGAGGATCGACGCCGACGTCAAACCGCCGAACGTGAGAAGCCCTGTGCGCGCGTTCATCTTCGCGGCGAGGCTCGCGAAGAGGCTGCCAAGCAGCTGACCGAAGGACAGGGTCGCGTTCAGAGCGCCGAATTGCGCAGCGCCTCCGTGCAGCACGCGGTGCGTCCACACGGATAAGAGCACGTCCACCCCGGCGAAGGAGAAGTTGAGGAGCATGAGGACGGGCAAAACGGCGACGAACCAGCGAATGCGCGCGACGGCGCGCCAGCCTTCCATCATCTGCGAGGCCAAAGAAGCCTTTGGCCTCGGCGCTGCCGCTCGGTCCCGCCACCTGCGGCCCTCACGCCGCCACAGGCGAATGACGTTGGCCACGGCGGCGGCGCTCGCGAGAAAGGTGAGGCCGTCGATGGCAGCAATCCATGGGACGCCGATGGCCGCGATCGACGCGCCCCCGACGGCCGCGCCGACGGAGATGGCCAGTCGCGACGTGGTCATGGAGAGGCCATTGGCCGCCACGAGATCCTCGTCGGGCACCAGCCGTGGCAGGATCACGCTCTCGGCTGGCGTAAACAGGCTGCCGCCGAGGCCGTGCGCGGCCAGAATGACGAGCGTCACGGGCACAAACGCGTGGGGCCACCACGCGTAGGCCAGGGCGCCGAACAGCGAGACCGCGGCGCGGACGAGATCGGTCCAAAGCATCACGAAACGGGCGTCCCAGCGATCCACGAGGCTGCCGCCGACGGCGGACAGGAGGTTCGGCAGCGTCAACACCAACCCGGCGGCGGACAACAGGTATGGCGAGCGGAGCTGCAGTTCCCAATACGCCATGATGAACAACAGCTGCGTGCCGACCTGCGACAAGATCTGCCCCAGCCAGACGGAGGTGAACGCCGGCCATCGGAATACCCGGAACATCGCGCTCTCTCCTCACACGGGATTTGACCTCAGTCCACCGCCTCGTCTACCGGAGCCATCGCCCAGGCTTGCGGCGAGAAGCGGGATCGACCGAACGCGCACACGGCTGCGACGGTCAGCGCGCACGGAATCAGGTCCCAGAAGAAGGTGGCCTGAATCGACTGATGGAGCGCGTCGACGAGCTTGTGCAGTACGAAATCAGGGATGTGCATGCGCGTCTGCGGCGACATGATGGCGCGGGGATCCATGTGGCGGAACGCGCCAGCTTGCGGAACGCCGCGAAACGCCTGAGCCACCTGGTAGGCAAACGCGTGCTTCTGAATGGCGCCGTAAATCACGATGCCGACCGTCATCCCGAGTTCGCGGACGAAGCTGTTGGTGGAGCTGCCCGCGCCGCGCTGATGCGGGTCGAGATCGCTCATCGCGGCCATGCCGGTGACGGAGAAGAACGGCCCGATGCCCACCCCGACCACGGCCATGTCGAGGAGCACGCGCCACGTCGGCGTGTCTTCGCGGAGCCCGAGAAGGAGCGCGATGCCGAAGCCAAACAGGAGGGCAAACGGCAACAACACCGTCCGATAAGCCGCGCGGCTCGCAAGTCGCCCCGCCACGGCCGCGGACGCGGACGATCCGACCATCATCGGCAAGAGATACAGCCCCGCGTCGATGGGCGATCCGCCGCGGACGCCCTGCACGTAGATGGGCACCCACACCACCGCGACGATGTACGCGCTGCCACTCAAGATGCCGGCCACGTTCGAGACGGCAAAGGATCGCCTGCGAAACAGGTGGAGCGAGACGACGGGCTCTTTCGCCCGCAACTCCACGGCCAAAAAGAGCGCGAGGAGCACCGCGGCCACCGCGAACCCCGCGAGAATGGGCGCCGAAGCCCACGGATACGTCTGCCCGCCGAGCTCGAGCGCGAAGGTGAGCGCGGTGACGCCGGGCACCAGGGTGAAGATGCCGAGCCAGTCGATGACCTGCCGCCCGTGCCGGGACGACTCGCGGTACGCAAACAGGATGAGCAGGAACGCCACCGCGCCAATCGGAACGTTGATGTAGAAGACGATCCGCCACGACCAGTGCTGGGTGATGTACGCGCCGAGAAGCGGGCCGAAGATGCTCGCCATGCCGAACACCGCGCCGAACAGGCCCGAAAACTTGCCCTGCTCCTTCGGCGGCACCACGTCGAAGATGATGGTAAACGCGATGGGCATGAGCGCGCCGCCGCCGATGCCCTGAATGGCGCGATAGATGGCGAGTTCGGTCATGTTCTGCGCCGTGCCGCACAGGATAGAGCCGATGAGGAACGCCGCAATGCCAAACATGAAAAACCGCTTGCGCCCGTACATGTCGGACAGCTTGCCGAAAATCGGCATCCCAGCCATCTCGGTCAACATATACGCCGCCGTGATCCACACAATCTGCTCGAGGCCGCCCAGGTGCGCGACGATGTTGCCCGTCGCGGTGGCCACAATCGTGTTGTCCATGGCCGCCACAAAGATGCCAAGCAAGAGCGCCAGCACGACCCATCCTTGCTTGGATGTTCTACGCATCTGCATCTCCCTCTCCGTCATTCCGCCACCCCCGCTGCTGTGACGCGTCCGACGCGAGCACTCGGGTGCGCCTCGTACGCGTCGCTGTATTCGACGCACTCGATAGCGCAACCAGGGCCGAGCCGCACCACCTTCGCGCGGACCACGCGGGCCTTCGTGTGAACGAGATGGACCTCATCCGCCTCAATCACGTCCACCTCGAGCGTGCCGTGGCGCCTCATCTCGGCGCCCCACGGATAGCGCGGCAACTCGACCGCGAGCCGCCCCATGCCCATCTCCCGCGCGCGACAGTCCCCGTGCAGCCGAATCCGCGCCTCATCCGCGGAAAACAGGCCATCCACGGTCATGGCACCCCGGATCAGGGCGCGATCCGCCTCGCAATTCCCGCGGACCTTCACCTCGCCCGCGGTCTTCAATTCGCCCACGGACAGGTGGCCGTCGCAGACGAGCATCCCCTTCACGTCGAGCCTGGAGATGAGAAGATTCGCTCGGCACGTCATCTGCCCCATGATGCTTGCCTCGTCCGCCGAGACGTCCCCATTCGCCTCCATCTCCCCCATGACCCGGAGTCGCTCGCACACCAACCGGCCCTGGACGACGGCCTGCCCCAGGATTCGCACCCGCCCAAATTCGCCGCCCGCGGAGGTCGATTCGCCCATCACCGTCAAATGGGGTTTGTCAAGCTTGGAGCCGCTTTGCATCGGCATCTCCTCCTCACAACTGCACCGCTTCGCCCACCACGGCCGAGCCCCGCCGCTCAAAGGCCGTGCGATACTCGACCCTATCCACCTCGCAGCCGTCTCCCAACACGACGACGTCGCCCCGAATGCGGCGCGCGAGAACCGCCTCCACCTCGATGCGGTCCCCTTCCATCACCTCTACCTCCAGGCGCGGCTTCGAAAACCAACCTCCCTTGCCGACGCGGGTCGTGATGGTCGTGCAGCCGATCTCCCGCACCCTCGACTTGCCCATCAGCTCGAATTCGATCTCGTCCGCGTTCATCAGCGCCCGGCATTCGACGCTGCCCGTGACGCAAATGCGATCCGCTTCGATGGGCCCTCCGACCCGCGCGCGGCCGCCGACGTGTACGCGAGCGGCTTTCAACCCGCGCCCGATTTTCGCCATGCCGGCGATCTCGGCCTCGCTCCCGACCTCACAGTCGCCCGCCACATCGCACAAGCCGTTCACTTCAAACGCCCCCGCCCTGATGCTTCCATTCACGGTCACGCGGCCATTCACCTCGAACTTCTCTGTCACGTCCATCCGCCCGCCGACGTGCGCGCTGCCATTCACCTCGCAACGCTCGCACGACACGTCGCCCTGCATCTTGGCCGTCCCGTTGACCTCGACCTTGCGATACGCGCCGCCCCCAAGCGTGGCACGACCGGAAACCTCGAGATCCTCAGCCATATGCGATTCCCCCCACACGTAGACGCCTCAGGTCATCCCATCAATTTAAGCTTCAACTGCTCCACCGCGCTCGCCACATCGGCGGAAAATGCGACGTTCGCCTGCGGGTCGATCACGACTTCCGCATCGGGCGCGCGCGCCAGCCAGATGCCGACGCCGAGTTTGCGGACGAGATCGAGCCGCACTTGCATGTCACGAAACATTGTTACGCTATGTTCGAACATGGGGATGAGTTGCCTCGCCTCGTCCAGGCTGACCTGGCCGCTCGCGATAGCCTCGTGAACCAGGTGCGCGCAGACAATTTCGCGAAACGCGAGCACGCGAGCGCGAGGGTGAGCCTCCTCATACAAGCGCAGGGCGGGAGGGCTCGCGATGCCGAGCCGCACGAGATCCTCGCCCGTCCGCTCGACGTCAATTCCGTCCGGAGACAGCCGCTTCGCCAGCTCATCGAGAGGGACATCCTCTTTCCACTGCTTGATCTGCTCGATGCGACTGAGAATTTTGTCGCGCGGAAAGAACGTCTCCTGGCCGGTGAACGTGGACTTTCGAATGAACCACTCCTCCGGGATCAGCTTTTTGCGCTTCCACCGGTACAGTTGGCCGTAGGAGATACCCGTGATGTCGAGGAGTTCCTTTTTCGAGATCAGTTCGTCCTCCATGAAGCACCATCTCCACGCCGCGATCGTAACATAACATTGTTACGTTATGCAAGCGGCATGAAGCCTTTCAGAACGGGCGCGCGTCGGCGTCAACGGGCCAACCTGGACCAAAAGCAAGAGCGCCTGCCTCTCGGCAGGCGCACGGAGCGAAAAACTCACTTCGTCACGTACCAGTACTGCATCTCGGGCAGGCCATCCGCGGCGTTCAGGTGCTGCAGCACACCCTGCACGTGCGGCGCCACGACGACGAGCGTGGCTGGGTTGACCGTCCACAGGAACGGCAGGACCTTCGCCGTGTACATTTCGTACTGGTCGAACACCTTCATCGTCTCAGCGGTCGTCGCGTACGGCTGGTGCGTCGCGTTGATCAGCTGATCTTCCTTCGGATCGCTGAAGCCCGTGCCGCTCGGCGCACCCGTGTTGAACAGACCTTCGCCCGACGGATAGAAGCCCGGGCCGTTGTACCCCCAACCGGAGCCAAGCGCGAGATCCCAGGAGTGGTTCGACGGATCGGACGTGATGGAGATGAACTGCGAGAACGGCTCGCCCTTGAGCGTCACCTTCACGCCGATCTGCCCGAAGTCCTGTTGCACGAGCTCGGCCTCCTGCTGCGTCGACTCGCTGCCCGTGACATACATCATGGTGAGGTTCAGCTTCTTGCCCTGCGCGTTCGTCATGACGCCGTTCTTCATGTGCCAACCCGCGCTCTCGAGCAGCTGCTTCGCCTTGGCGAGGTTGAAGCTATACAGGCCGTTCACAGCCGGATCGTAGAACTTCGTCGCGGGCTGCGGCGGAATCGGGCCGTAGAGCGGCACCGCGAAGCCCTTGTAGATGTCCTTCACAATGGTCTCGCGGTCAATCGCCATCTGCAGCGCCTGGCGGACCGGCAGTTGATCAAAGACGCTCGCATTGGGCGCGCCCTTGTACATGTTCATCTCAATCCAGAAGATACCAAACGTATACTCCGGCGTCACCGTATCGCCCATCGACGTGAGCGCCGACTCCGAGCCGAGTTGCGACTGATCCAGGTAGCCGACGTTGATCTGGCCGCTGCGGAGCGCCGCAAACTCCGCCTCGTTGGAGCCCTCATACTGGAAGACAATCTTGCTCACTTGAGGCTTGTGGCCCGCGTAGCTCGGGTTCGGGACAATGACCCACTCCTGCTTGTCCTTCGCCAGCAGCGGCTTGAACGGGCCGTCCACGACTTTGTCGAACATCATATTGGTCGCATTGGCGCCCAGGTACTTGATCTCGTCCGTGATGTTCGACTTGACGTCCATATAGGAAGCAGGAAGCGGCGTGAGCTGAATAATGCCGTTGTAGATAAACCACTGCTGGTTCGTCGGCTGTTTGAGCGTGATGGTGACCTCGTACGGGCCATTCGCCACCACACTCGCCACACCGTTCGGGATATCACCTGTGCCCACGCCCACAAACGGCCACGGGCTCGGCGCGTTCGACGCGGAAGCCGCCTTAATCACATTCCACGTAAAGAGGACGTCCTTCGACGTCACCGGCTGGCCGTTCGACCACTTCCACTTCGGGTTCAGGAAGATGTGGTAAACAGTACCCTGCTTGTTGTACGTGATGTTTTTCGCAATGGAATCCTGCCAGTTGATGCTGTAGTCGTTGTTCAGCACCAACATCGGGATGTACATCTGATCGACAATCTGGGCGTTATACAGCGAATCGTTCGCCGCGTTGAAGATGGGAAGGAACCAGTTGAGGTCCGTCTGCGGAGGCAGCGCGTAGTCGATTACGCCCTCAGGGTTTACCGGCCCAGTGGTCGTCGCGGTCGTCGTGGAATTTTTGGTGTTGGTGGTGTTGTTGGAAGCGCTGTTCGACGTGGATGTACCGCACCCGGTCACGCCGAGCACGACTGCCGCGGCAGCACCCGCAGAAACAAGCGCTCGCTTTCTAAGTTTTCGCACCATTTGTACCTCCCTGAGAAGACGTAGAGAATGCCCGCATCGAACGGTGTCGCTCGATGCGGGCCAGTAGCAGGTGTAGAACCAAGGACACTTCTAGTATAGCAAGTCCAATTGCGCATTGCACGCATTTTTTAAAGAGATCTTCAATCGAGCTTCAAAACTTCGCGTTCACGCCACCGAATCGAGCGTCACCGATCCGAAACCGTCCAGTACTGCATCTCGGGAATGCCAACCGCGCCGTTGTAATACGGCAACACGTTGTGGACGCTCGGCGCGATGACGGCTACGGTCGCGTTGTTCACGTTCCATAGCATCGGCAACTGCTCCGCCGTGTAGTACTCGTATTGATAGAAGTGCTTCATGGTCTCGGCGGTGGAACTGTACGGTACGTGCGTCGCATTGATCAGCGCGTCTTCGGTGGCATTGCTGTAGCCAGTGCCGCTCGGCGCGCCCGTGTTGAACAGGCCATCTCCGGACGGATAGTAGCCCGGACCGCTGTAGATCCATCCTGAGCCGAGCGCGAGATCCCAGTTGGTCTCCTTCGCATTGCTTGTCAGCGAAATCAGTTGGTCAAACGGCATGCCCTTGAGCGACACCTTCACGCCAATCTGCGCGAGCTCCTGCTGGATGAGCTCTGCCTCCTGGACGGTGGTCTCGACGCCTGTCGCATAAATCATGGTGAAGTTCATCTTCTGGTTGCCTTTGGTCATCACGCCGTTCTCAAGCTTCCAGCCGTGCGCTTCGAGCAGTTTTTTCGCCGCCGCCGGGTTATAAGGATACAGCTTCTCCACAGCCGGATCGTAGAACTGCGTGCGGGGTTCAGGCGGAATCGGCCCATGCAGCGGGACCGCGTACCCCTTGTAGATGTCTTGTGCAATTTCCTGATTGTTGATGGCCTGCATCAGGGCTTGGCGCACATACAGTTGGTCGAAGATCTTTGAGTTCGGGGATGCCGGATACATGTTCATCTCGGTCCAGAAGACCGCAAACATGTATTCCGGCGCGATGGTGAAACCGGACGACTTCAGCTGCGGAACGGCCGCTGATTCCGACGGATCCAAGTATCCAACGTTGACCTGGCCGCTGCGAAGCGCCGCGAGCTCCGCTTCGTTGGAGCCTTCGTACAGGAAGATGAGCTTCGAAACGGTGCTCTTGTGCCCCGCGTACATCGGGTTAGGTTTCAGCACCCACTCCTGGCGGTCCTTTGCGTAGACGGGTTCAAACGGCCCATCCACCACTTTGTCGAACATCATATTGGGCCCATTGGCGCCGAGGTACTTCAGCTCGTCGGTCATGTTTTTCTTAACGTCCATGTACTTCGCGGGCATGGGCGTCATCTGCATGAGACCGTTGTAGATAAACCACTGCTGGTTAGTGGGCTGTTTGAGCGTGACCGTCACCTCGTAAGGCCCGTTCGCCACCACACTTTGGATGCCGTTGGGGATGTCCCCCGTTCCCGCGCCGACGTACGGCCACGGCGACGGCGCGTTCGGCGCGCAGGCTGCCTTCATGACGTTCCAGGTGAAGAGGAGATCCGCAGACGTCACCGGTTGGCCGTTAGACCATTTCCACTTCGGATTCAAGTAGATGTGGTAGACAGTACCTTGCGCATTGTACGTGACCTTTTCCGCGATCGAATTCTTCCAGTCGATCTGGTAACTGTTGTTCAGCTGCAATAGAGGGACAAACATCTGGTACACGAGCTGCGCGTTCGCCAGCGTGTCCGTGGGACCCGTGAAGAGAGGCAGAAACCAATTCAAATCGGTTGCTGGTTGCACAGCATACTCAATGACACCGCCACTCTGGGGTTTTGAAACCGGATGAGACGAAGTTTGATTCGACGCGGAAGAGCCGCATCCCGTCACCCCCATCACAATGGCCGCGGCCATGCCCGCAGCAGCGATTCCTTTTCCTCGACGTGTCACTGTCTCTCGAACCCCCTCAATGTTCTGAAAACCTCTCATTTGAACCAAGATTTCAGACAAGCAGGCCCATTGTACGACGCGTCGACGGCCGTGTAAAGGGGAAGATGTGTGACAACTGTCCATGATAAGGCCAAACATCGCGCCAGACCGCCAATCGAAGTCAATAAAACAGACACATCGGCGGCGCGCCGATGTGTCTCGTCGCTTCGACTTCAAATTCCAAGCAACTTTTTCACAAGCGGGATTTGCCCTCGATGGTGTGCCGTGTGCGCAATCGCATACGCCGCGAGCTGGCGCTTGTTGACCTCGCCAACCCCCAGCTTGGCTCCCGGCTCATCCAACTGCTGTGCCGTCAGGTGCTCAAACGCGTCCCTGGCCAGGCGCTCGTTTTCCGCCCACATCGACTTGATCTTCGCGACATCCCAACTCGTCGCCAAAAACGGCGCCCTCGCGTCGATGTCCGGCGTCTCTCCCTTCAGCTGCGCAAAGAAGCGGCGTTCCACAAGCAAGGTGTGTTCCAGGATCGACGCGATGTTGTTGAAATGATCCGCCGGCTTTTTCACCCATTGTTCGTCCGTCAGATCATCCACCATCTGATGAATCGTCGCGTGCACCTTCAGGTAGAGATCGTGGAGGTCTTGCATCTCCTTCAACATAGCCTCGTTCCTCCCTCATCATCGCCACGGCCCCATCGCCGTTGGCGGTCCGCCTTCGGCCCTCCTTCATTGTAGCGCGATCACGGCCGCGCGCACGATCTGCTACAATGCCATCAGGATCATCTTGCCCGGGAGGCGCCACGCGTGCACATCTACCTCCTCGGCGGCTCCGGATTCATCGGCCGCCATCTCGCGCGCGAACTTGAACGCCAAGGCCACCAGCCGGACGTCGTACGGCGACCGTACGCGCCAGAGGTTCTGCGCGTCCGTTTTGCCGCGAGCGCCGAACGCGGCGAGCCCTACGCCATCTGCAACCTCGCCGGCGCTTCGCTCAATCGAAAGCGCTGGAGCGCAGCGTACCGGCGCGAAATTGTCCGATCGCGCGTCGACACGGTTCGCGCCGTGATCGCGGCCCTCGAAGGTCTGCCCTCCGCGCCCACCGCGTACCTGCAGGCCTCCGCCGTGGGTTACTACGGCTCGTCTCCGGACAGGACGTTTACCGAGACCTCTCCGCCCGGAAACGACTTTCTGGCGCGCGTGTGCGTGGCGTGGGAGGAGGCCGCAGAGCCCCTCCGCGCCCTCACGCGGGTGGCCTTTCTGCGGTTCGGCATGGTGCTCGGGCGCGACGGCGGCGCGCTGCCCCTCATGTGGCCCGTGTTCCAGCTGGGTCTCGGAGGAACGCTCGGATCTGGCCGTCAGTGGATATCGTGGATTCACGTCCACGACGCTGCCCGACTCGCCGCGTGGGTCCTCGCGGACCATCGGTTGGACGGCCCCTTCAACGCCACCGCACCCGAGCCCGTGCAAATGCGCGGCTTCACGCGCACGCTGGCCGAGGCGCTTCACCGCCCCCACCTCACCCGTGTTCCAAGCGCCGTACTGCGCCTGGCGCTCGGCCGGCGCGCCACCCTCGTGCTCGACGGTCAGCGCGTGTTGCCTCAACGTGCGCTCGATCTCGGCTTCACCTTTGCCTACCCGACCCTTGATGCCGCCATTTTGGACTTCCTGTGAGCCGGACTTGTGCACCTCCCCCTCCTGCCCTTAGAATGAAATCGATTTCCCCCTCAATCTTTTGCAGGGAAACACAAGAAAGGAGGCTCTCGAACCATGGCCACGCGATTCCGCTGGGTCATTATCGGTCTTTTGTTCTTCATCACGGTGGTCAACTACATCGACCGTTCCGCCATCTCCTATGCCATTGGCGACATCGCTCAGGTCCTGCACCTGAACGACAGCCAGGTCGGCATGATCCTCGGCACCTTTGGCATCGGCTACATGATTACCACCTTCTTCGGCGGCATCTGGGTCGATCACGTCGGCGCGCGCTGGGCCCTCTTCTTCGCGTCCCTCCTCTGGAGCCTGTCCATTGGCCTCACCGGCGTGGCGGCGTCCTTCACCATCATCTACCTCATGCGCATCCTGCTCGGCATCGCGGAGGGACCCAACTTCCCAGCCGTCAACCGAGCCGTCGGCGACTGGCTTTCGCCTCGAGAACGAGCCATCGCGCTGTCCAACTCGCTCGTGGCCGTGCCGCTCGCGCTCGCCATCGGCGCCCCGATTGTGACGTCCTTGATTCTCGGTGTCGGCTGGCGCGGCATGTTCATCATTCTCGGCATCGTGGGCCTTCTCTGGGTGCCGGTATGGTTCTTTTTGTTCCGCGACTTCCCAGAACACAGCCGGCATGTGAACGATGAAGAGCTGCGCCACATCCGAGCTACACAGGCCGTGGATCGATCCCGTCCCGCCAAGGAAATGCGCTACCGCCAGGCGCATCACGTGTCCTCCGGGACGCTGTGGAAGTACCTTTTGGTCAACCGCACCTTGATGGCGAACAACTGGTCCTTCTTTGTGTTCGGCTATTACCTGTTCTTTTTCATGACGTGGTTGCCGTCCTATCTGAAAAACGTGTACCACTTGAACCTCAAATCCGTTGGAGCCTTCTCCATCCTGCCGTGGGCTTTGGCCACCGTGCTCCTGTGGCTCGTCGGCTACATTTCCGACTGGATCCTCCGGCGGACGGGAAGCCTGCGGTTGGCGCGATCGTACCCCATCTGGATCTCGCAGCTCTTGTCGGCGCTCTGCGTCATCCCGCTCACCTTTACGCACGATCTCACCACGGCCATCGTCTTCATCACGCTCGCGGTGGGCTTTGGGATGAGCGCGAACTCCACCTTCTACGCGATGAACGTGGATCTGATGCGAGAGCGCACGGCCACGGCTCTGGGCGTCATGGATACCTTTTTTGCGGCAGCCGGTTTTCTTGCGCCGGTCATCACAGGATGGATTGTCAACGCCACGGGCAGCTTCAAGAGCGCCTTCTGGCTCATGGCCGTGCTCGCCGCCACGTCGGTGCTCGCGGTGCTCATCTTCCATCAGCCGGACAAACAGCGGCGGATTGAGACCTCAACCAGCTCCTCTGCATCGCTAACACATTGACACCTTGAGGCCCCCGCAGGGAACAATCTTGCGGGGGCCTCATTCGTTCGCCGTCCACGTGGTATGAGGCAACGTCCATGCAGAACTCGACGACCTTAAGCAAAAGTCCTGTGCAAGCGCGAGGCCAAGCTATGGGTTTTTGAGGACTCGGTAGATTTTCCACATACCGAAATTCTTCTCCAGATGTGCCCACGATGCTCCATGGACATAGAGGGTTGGATAGGTGCGGTTTACGGCGTCAAACTGATATCCGTTTACCGGGTCTGGAACAACGATATACCCGACGTGATACGTCGCCGGATAGCGCAGCGCGTTCACAAAATCGTAGTCGCTCGTAAACGCGGGTGTTGCACATGAAGAATCACATCGAAGGCAGCGTACGAATCCATAAGAATCGTCGCCGCGGGAAGCTCCTGATTTATATATTGGGCGACTTGCTGTTGGATTCGGAGCTGTTGAAGCACCGCATTTTTATCCATGTGAATGAGACTGTATTCCTCAGGCGCAATCTCGGCATTTCGATCCATCACTACTCCTGTGAGCACGCCGGAGATTGCAACGGACATGGCCATCGCAAGTTGCGCCAGTTCACGCTCCCATCGCTTCAGTTGCCTGGCATCTGCACGCATTTCGTATGTCCACCAGGCCACCGCAATCGGAAGAGGATAAAAGAAAAATCGCAACCAACCGTATGATGCTCCATGCAGGAGTAGCAAGAACTGTAGCGAAGGAATGGATGCAGCGAGCAGGAGCAGTTGTAACGTCTCCCACCGAAAGAGTCGACCGCGAATGAGGCGGTACACAAGCAGCATACCTACAGGAACCATAAACATCCAGATCCGTCGCCACATGAACAGCAGAACACGCACCGGGTGGTGCTCAATTGAGCGATACTTGGACGTCGAGGAAAGCACGCTCGTCAACGATAAGTTCGAATACGCAGAGTGCAGGAAGTAGAGCGGATCGTGCATGATCTCAGCATTCAGCGCAATCCACACAATGCCCGAATATACGGCAGGCAAGAGCAATACCAGAGCAGTGGCGAGGGCGTACCACAAACGCTCCTGCCTGCGGAACCAGCGGTACCTCCGGCGAGACATGAGTAAGCGCGCATGTGCACCCATCGGGGCACGGCGTAGCGCGTCGAAGAGAACGATTGCAAACAGCCCCACCCCGAATGCTCCCGCTTCATAGCGCGCCCAAAACGCCATCGCGAGGGCACACCCTGCAATGACCAACCTTGAAATGGAATATTCGTCTTTCCATGCGAGATAGTTTAATAGACAGATGACCAAAAAACAGGCGAAGATCATCTCACTCATGCCATTTGCACCGTAGAGGAACATGAACGGATGCAGCGCGAGGCACAAAACGAGCACAAGGGAAGTGGCCTTCGAGACTTGAGCCCCAAGCAGAGCTCGGTACAATGCGAACGCGATGGCCGCAGATGCGAGGGATGTCACGAGCACGCCAGCCAACGCGTCTGAAGCGATGGGTGGGAACCAACGCCACAGGGCGACGGGCGGCAACTCAAACATGCTCGGCAAGGGGTTCCATACAAAGCCAATCGCGCCCAGATGCGGATTCCGGCTAAACAACACGTAAAATGCGTTGGCCACGCGGCTCAGGGCATCCTCCTGGATATCACCTTCGACTGCGTACAGATAACAGCCGAAAACGAACTCAGCCAAAAATACGATCGCGGCTAGAACCCAGCTGGTCCGGTCTTTTCTCTGAACGGATGCGTTCTCCTTTGAAAGTTCAACCCATCGCATCATTCGTGAATGCTCCTTATGACGGCAGGCGCACCGTGGTCGTCGTCAGACCATGCGGCGTCTTGTTCCAATAGAACGGCCTTCGAATGAGTTCCCATAACGCACGATACGTGGCGACGGACATCAGGAGCCAATACAGCGGCGAGAGAACCGCCGAAAGAACCAGCCTGAAAGACAACAACGCAGATCCCCGCCGTTGACTTTTCTCGACCTCAAGGTACATGCCGACCATGTTGCTGTATACAAACACGAAATTGCCGATGAACAAGAGAATTGAAGCTAAGTAGTAGAGAAAGCCCGGGAATAGGGTCGGAATCCACGGCGCATGACGCACAAACCACAGGATCAACAACAGCCAAAAGAACGGGTTCACGAGCGGTAAAAATGGGGTCCCGAGGATCATTTCCTGAAATCCCCAGAAGCCTTTCGTGCCGAGATCGCGCCACAACTGCAACGGACGCCTCATGTTCACCAGCCATGTGATGAGATAGC
>NZ_BCRQ01000028.1 GCF_001552675.1 Alicyclobacillus sendaiensis NBRC 100866
CGTGGAAAAGCTGAGATCTCAGTTTATCGACGAGGACGTGATGGAGCGCAGTGTCGATGAGTATGAGGATTGGCTCGTGAGACGCGCGGAGCGCTTGGCAGAGGCTGCGAATGCGTTTTTCGCCGAGCTTCGGGGTCAAATGGTTTAACGCAAAATAAAGTTGCAGAACACCGACACGCAAATCTACACAGCGTGGCGGTCTTCCATGGACGAGGTTCCCTTGGAGGGAGGATTCCGCGACGAGTTGTCGAATCCTTCCTTGTCTCTACCTTCATCTTCGCGCGCTGCATAAGGAGCGTCGCGCACGGGAGTTACGTCACGTGAATTGCATGAAACCTTGCCATCCCGCAACAGTACACAAGGGTGGCCAGAAGGCCGGAGCGCGGCGATCTGCGCTTCCTTTCGCGCTCGTGATGATGGTCGCCATCGGTGTGGGAGGATGCGGGACTCCCCTGCAGGTGTCGGTTGGACACGTCACGAATGCTTCGAAAACCTCGACCGCGGCGCATCAGCAGGTGCGCGGCGAGGAGGCGAATGGAACCTCCAGTTCCAATCGATCTGCCGGCGGGGACAAGGCCAAGCAGCACACGGCGAACGTGGAGCAACCGTCGTCCAACACGCAAAGCAGCCTGCTGAACAATCAAAACTCGGTCCTCTTCATCGGCCGCGATGGGCAGCAGGTCCGCATTCCTGTGGTGCCCATCGTGAACGCTCAATACGGGATTACGCCGGAGCAGCCGCTCCTGCCCTACCCCGCGGGAGGGTTTCATCCCATCCACTTCACCATTCCGCCGGACCAAGTTTCGGATCTTAGTGTGTACTTTTTGAACAATGGCACCAACGACGGCGGCGTGGAACTCTTGGGCCCGCGGGGTTGGTGGGTCACGCGCGCTGGCGACGGCGCCGATGGTTCTGTTGCCATCGATCTCGCCAGCGGAGACGGCCAAAGCACGCTCACATTCTTCGTGGACACAGCCATGGGAGGCATTGTGCAGGATGTCATGGCTTACTTTCCGAATTGGCAGCAACTCATTCCTCAGGACATGCAGGACGTCGGGCCCGTGACGTCGCCGACGTTTGCCGCTCGCGTTTTGCTCAACCCGAACGCGCTCGCGTACGAGCTTGCGGATGGCACGAATGGCCTTGCCATTTTCGTTCACGGGCCGAACGTCAACTGGGACTTTGTCCAGGAAGAAGTGCGGGGGCTTCCGCACGACCTGGAGACCACCCTCCTGAACTACGAATTGTCCGTGACGCCGCACAGTTAATCGGCTCTGCGTCACGTTTCTCCGCGCCGCCTCTCCTCTCCTACATGAAGGAGATCTCGCCGTGATCGCGGGAATCGAACCGGAGGGCGCGCGCCTTCGCCTGACGGTGCACGTCGATCTCGTCAACGCGCGGGGGTGGATCACGGGGCAACGCTGGTACGCCGCGTCCTACTCGCTTGGCGACGAATTGAAATCCGGCGGTCTGCTGCCGGCACAGACGCAGCACACATACCACGGGCCTGTTCGCCTCAACTTCCAGAGCGGCTTCCCGAGCGGGTTTCGGACGGAGCCGGTCACGGTCGAAGTGGCGGGCAAGCCGGCGGCCAAGTGGCCCTCGAGCATCCCGATGTATGGCTCGCTCGTAAATCCGGAGACGTGGCCGCCGGGATCGTGGGACAACCTGATCTTGGGCCAGGTGGGCCCATGGATCTGGGTGGCGCTCAAGGGGCCCGGGTCGCTGCCTTCGCCGCTGCGCGCGCTGCCCGTATCGTGGGGCTACCGCGTGTGGAACCGGCTGGTGGCGTTCAACGTGCAAACGGGCCAGGCCGCCGAGTACCCCATTCCGCGCAGCGTGTCCATCGGATCGTGGCTTGAAATGGAGACGCCGAACCTGACCGTGCCCACGTTGGCGGTTCAGGGCGACAAGGTTTGGGTGGGCGTGGGCGAATGGATCGGGTGTTTTCCGGCCAAGCCAACGCTTCCGCCGCGCGTCAGTGTGGCGGAGGTGAACGCGCCAGACATCCGTTCGCCGGATGCGTCATACACCGAGTCCGTGGGTCAAGCGGCGCTTGATGCCCTTCGGGCGGACGCGGTCGCGGGGGCGCAATCCCTTGCGAGTTATTGGAACCGTCTCGTGGGTGCGAAGGTACCGGGCGTGCCGCCGTTTTCGGACTATCAGTCGGGCAAGCTCGCCACCTGGAATCTATCTTTGCCCCCCTTGGATCACGGCAGCTTGCCTCCTTTGCTGCTCTGGTCGCTCACGTTTCCCTACGACGCGGGCAGCGCGGCCGATGGAGAGCGAAACGAGCTGGCGCGGACCATCGCGGCAATCGTTGCGTCGCCGCTCAACTTCGCGGCGAAAGACGCGTCATCCGAGTCGGCTGTCGAGGTGCTCGCCGAGTTTCATCATCGCCCGCCTATGGCGCTTCCCGGCTTCGTCATCCGGGGCGACGCCTACTGGCCGGCGAACGGTTGATGCGCTGGCCCGATCGCCGCGTGCGGAGGGAAACCGCCGAGGGGCGGCGCCTCGCGGCGTGCGTGAGCCGCCATGGGCTCGCGCTGCGCGTCGGCCGGATCGCTCGCGCGTGCGGCTCATGGCGAGCCGTTTGTTCGAGGCTGACAGCGCGGTCTTGCGGGCCAAGTGTATCATGTGATTTAATACACTTAAGACATCCGGCTGCGAGGGGGAAGCGGCATGACGTTGGATCCACCTTGGCGACCTCCCGCGTGGGAGCTCGATCCGTCGCAGCCGTTGTACGAGCAGATTGCCCATCGCATCCGGGTGGAAATTGCCGCCGCACGCCTGCCGAAGGGAACTCGCCTGCCCTCCGTGCGCGATCTCGCCGCCAGTCTTCGCGTGACGCCAAACACCGTCATGCGGGCGTACGCCGAGCTGGAGCAGGACGGGCTGCTCGAGACGTTTCGCGGCCAGGGCACGTTCGTCGCGCGGGAACCGGGCGTCGAGGCGCGGGCGCGGGCGCGCATCGCCCGCCAGGCGTTTGAACACGTGCGGCGCGTCGCGGCCGATCTCGGCATGCGCGTGGAAGATTTGCTTCGGCTCGGCGCTGAAGAAGAGGGAGGAGACGAGGATGCGCGCAGCCATTGAGTGTGACCGGGTGGGATTCGCGTATGCCAAGCGCCCCATTCTCCACGAGATTTCCCTTCGCATCCAAGCCGGCGAGATGGTGGGCCTGCTAGGGCCAAACGGCGCAGGCAAGACGACCCTGCTTTGGATCATCGCGGGGATACTCCGGCCCGAGGCGGGTCACGTTCGGGTGCTCGGGCAGGCACCTGGCTGGCGAACGCTCTTCCACACGGCGCTCTTGCCCGAGCGCGGTCATTTGCCCGGCTGGCTCACCGTCGGCGAGTGGTTCACGCATGCTCGCCGCCTGTATCCCGACTGGAGCGAGGAGAGCGAACGCCGCCTGGTGGCCGATCTCGCCCTTCGCCTCGATCGCCCCATCGCCCGCCTTTCGCGCGGCGAGGTGACGCGCGTCGGGCTCATCACGTGCCTGGCGCGCCGCGCGGAGGTCGTGCTGCTCGACGAGCCGTTCACGGGCATCGATCCCTTGGGGCGTGAGATCATCGCGAGCGCCATGGTGCGCGAGTGCGGCGAACTTGGGCGAACGGTGCTCATGGCCACGCACGACGTGCGCGAACTGGAGCCACTCTTCGATCGCGTCCTGTTTCTCAAGGACGGCTCCATTGCGGCGGACGAAACGGCCGACGCCATTCGGGCGCGCGGCCTGTCGGTCGCCTCGCGCTACCGGGAGGTGTTTTCGCCGTGACGCAGGCCGAGCGATGGATGGCGCTGTGGCGATTCGAGTGGTCCAGGGGACGGGGAATCCGGAGTTCATGGAAGCGGCGACTCGCGTGGATCCTCGTCGCGGCGGGGGTATCGTTGGTCGCGGGCCTGACCCTCTCGGTGAGCACCTCCGCTTCGCCGGATCGCGTTGGCGTGGCGTCGCTCTCGGTGTGGCTCTTCCTCGGTTCGTTTTCCCTCGCGAGCTGGGCCGGTGGGGGAGACGGGGTCGGGGCGACGGCGATGCTTCCGTATGCGCGCGTCACGGTGGTGTGCGTTCGCGCCGCGGCGGCGTATGTCAGACTGATGGGCTGGCTCCTTCTTGGCGCGGCTCTCTCCGCCGGCGTCCATGCCGCGCACGGGCTTTTGGGGAATCCGCAGGTTCTCGGTACGTGGTTGTCCCTTCTGGCTGTGGCAGTCCTTGCGTATGCGGGCCGCGCCTGCGTCTCCGCCGTGCTCGCTGCGCTGCGAAGCTCGCCCTATCGCTGGCTGGGAACCGTGGGCGATGGCATGTGGACGGGCCTGATGGTGTTCATCGTCGACGACATCGCCAAGCGTGGCCCCCTGTCCGGAACGCATGAGAGTTGGATGGTGTTCGCGGCGGCTTACGCGGCGTATGGGCTCATCTGTGCGGCAGTCGGCGTGCGATGCCTCGCCCGCGGCACTTGGCTCCATGCGGCGCGGCGGGACGCCGCGCCCGGGCGGGCGGAAGGGGTGCGTCGAGCGCCTCGCTTCTCTCGTCCGCCGGATCACGACGCGCTCGCCCGCGGTTTGGAGCCACACGTGACGAATACGGGTGCGGAGATGGTCCGGACCGCACTCGCCATCTTTCGCATGGCGATTGGGCGCGCGCTCTGGCCGACCGGCGCGAGGTCAGTTTGGCGGGCTGTGGCCGTTCACCTCACCATTCCCATCGTGGCCGCTTTGGTTTTCGTGATGTTGCAGTGGACGTCTCCGCATCTGCACCTCTCGTTCGCACGCCTCGAGGGCGGAATGCTTGGCGGCGCGTGGTTGTGGTCCATGTTTTGCGGCTTTGCGGTGACGGCGCTTTTCGATCACCTCGGCGACTGGGCGCGCGGCTGGCCCGTGCGCAGGGAGGGCGTGATCGTCGGGTTTGCGCTGGCCGAAAACCTCACCACGTGGTTCTGGGTGACCGCGGGCGCGCTGGGCGGGCTTGTGCTTTGGGCGCATGCCGCGATGGAGCGCGCGGCAAGAGGCGCGGATCTGCGGGAAATGCTGATCGCGTGGGCGGTGGCGGGCCTCTGTGGGACGTGGAACACGGTCTGGTCCGCGAGCGTGACGCTTCGGCGCAATCGCGGCGGGATGTCCGCTTGGTTCGGGCTGGAGGTGTTCCTGGCGGGCGTGTGGTTCATCGAGGGCGGACGCGTGGTGGCGTGGCTCGACAGCGCCTCCTGGCCGAAGGTGGCGGGGGTGTTTGTGGCGTCCCTCGTGCTCGCGGCGGCCATCCTCGCTCTTCACCTGCGCGCGGCTGCGCGGGCGCTCGTCTCGCCGGAACGCTGAAATGGCATCCGCGCCTTCGCATCGAAATGGAGCGGCCGGGAACCTCGCGGCCGCTTGTCGATCTCGACGGCTTGTCGTATACTATACCCAGTAAGGTATAACAACGCAGAGCCTGTCGAGGAGTGAGATATGTCCATGTCGTGGATCTGGATTGTCGCGGTGGCGGTCGTCGTAGGCGTGTGGATCTGGAGAGCGCTTCCCGCGAAAGGCGTTCGGCCCATCTCGGCGGACGAGCTGAAGGACCTCCTGCGAGACAAAAGGTCAGGCGCGCAGCTGGTTGACGTGCGGGAGCCTTCGGAATTTCGGGGAGGCCATATTCAAGGGTTCAAGAACATTCCGCTCGGCGAGTTGCCGCATCGCAGCGCTGAATTGGACAAGGAGAAGCCCGTCGTCGTCATGTGCCGCTCCGGGGCGCGCAGCGCTCGTGCGGCCAAGTGGCTGGCACGCCACGGTTTCCGGGACGTGCGCAACCTCACGGGCGGGATCATGGCCTGGAATGCGGCGAAGCGGCGTTCGTCCTGACGGAGCAGATGCTACGGGAAAGGCGGCGATGTGGACATGGCCACGTTGACGCTGTCGGAGTCGTCCTTCACGCGGCTTCTTCGCGACGCCGAGACCCCGGTGCTCGTGGACTTCTGGGCGCCGTGGTGTGCGCCCTGTCGGCTGATGGCGCCGGTGGTCGAGGCGGTCGCTCGCCAGTTCGAAGGCGAGCTCATTGTGGGCAAACTGGACGTGGATGAGAGTCCGCGCGTTGCACAGGCTTACGGGGTGATGAGCATTCCGACGCTCATGGCGTTCCGGGATGGAGTCCCGGTGATGCGGCTTCAGGGCCTCGTGCCCAAGCGCGCCGTGCTTCAAGCCCTGGAGACCGTGTGGAACGATGGGAGGAATGGAGAATGAGCGAAAGCTGGGCTCGCGTGTACGATTCCCCCTACGCGGTGGACGAGACGGTCCATCGCGTGACGGAGGCGCTCAAAGAGCAGCAGTTCGGCGTGCTTTGGCAAATGGACGTCCCCGAGACGCTTCGCGCCAAAGGCATGCCGTTTTCGACGCCGTACCGCATTCTCGAGGTGTGTAACCCGAAGGCCGCGAACGAGGTGTTGTCGCAAAACCTTCAGGTCGGGTATTTTCTCCCGTGCAAGGTCGTGGTGTATCAGGACGGCGATGGGACGAAGGTGGCGTTTCCCAGACCCACCGCGCTCATCGGATGGATACAAGATCCCGCCCTCGATCCCGTCGCGGCGCGCGTCGAAGACGCGCTCGATCGCGCCATCGCGAAGGCCATCGAGTCGTGAAGTCCTAGCAGGAATGCGGGCCGCGCTGGCGAAGCGTTTCAACATCGCTTCCCAGTCGCGGCATTTTGTTTACCGTTGGAGGCGGTTCGGACGTGATTGTCGTGGATGCGGAAAACGCGTTTCGGATGATTGGGCAGTACGATCACAGCCTGCACGCGGGCGAGATGGGCGCGTGGCTGCGAGACGAGGTGTTCTCAGCCGTCGAGCGGCGCGCTTCGGTGCTCAAGGCCGCGGCCGAGCACGACCTGGCATGGAAAGCTATGGACAAGGTGCCCATGTGGAACGACGCGCGCGGCGCGCCGTACTCGTTTCTCGACCTTCCCGATTCGTGGAAGCTGGCTCACTATCACTGCGGCGTCGACCAGCTCGAGGATCGAGATCCGTACGCGGGTCTCCTCGCCAGTCGGCACTACGCGGCCTTTTTCGAGCATGCCGCAGATGCCGATGCGCTGGCGTTTCTGGCGCGCGAGCAATCTCGCCAGGCGCGCCTCCTGGGGGAACTGGGCGTTGCCGAACGAGACGTCGCGCGCGATGTGCGCGTCGTCCAGTTTCTCGATAAACTATCCCTGTACGTGTGCCTGAGCCATCCGCGCTGCGGGATGGGGCCGGTTGTTCCATGGCTTCGCGGGCCGTTTCGAGAGCTGGAGTCCATCATGGGCGAGCCCATCGAGGTTCAGTGGGAGGGGCCTGGTCGCATTCGGTTGAAACCGTTTCCCTTCCGAGCGGCGTTCGCGTGCGACGTCCCGCTGCGGCGGGTGGACAAGCGGCAGATCGCCGCGGTCGGGATCGCCAAGGCCTACGTCCAGGCAGCTGTGGAGCGGGAGCGCGTGACCATGGCACCTGCCTGACGAGGCACAGCGGAGCGAAGAGAAGGAAAGGGTGGGCGGAATGCAGTTTCGGAACATCGCGGTCGCCGGTGGCGGTGTCTTGGGAAGCCAAATCGCGTACCAAACGGCGTTTCACGGTTTTCCGGTCGTGATCTACGACATCTCGGACGAGGCGCTCGCCAAAGCGCGGGATCGGCTCGAGAAGCTGAAGCCAAATTACATGCGGGATCTCGGTGCGTCGCAGGAGCAGGTCGACGCGGCGATGGACAGAATACGCCTGACGGCCGATCTCGCCGACGCCGTGCGCGAAGCGGACCTCGTCATTGAGGCGGTGCCCGAGATTCCGGAGGTCAAGCGCGAGTTTTACGAGCGGCTGGCCAAGGTCGCGCCGCCCCACACCGTGTTCGCCACCAATTCATCCACGCTGCTCCCGAGCCAATTCGCGGAGGCCACGGGGCGACCCGAGCGGTTTCTCGCGCTGCACTTTGCCAACGCCATCTGGCGGCACAACACGGCGGAGGTCATGCGCCACGGCGGAACCGACGAGCAGGTGTTTCAGGACGTGATGGAGTTCGCGCGGGCGATTGGCATGGTGCCGCTGCCCCTGCGCAAAGAGCAGCCGGGCTACATCCTGAATTCGCTGCTCGTGCCCTTCCTGGAGGCCGCGCAGATGTTGTGGGTCAACGAGGTGGCCGATCCGGAGACCATCGACAAGACGTGGATGATTGCGACGGGGGCGAAGGAGGGGCCGTTTGCCATCCTGGACACCGTGGGTATTCGAACCGCGTACAACATCGCGTCCGGCAAGGCGAAGGCGGGTAACGAGGCGTACGCGAGGCTTGCGGAGAAGCTGAAGGTGATGATTGACCAGGGCAAGCTCGGCCGCGAGACCGGAGAGGGCTTTTACCGCTATCCGAATCCCCGGTTTAAACAGCCCGACTTTCTCCGCTGAGGCAAGGATTAAGGGGCCCGCACGCGCGGGCCCCTGATCTCACGCCGTCACGGCTTGCCCTTGTTTCACCCAAGATGCGATGGTCACCGTTCGGCGCGCCTGATGGCGAATCGCGTCCTGAGTCCCTGGGTCGATCTCGCCGGTTTCCGACACCGTCACACTCGTGCCGTAGGGGTTTCCGCCGGATGCATACGCGGAGGCATCCGTGAATCCTGGCGCGGCGATGATGGCGCCCCAGTGGTACATCGAGGTGTAGAGCGAGAGAATCGTCGCTTCCTGGCCGCCGTGTGGATTCTGAGCGCTGGACATGGCACTGACGACCTTGTTGGCGGTCAAGCCCTTGGCCCACAGGGGGCCCAGCGTGTCCAGGAATTGCTTCATCTGCGATGGGATGTTGCCGAACCGGCTTGGGACGCTGAAGATGACCGCATCGGCCCAAGCGACGTCGTCGGGTGTGGCCACTGGGACGTGCGCAGTCGCCTCGACATGCGCCTTCCACGCGGGAGACGTCTCAATCACTTCGCGCGGCGCGAGTTCCGCCACTTTGCGCACCCTCACTTCAGCGCCGAGTTCGCGCGCGGCCTCCGCTGCAATTTGCGCCATTCGATAGTTGGTCCCCGTTGCACTATAGTAAAGGATAGTCAAACGGACGTTGGACATGATGTTTCCTCCACTCCCACTCTCTGATTTCTCATCTACTTACCAATCGTAAGTATGTGCGATGTCGATGATAGAGGTTTGAAGCGGCGATGTCAACTGTCTGAAGGCTTCGAAAAGGAGGGGTACGGTGAAGCGGCACGCAGGAGGGGAGAGGACGCTCGGGGACGCCGTCGCGGACGCGCTTCGTAGGGAGATCGTGTGGGGAGAGTGGCCGAAGGGGCATGTGTTCAGTGAAAACGCCTTGGCGCGCCGCTTCGGTACGAGCCGCTCGCCGGTGCGCGAGGCTTTGCGACAGTTGGCGCACGAGGGCTTGATTGCGCTTGGCCGAAACGGGGCGCAGGTGGTGGGGTTGGACCTGGGAGATGCGTTGGAATTGTACGACGTCAGGAGCATGATTGAGCAGTTCACCGCGTCACGCGTGTGTGAACGGCCGCGCGCCGAGCGCGCATCCCTCGCTCTGATGCTTTCGGCGCTTGTCTCGGCCATGGAGGAGGCGGTTTCCCGGAAGGACTGGAAGGACTTGTCCAACCTCGACCTGGCCTACCACGACGCGATCGTGCGCGCGTCGGGCCATCGCCGCGTGTCGCGCATGTGGGAAGAGATGAGGAGCCTCGTCGAACTCACGCTCGCGCTCGTCATGCGCAGGCGGATGCAGCGCGGAGACGCGGATATGCGAAGCGCGCTCGCGCAGCACCGAAGTCTCGCGGAGGCCATCCTCGCCGGCGATGCGGCGTGGGTAAAGCGCGTCATGCAGTCTCACGTCGAGGAGACGCGCAGGTTGCTCGAGAGCGGTCTGCACGAGAAGCTTGTCGACGACGAGCGTTGACGAAGCGCAGGGTGCAGGTGGGCGGATGAGGCTGAGGTCGCCATGCGCAAAGGCGGCCTGGCAAGGGCCGCCTTGCACGGGCTATACATGGGGAACGAGAAAGGCAAGCGAATTCTTCGCGATGAATTAAGCGCTTACACCGGTTGCAGAAGTGCGCTTTAGGACAAACGGTTGCCCCACGGGCATGAAGACATGGCCCATGGTCTCGTTGAGCACCGTGGCAAACGAGGTATAGAGTGCGCTCAAACCGCAGATAAAGCCGACCCAGCCACCGGCCGTGCTGCTGCCGATGATGCCAAAGGCGTGAGCCGCGAGCAGGAAGAACGTGATCCAGAGCGTCAAGAACACGAACCAGAGCGCCTTATTCAGGTAGAAGGTGCCGAACCACAAAAACAGCGTGAGGATGCCGAAGAACAGGAGGAAGAGACCCAGGCCTGCCGTGGGCGCGAACTTGTTGATGAGGTAGAACGCCCACCAGAACGCGCCATACGAGCAAAATGCGGTGGCGCCGAACGTGTTGCCCTTGCGGAACTCCCAAAGTCCGGCGATGAACTGCGCCGCACCGCCGTACGCGATGGCGAGTCCCAGGACGACGCCGAGTGCGCCTGCACTCGTCACGCCCGCGTTGATGAGGCTCAGGATGCACGTTGTGATGCCAAACCCGGCGAGCCCAAGCGGACCAGGATCTGCGATTTTCGCCTGATCAGACATTCTGTTCACCCTCTTTTCCATCTCTTTTTCACGGGTTGACAACGGCTCGGCAAACGACGAGTGGGCGTCCTGCGCCTGCCGGATCACCTCCTTCCAGGCGCAGGATTTCACAGGCGCCGGGCATTCACATCATTCCTGATCCTTGTACTGCGCTTTGAGCTGCTCCACGATGGCCGGATCCGCCAGCGTGGTGGTGTCGCCGACCACGCGGCCCTCCGCGATGTCGCGCAGGAGGCGGCGCATGATCTTACCGCTGCGCGTCTTGGGGAGATCGGCCGTGAAGATGATCTCCTCGGGCCGGGCCATCGCGCCGATTTGTTCGACAACGAATTGCTTCAGTTCTGCGACGAGATCGTCCGAACCGGTGTGGCCCTCCTTGAGGATGACGAATGCGGTGATGGCCTGCCCCTTCACCTCGTGGGCGCGTCCGATGACGGCCGCCTCGGCGACTGCGGGATGCGCCACCAGGGCGCTCTCCACCTCTGCCGTGCCGATGCGGTGGCCGGACACGTTGATGACGTCGTCCAAGCGTCCGACAATCCAGTAGTAGCCGTCCTGATCTCGGTAGGCTCCGTCCCCAGGCAGGTAGATGCCTTCGAACTTGCCGAAGTACGTCTTGCGGAACCGCTCGTCATCGCCCCACACGGTGCGCAGCATGGAGGGCCAAGGCTTGGTGATGACGAGGTTGCCGCCGTGCCCGGGCGGGACAGGATGGCCGTCGTCATCGAGAATATCGACGGAGATGCCGGGCACGGGCTTGGTAGCGGAACCCGGCTTGGTGGTGATGATGCCCGGAAGTGGAGCGATCATCGCACAACCCGTCTCCGTCTGCCACCACGTGTCCACGATGGGGCACCGCTCCTGGCCGACGTACTTGTGGTACCACATCCACGCCTCCGGGTTAATGGGCTCGCCGACGGATCCGAGCAGCCGGAGCGTGCTGAGATCGTGCTTTTCGACGTACTGCGGGCCCCACTTCATGAACATGCGGATGGAGGTCGGCGCGGTGTACAGGATGGTCGCGCCGTACTTCTCCACGATGGCCCAATAGCGGTCGCGATCCGGATAATCGGGCGATCCTTCGTACATCACGACCGTCGCGCCGGCCGACAGCGGCCCATACACGATGTACGTGTGGCCGGTGATCCAGCCGATGTCCGCCGTGCAGAAGAACACGTCATCGTCCTTCAGATCGAAGACGGTCCGCATGGACGTGTTGACGCCCACCAAGTATCCGCCTGTGCTGTGGACGATGCCCTTCGGCTTGCCGGTGGTGCCAGACGTGTAGAGCAAGAACAGGTAGTCTTCGGCGTCCATGGGTTCGGCCGGGAACGGTTGCGTCGGCGCGCTCGCCATGGCCTCGTGCCACCAGATGTCCCTCGCGGGGTTCATGGTTGCCTGCGCCGCTTCGCCGATCCGCTGGACCACCACCACCTTTTCGATGGGCGTGCCCGCGACCGCCTCGTCCGCGTTCTGCTTGAGCGGAATGACTTTGCCGCGGCGCCAGCCGCCGTCCGCGGTGATGAGCAGCTTGCTGCCGGCGTCCAGGATGCGGTCCTTGAGCGACTGCGCGGAAAATCCGCCGAACACGACCGAGTGCATGGCGCCGATTTTCGCGCACGCGAGCATCGCAATAGGCAGCTCCGGCACCATGGGCAGGTAGATGGTGACGCGATCGCCCTTCTTGACGCCGAGCTTCGTGAGCATATGTGCGGCTTTGTCGACTTCGCGCCGCAACATGTCGTACGTGAGGACGCGGCTGTCACCCGGTTCGCCTTCCCAGATGATGGCCGCCTTGTTCTTGCGGTGGGTGAGCGTGTGGCGATCCACGCAGTTATATGCGGCGTTCAGCTTGCCGCCGATGAACCATTGCGCGTGCGGCGGGTCCCATCTGCAAACGCTTTCAAATTCATGAAACCAAGTGATATGTTCAGCTTGCTTCGCCCAGTAACTCTCGGGATCACGCGCCGCTTCCTCGTAAATGCTTTCATCGTTGTAATTCGCTTGACGGCGAAATTCTTCCGGCGGGGCAAAGGTGCGTGTTTCACGGAGTAGTGCGTCGAGATCATTCGGGGTCATGGTCTGGCTCCTTTCTCTGGCCGCGGCAATCACGGCGACAACTTGAATGGGTCAATTTCATCATAGAATAAGTTGTTCAAAAAGACAATCTCCAAACGGCGTCAATGCCTATATATTCGAAATTCGCTGCGATTTATGCCCCTCATTTCTAGGGAATGAACGCGTGCGCACGTGTGGCCGAAGGACTTCACGAGGGCATGAAAAAACCGTTTCGCGGTGTTTCACACCACGAAACGGCGATGGAGAGGAAGCTCAATCTTCGTCCTCTTCTTCGCTGTCGTCAAACAGCTCGTCGTTGTAGGCGTCGACGACGCGCTGCCATTCTTCGTCGTCCTCGATCTCTGACAACACCATTTGCTCGCCGTCTTCTCCGTCGATGCGGAAAATGACGCCTTCCTCCATGGAGTCGTCGAGCGGCAACAACACCGCGTAATCCTTGTTGTCGACCGTCAAGACCTCGCCCAACACGAACTGATGCTCTTCGCCGTTTTCGTCCTCCAGGACGATGACCTCGTCCTCGTGATCGAGAAACTCGTCATGAGCCATGTCGTCTCATTCCCATCCGCTATCCAGATTTGGCCTGCGCCATGCTTGCATCAACATAACACCATGTGTCCATGGTGTCAACGCGTCCGCGGGGGTCACCGCGGGGGCGGCGACGACAATCCCTTTTGCAGTCGTTGGGAGACCGCGTCGAGCAGCTGGTTAAGTTCGCGCTCCGCCTCTTCAAACGACGCAATCTCCGGGATTCGCCGCATATCCGCGAGCAGACGATCCGCCTCTTCGATCACGTGCCGATAGTGCATCGGCGGGACGCGGCGCGCCTGAAACTCCTGCACCGCCTCCTGGAGTTCACGAAATCGGCGGAGCAACGACTGGGCTTCCGGCGAGTCGTCGAGTTTGGCCTTCGCGTCCCGGTAACGCCGCGCCTGCTCGGAATCGGCGATGAGACGGGCGAGTTCTGACGCCTTCTCCCAGAGCGCTCCTCGGTCCATCCCATCACTCCTCATCCTGAGCGTTACCTGGACTCCACCGCGCTATACTTCCTACGTGGCGCTCGGGGCTGGGCCCACCGTCGAATCCTCTTCGCGCATCAGCTCTTCGAGCTCCTTGACGGCGCGGTCAAAGGCTTCGCGATTCCGCTCGTCGAGGGCGCGGTCGATCTTCATCCGGATTTCCTCGCGGCGCATGGCTCGCGCCTCGACCTCCGACAGCACTTGCTGCACTTCCGGCGGAATCGGAAGTTCCGGTAGATTGATGAAGACAAACAGCTTGTCGGTCGAGGACGCGCTGTTGAAATACGCATGGAGAGCGGGCAGGATCTCCTCCGCCTGGCTCACCTTTTTGATGCGGCCATTCAGCGGCAGGCGGGCGATCATGCCGTGACGCCCAATGATGAGAAGCGGCACGTTCTCCAGCACGATGTTCGTCGACTCCAGTTGGCTATGGCGAGCAGCGAGAAAATCGATGACGGCTTCTGCTCCGGGCGGGAGCAGCTTAGTCTTGAGCAACAGGATGTCATCCTTCGTCATCATCGCGCGTTCACTCCTTTGCCGGAGTTGCCTCTTGACGGATCATACGCCTGGTTTCACGCGACCGCGATCGTGCTGATGGACAAGCTCCGATGCCAAGGCGACCCGCAGATCATCTGATGACCGGCGCTTCGCCCCCACCGAAGTGGTGCAAATATTGTAGCAAAAGGTCCGGAGAAAGAAAATGAGGCGACCGCCATTTTCCCATGCGTCACATCGATTCCCTGCGTCTGCGCCCGAACCGAGCCTCATACTACACGTGCAGGGGAGGGAAGGCGCATGGGCGATTGGGTGTACTTCGCGGGCGTGTACGATACGAAATTCGAAGCGTATTGCGCTGTCATGTGGGTCGAAGCCGACGAACGAATTCGGCGCTCGGCCCGCCCGAGCCAGGTCGAGGTGTACCGCCTTCGCAACGGCAAATACGGCGTCCGCTTCCTTCCTCAACGCGATGTCGTGGAGCGGGCACGCGCGGAATGAAGGGGACAAGGGGTGTACGCGGAAGAAGACAGCCATCCGCGCGGTGGCTGTCTTCTTCCGCGCCTGCACGTCAAGCGTTATCCTCATCGCTCGGCTCGCGCTTGTTGTCTTCCACCAAGAACTTCGCCACCTCATCCGGGATGGGCGTGTCCGACTTTGCCTGGACGAGATCGGCCGCCTGCTTCGCCGAGTCTTGCGCTTTCTGCATCGACCGTTTTGTGCCATCCCCCACGGCCCTGGATGCTTTTTGGACCCACTGGCGGGTCGACTCGGCGGACACGCCCGATGGCTTGGCCAAGCGCTCCACCGACGCCTTCATCGGGCAGAATCCTGTGACGGCTTCCGCGATTTTCATCGCGCCGAACCCGGCGAGCAGCGCGCGCGTGAGTGCGGATTGACGGCGGCCATAGACCGCGGAAGACAAGCTCGCGACGCCGGTGGCAAGGCGCAGGTATCGATCCGCAGGATGCATCTTGCTCTGCATGACCATCCTCCTCTCGCGGGAATATCCACAGTATCCCGCGCACCGGGGATTGGCATGCCGAGAGCACATCCCTGCATTGGAAACTTAGTTGACTTTGACTTACCTTGATGAAATGGCAAGACGGTGGCATAATGGTTATTGTAGTACCGTAGACGAAAAGGAGGCTTGAGCGCATGAGTCTCATCCCGTACGTAATCGAGCAGACGTCGCGAGGAGAGCGAAGCTACGACATTTACTCGCGCCTGCTGAAGGATCGGATCATCTTCTTGGGCACGCCCATCGACGACGATGTCGCGAACGCGGTGGTCGCGCAGCTTCTGTTCCTCGCCGCGGATGATCCGGACAAGGACATCCAGATGTACATCAATAGTCCGGGAGGATCGGTGTCCGCAGGCCTCGCGATATATGATACCATGCAGCACATTAAGCCCGACGTGAGCACCATGTGCGTCGGAATGGCGGCGAGCATGGCGGCCGTTCTCTTGGCCGCGGGTGCGAAGGGCAAGCGGTATGCGCTTCCGAATTCCGAGGTGATGATCCACCAACCGCTGGGCGGCGCGCGTGGTCAGGCCTCGGACATTGAAATTCACGCACGGCACATCCTGAAGACGCGGGAACGCCTCAATCGGATTTTGGCGGAACGGACGGGACAACCGCTCGAGCGGGTCGCGCAGGACACGGATCGCGACAACTTCATGTCGGCGGAGGAAGCAAAGGCGTACGGATTGATTGACGAGGTCATTTACCGCTGACACGAAATCCGCTCACGGCCGAGGCGCGTCAGTTGCCTCGGCCGTCTGACTTCAGGGGGGAGTCAAGGTGGCGGACGAGCTGTATTTCGACTATGCGGCGACCGCGCCGGTGCGCCCCGAGGTGCGAGAACGGATGGCCGAGTGGTTGGACATCTACGGAAATCCGTCTTCGCTTCACCGGATGGGGATGCGCGCCGAGCGCGCTCTGCGGCGCGCGCGGGACCAAGTGATGCAGAGCCTCGGGGCGCGAGATGGCCGCGTGGTGTTCACCGGTGGGGGGACGGAGGCGAATAACCTCGCCGTCTACGGCGTCGCGCGCGCCTATGCGCAGCGCGGACGCCACATCGTGACATCGGCCATCGAGCATCCGGCGGTCCGCGAGGCGATGGCGGATCTGGAGCGCGAGGGTTTCGAGATCTCCTACGTGCGCCCCAACCGGCGCGGCGATGTGTCCGCCGAAGAGGTCCTGCGCCACGTCCGGGATGACACCATCTTGGTTTCCGTGATGCATGTGAACAACGAGACCGGGGCCGTGCTGCCCGTGGAACGGATTGCGGATGAACTCCAAGCACATCCCAAAGTGGTGTTTCACGTCGACGGGACGCAGGCGCTGGGGAAAATTCCTGTTTCGCTCGCGCGCACGCGCATCCACCTGTACGCCGCTTCCGGGCACAAACTGGGGGCGTTGAAAGGCGTCGGCGCGCTTTACGTCCACGGCAGCCTTCGGCTGAAACCGCATGTGGTTGGCGGGGGCCAGGAATTCGGCCTGCGGTCGGGCACGGAAAACGTCCTCGGTGCCCTGTCGTTTGGGGAAGCCGCCTCGCGTGCGGTCCGCGAGATGGAGAGCGACGTGGACGCCGAGCAGAAGCGAGAGCGCCTGGCGCGCGCCCTCGAGGAACTCGGTTACGTGCTTGTGAACCCTGACCATCACTCGCCGTACATCCTGTGCGCGGCGTTGCCCGGGGCGCGTGGGGAAATCTTGGTGCACGCTTTTGAGGAAAAGGGCCTCTATGTGTCCGCAGGGAGTGCCTGTTCGAGTGGCAAACATGGACGGGAGCCCAGTCACGTTCTCACGGCCATGGGTGTCAAACCGGAACTGGCACTTGCGGCGATTCGTTTCTCGTGGCATCCTGGCACTCGAATGTCGGAGATCGAGCACGCCATTGAAGTTGTCCGCGAACGGACGGCTTGGGTCAAACAAGCGCTAGGCATACGGTAGGAGGAACGGGATTTGTTGTACGATCATCTCTTGGTCCGGTACGGCGAATTGACGACGAAGGGCGCAAACCGCGCCGAGATGGAACAGCTTTTGGAGCGCAACGTGCGGCGCGCGCTGTCCCAATGGCCGGACGTGAAGGTGACGCGCAGTCAGCAGCGCATCGTCGTTCAGCTCAACGGGGCCCCGGTCGATGCGACGCTGCAAAAGCTGCAGCAGGTGTTTGGGATCTCGTCCATCTCGCCCGTCGCGGTCGCGCCGCTCGATCTCGCGGCCATCCAGCGGACGGCCGTCGAGGTCGCCAAGCGCGAGCTCATGGACAAGTCCACGTTCAAAGTGGAGGCCCGGCGGGGATTTAAAGGATTTCCCCTGGACAGCCCCGCGCTTCAGAAGGCCGTCGGAGCGGCCGTTCTGCGCGCGCTGCCGCACATTCGCGTGGACGTTCATCACCCTGACGTGGTGATTGAGGTGGACGTCCGCAAGTCCGCCGCCTACCTGTATCCCAGCCGGGTGCCAGGGCTCGGCGGCTTTCCGGTCGGCATGAGCGGCAAGGGACTGGTTTTGCTCTCCGGCGGGATCGACAGCCCGGTGGCGGCTTGGAAGGCGATGAAGCGAGGACTGGCCCTGGAGCTTGTCCATTTTCACAGCTTCCCCTTCACCAGCGAGCGAGCGCAGCAAAAGGTGGAGGACCTCGCGGCCGTGCTGACGCAGTGGGGCGGGCCGATGAAGCTCCATCTCGTGTCCGTCACGGCCATTCAGGCGGAGATCCAGCGGGCTGCGCCCGAGGGACTCAGGACCATCCTGCTCCGCCGCATGATGGTGCGCGCGGCGTCGCGAATCGCGGACGAAGTGGGCGCCGGAGCGCTCGTGACCGGGGATAGCCTCGGACAAGTCGCGAGCCAGACCCTCGCCGCATTAAATGCTGTCGATCGCGTCACGGATTACACGATCCTGCGGCCGCTCATTGCGGAGGACAAGCTCGAGATCATTGAACTGGCCAAGCGTATGGGGACCTATGAGATCTCCATCCTCCCGTTTGACGACTGCTGCTCGCTGTTTGCGCCGAAGCATCCGAAGACGAATCCGAAACAGAGCGACTTGGAGCGAGCGGAGGCGCGCATGGATGTGGAAGGGCTCATCGCAGAAGCGGTCGCCTCGCGCGAAGAGAAGCTCGTGCGCGCGGATGAAGATGTGTCCGCGAGCGCAACCTATCGGTGACTCGTCTTGCCGTGGAGGGATGCGGATGCGATGGCTTCGGCTCGCGTTTCGACTGTTCCGCGTGGCGTCGACCGTCTACGCGTTATCGAACGCATCGCGCCTCACGCGGGCGCTGTACCTCGGCAGGCTGGCCTGGCGAGCCATCCGCCGAAAGCCGCTGTTGGATCGCCCGCCCCGGGTCGTCATTGAATACGTGGGCGCGAAATCGCCGTACATCTATCGGCGGCGCGGTTGGCGCAGAATTCGCCCAGGCCATCGCGCAGAACCGTAGTCGCCTCGAGCCCTTGCTTCTGTTTAAGTCTCCTCGCCGATGGGAATAACAAATGGTAGCGTCGGAATAATTCCGACTGGCGACCATCGTTTTGAAAGGCCGGTGAGACCCGATGAGCGAGACGAGACAGAAGGACAGGGCGATGCGCCAAGACGCGTGGACGACAGAAGACGACGAGATTCTAGCGGAGATCGTCCTGAAACACATCAAGGAAGGTAGCACCCAGCTGGCCGGTTTCAACGAAGCGGCGAGGCGGCTCGGAAGAACGGCGGCCGCGTGCGGCTTCCGCTGGAACGCGTGCGTGCGCAAGCAACAGCGTTACCGGATTGAGCTGGCCAAAGAGGAACGCAAGAAGAACAAGTCGCAGCGCGTGCAGGCGCAGCTCGAAGGAGGCGACGCCGATCACCCGACGGCGACGCTCATGACGTGGGCTCAGGTGCTGCGCTTCTTGCGCCAGGAGAAAAACACTGCCCAAGAGTGGGCGTCGAGGTGGCGCAGCGCAGAACGGCAGTTGAACGAGTGGAAGGCGAAGTACGAGGCGCTCGAGGCCGACTACAAGCGCGTCTGCGAAGAACTGCGCGAACTGAAGTCTACGCACGACGCCATCACTCGGGACTACAAAGCGCTTGTGGAGATCATGGATCGGGCGCGAAAAGCCGCGCTGTTGGATGATGATCTCCTCGGTGCGAAGTTCGCCGAAGGGTTTATGTATCGAATTGACGAGTACGGCAATCTCGAGCGGATTATGACCGGTGAGCGCATGGAGCAGGCTGAGTAGGCTTGCTCCTTTTTTGATGCCGGCGCTGTGCCACTCGGTTGGCGCATGCGATGATACGCCGCGAGCCATCCTACGAGCGAGGATGGTGAGAGGCATGCGGCTTGCGTTCCGTTGGCCACGCGCGGCATCACGATGGCTCACGCTCGGCCTGGCCCTGTTCGCGCCGTGGACGACGACGGGTTGCTATGATCGCCAGGAACTGGAGCAACAGGCGTTTGTGAGTGTGCTCGGGATCGACAAGGCGCCAGGCGGCCTAATCGACTGCACGCTTCGCATCGCGCAGCCGGTCAACCCGACCGGGGCGAATTCGCGTTCCGGAGCTCAGCCACTCGCCGGCAAGGAGCCGGTCACGGTGCGCGCGCGGAGCATCCCCGAAGCGATGATGATAGCGAACGGCTCGGTGGAACGTTCCATCACGTTTTCGCACCTGTCCCTCATCGTGTTCGGAGAAGACCTGGCGAAGGAGGGCGTGGAGCCGTACATTGAGGCACTCACGCGTTACCGCGAGTTTCGACGGACGGTGCCCGTGTCGGTGTCGAAGGGCAAGGCGAGTGAGTCGATGAAGGCCTTTCAGCCCATGCTCGATTCGGCCATCACCCGTATTGCGGATGGGGTGGCCCTTGTCTCGCAGCGGACCGGGATTGCGCCGGTGTGCCCGATTCAATCTCTGATTGACGGCATGGAGAACCCGCACGAGGATGCCATTGCGCCGATCTTCGCGGTCAACCAGAACGTACAAAAAGGTGAAATGCCGGATACGCCTGGACTGTCGTACCGCGCGGGCGAGGTGCGCCGAGAAGGCGGCAATCCCGTGGATTGGATGGGAGCGGCCGTGTTTCGCGAGGACCGCATGGTGGACGAGCTGACGGGGACCGACTGCCTCTACCTGCGCCTGCTTCAGGGCGGGGTGCACCACGCCACGCTGACCCTGCAAGATCCAGAGGATCCCTCGCGAGACATCGGCCTGGAGCTTCACAAGGAGCGGCCGGCGGAGTACCAGGTGAAGCTATCCAATCCCATGATCATCACCGCGCATGTGCCGGTGGACGTGGACGTGATCAACATCTCGTCGACGCGCAATTACGCCGATCCGGCCGCGCGCCAGAAGCTCGAGGCCGAGCTCGACAAGCAGGTGTCCGATCGCATGGAGCGGCTTTTGAAGCGATTGCTCGTCGTCGATCACGCCGACGTGATCCCGGTCTCGAAGGCCATCCGCAGCCAGTTCATGACCTATCAACAGTTCGCGGCGTTTCCGTGGGAAGAAAAGCTGAAAACGGCCAAGATCCAGGTGGACGTTCAGATACATGTTCGCCGTTTCGGCGTGCAGCTTGAGCCCATCGAGAAAAAGCCGGGGTCTAGCCCATCCAGCCTCCGTCCACGGTGAGAACTTGACCGGTGATGTAGGAGGCCCGCGGGTTCAAGAGAAACGATACGGCCGCGGCCACGTCCTCGGGACGCCCGATTCGTCCAAGCGGGATCTCACGTCGCAGCGCATCGTACTCACCAGGGTCCAGGTGTTGAAGCATTCGCGTCTCGATGGGACCCGGAGCGACCGCGTTGACCCGCACCGGGACGGACGCCCACTCGCGCGCGAGCGACTTCATCCAGGCCACGACGCCTCCCTTGGCGGCCGCGTACGCGGCTTCCATGGCCGCGCCCCGGAGCGCGTACACGGAGGAGACAAAGACGCACGAGGCGTGGCGGGATCGGCGCAGGTGAGGGAACGCTGCGCGCGCAAGGTAGAACGCGGAAGAAAGGTGCTCGTCCACCACCTGGCGCCATGCCGACGTCGACATCTCGTGCACGAGCGCCCGTAGATCGCTGCCCGCGGCGTGAACGAGCAAACTCGGCGTGCCGAGCTGCGTCGCCGCGGTCACGAGCGTGACGGCCCCGGCTTCGTCCGCGAGATTGGCCTCTACGGCAAGCGCCTCGGTGCCGAGGGCCGCGCACGCCGCGGCCGTCTGTTCGGCTTCGGCCTTTCTTCTGAAGTATCCGCACACTACTTTGGCGCCCTGCTCGGCCAGCTCGATGGCGATGGCGCGCCCAATGCCGCCCGACGCGCCCGACACGATGGCCACGCGATCCGCAAGCGCTTTTTGCTCCATGAGGTTTTCTCAACTCCTTACGGTTTTACATCCCTAGCTCCGGTTGTTATGATGAGTGTGGCCATTTTGGGTGGAGCAAAGGGGCGAGTTCTCCTTGAAGTGTACGGTATACGAGGCGCCGACCGGAAATCCACTAGCCGACGCCCATTTGTTCTCCTTCGATCGCGTCCATCATCTCTACGACGATCAAGATCCGCGCGATATCGCGACCTATCGCGCGCGCGCCGCGGATATCCTGCGCACCTACGCGCCCGACACGCGCGCGTCCTTGGTTCAAGCCTTGCGCTCGTTTCACGACGAGATTGGCGCATCGCCTGCGCAAAATCGGGCGCTTGACCGCCTGGCCCAGCCTGACGCGTTGGCGGTCGTCACGGGGCAACAGGCGGGCTTATTCACCGGCCCCATCTACAGCCTCGCCAAAGCGCTCACCGCCATCGGCGTCGCGCGCGAGCTCGAACGCCGCCTCGAGCGCCCTGTGGTGCCGGTGTTTTGGATTGCCTCGGAGGATCACGACGCGGAGGAGGTCAACCACGCCCACGTGGTGGACCGCCTGGGCGAAGTCGCGCGCATCGAGCTTCCGCACCGGTTTCAGCCACACCAAATGATGTACTGCGAGGTGCTGACGGCGCACGATGTGCGAGCCGCGTTGAACCAAGCCGATGCGCGGCTTTACGACGCGAGCCACAAGCTCGAGGCGCTTCACGCGGTCTGGTCCGCGTGGCGAGAGGGAGATTCCCTCGCGATGTGGTTCGCGAGATTGATGGCCCGGCTTCTCGCGGAACAGGGACTCGTGTTCTTCGATCCTTGTCTGCCGTCGATCCGGCGCCTCGCGTGGCCCGTGTTCCGCCGCGCGCTGGAGGGCGTGGAAGAAGTTGTGCGGCGGCTCGACGATGCGTACGCCGAAGTCGAACGGGCGGGCTTCGTCCCCGAGGTGATTCGCGATCCGAGGCATTCGACCGTGTTCGCCGTGATCGACGGCAAGCGGTTCGTCCTGGAGACCAACGGCCGAGGGTTTGTTGCGCGCGGCCACGGCGAAGCCGGCGAGCTGTCCAAATGGCTGGCGCGCGGCGATGTCGATCCGACCGGCTTCTCTGCCAACGTGCTTCTTCGGCCCGTCGTGCAGGATGTGGTGTTGCCCACCCTGGCGTACGTCGGAGGGCCGAGCGAGATTGCGTATTACCCACTTGCGCGCGGCGTGTTCCACGCGCACGGGCGGCGCATGCCGCCGGTCATCCTGCGGCAGCGCATGCGCCTGGTCCCCCCCAGTGTCGCCCGCCTGCTGCGAAAGCACGACCTGTCTCTCGACGAACTGCGCGACTCCTGCGATCTCGTGGCAACGCGCGCGATGGCCGATGTGACGGAACCGCTTCGGCGCGACATCGACGGTTGGATGGAGCGCGTGCGCTCGACGCTTCGCAGCTTGGAGGCGTCCTACGGCGCGGCGGGTCCAGATGTTCGCGCCATCCTCGAGCGACAGGAGCAGGTGGAGGAGCGCGCCTGGAGGGATCTGGAGCGGCGCATCGTTCGCGCGTGGAAGCGGCGGCGTCAGGACCAGATCCGGCAGTTGCGCCAGATTGAGCGATGTCTGTTTCCGGATGGGTATCCTCAGGAGCGGCGCCTGTGCCCGCTCAACTTCTGGAGCGAGGTCGGGACGCGAGCGTTTTCTGAGTTGCCGACGTGGAGCTCCATTTCGCAGATGGGCCCTGTAATCGACGTCGTCATGGACAACTGAACGCGAGTGACATGGGAGGCGATCGCGCTGCGCGCGGTCGCCTCGCTGCGTGAATGGGCGCGAAAAAATCGAGAGAGCGAGCAGGAGATCCGCGACGGACCGCGAAGAGGTATGATTGTGGTGGAAAGTGGGGCAAAGTGGGGGACACGCGCGAGCGGGTGGTGAAGGCCGTTGTTCATGGGTGAGTACGAACATTCCCTCGACAGCAAAGGGCGGCTGACCATCCCGGCAAAGTTTCGGGAAGGGCTGGGGGATTCGTTCATCGTCACTCGCGGCCTTGACCAGTGCCTGTTCGCCTACCCGGTCGATGAGTGGCGCGCGCTCGAAGTGAAGCTCAAGTCTCTCCCCATGACGCGATCGGACGCGCGGGCGTTTGTGCGCTTCTTCTTTTCGGGCGCGTCCGAATGCGAAGTGGACAAGCAGGGCCGCATTCTCCTGCCTCCTAAGTTGCGCGAGTACGCCAAGCTCGAGAAGGAGTGCACGCTGATCGGCGTGTCGAATCGAGTTGAAATTTGGAATACGAGGGTCTGGGAACACTATTCGAGCGACGCGGAGCAATCGTTTGCGGAGATTGCGGAAAACCTCGTCGACTTTTCGTTCTGAATGGCGGGGGATGAGACGTTGGCGTTTGCCCACGAGACCGTGTTGTTGGAGGAGGCTGTGGACGCGCTACAGCCGCGGCCAGGCGGTGTGTACGTGGATGCGACCCTCGGCGGAGGAGGACATACTACTCGCCTACTCGAGCGGTCCGCGCCGGATGGGGCCGTGATCGCGTTTGATCAGGACGAGACGGCCATCGCGCACGCCGAACCGCTCAAACAGCGGTATCGCGGGCGTCTGACGCTTGTGAAGGCGAATTTCGCTGAGATGGAGGAACGCCTGAGGGACCTTGGGGTCGCTGCGGTGGACGGGGTCCTGTTTGATCTCGGCGTGTCCTCCCCGCAGTTTGACCGCCCGGAGCGGGGATTCAGTTACTGGCACGAGGGGCCGCTCGACATGCGCATGGACAGGGATCGGCCGCTCGATGCGCGCGCGATCGTCAATGAGTGGGATGAGCAGGAATTGGCCCGCATCATCCGGGAGTACGGCGAGGAGAAGTTTGCGGCGTCCATTGCGCGCGCCATTGCGCGGGCGAGATCGAAGAAGCCCATTGAGACGACGACGGAACTGGCGGAAATCGTCAAGGGCGCCATTCCGGCGGCCGCGCGGCGCAGCGGTCCGCATCCGGCCCGGCGCACCTTTCAGGCCATCCGCATGGCGGTCAACGACGAGTTGGGCGCGCTGGAGCGCGGCCTGGAAGCGGCGTTTCGCGTTCTGAAGCCGGGAGGGCGGCTTTCGGTCATCACGTTTCATTCCCTCGAGGACCGAGCGGTCAAACGGCTGTTTCAGACTTGGGCGAAGGGGTGTGTTTGTCCACCGGAGTTTCCGGTGTGTCAATGTGGCCGCAAACCCCTGGGACGTATGGTGTCGCGAAAGCCCGTGACGCCTTCGAGCGAGGAGTTGGAAAGGAATCCGCGCGCGCGATCGGCGAAGCTGCGCGCTTTCGAAAAGCTGGATGATGGGGAGCGATGAATGCCATGTCTGCCGTGCAACAGGAACTTCGCACGCGTCGCGAGGCGTGGGGGCACACGACGCCAAGGCGTGAACAGGATGCGCGACAGGAAGAACGGCGCGCCGCTCGCCGGCGCCTCTGGAACCGGGTGAGCTTTGCTGTGTGTTGCGTCGTCAGCTTCGGAGTTGTGTGGTGGGTCGCCGCGAAAGGTGCCGAGGTCTACGTATTGAACGACGAGCACGCCAAACTCCAGGCGGCCATTGCGGCGCAGCAAGCGGTCAACGCCAACCTGCAAATGCAGGTGTCCGAGCTGGAGCAGCCCGCGCACATTCTGAACGTCGCCATCAATCAGCTGCACATGGTGTACAAAAATCCAGTGATGATCCCGACGCAAGGAAACGGCGAGTGATGGCATGAACCGACGAATCAGACGAACGGGCAGGCAAAGCAGTTGGAAACGCCCGAAACGGCGGTTCTGGGCGCTTCAGCTCGCGATGGTGGCGACCCTCGGCGCCGTCGTCTGGCGCATTTACGACGTGCAGCGCGTGTACGGGGGGACGCTGAAGCGGGATGCGGCCAAGGTGATGGACGTGACCGAGCCCCTGCTCGCGCCCCGAGGAGCCATCCTGGACGCACAAGGCCATCGCCTCGCCTACGATGTCCCGGCCTACTACGTCGACATCGAGCTTGCACCCCTTCGTCCGTACGCAGACGAGGCCGCTCGAACGCTCGCGCCAATTTTGGGGACCCGCGCGGCGGATCTCGCCGCACTCCTCGCGAAGCAAGCCTCCTGGATTCAGCTGCCCACGCCCGTGGAGGCCATCGTCAAATCGAAGCTCGAGGCGGCTTTCGCGGCGCACCCGTGGGCGCCGGATGACCGGCGCACGGCGTGGACGAATTGCGTGACCTTCACGCCGACGGAGTTGCGCGTATATCCGTACGGGGATTTCGCGTCGAATGCGATCGGCTACGTGGTCAAAGGGGTAGGCGAAAGCGGCGTGGAGCTCGAGATGAACACGGCCTTGGCGGGACAGAACGGGCTCATCGCTTACCAGCAGGATCCGACGGGCGTACCCATCCCGGGCAGCGTGAGAATCGTCAAAGCCCCCAAACCGGGCGACAACGTGCAGTTGACCCTCGACGACACCATCCAGGGCTACGTCGAGGATCAGATGAACGCGCTCGTGCAAAAGTACCATCCGCAGCATGCCGCCATCGTGGTGTCCGACCCCCAGACGGGCGCGATTCTCGCCATGTCGAGCTGGCCCAATTTCAATCCGAATCAATATTGGAAAGCGAGCCTCGAGGCGCTGTCTTCCAATTGGGCGGTATCCAGCTCGTTTGAGCCGGGATCGACGTTCAAACCGTTTGTGCTTGCGGCTGCGCTCGCGACGAATTCCATCAATCTCTACGACACGTTTCAGTCCGGTCAAATCACCATCGACGGCCGCACGATTCACGACTGGAATCACGTCGGCTTCGGCGTCCTGACGTATCAGCAGGCGTTGGAAGAGTCGTCGAACGTCGGCTTTGCCCGCATCGCGATGGCGTTGGGATGGCCCAACTTCGACAAGTACCTGCAGTTGTTCGGGTTTACCAAGCCTACAGGGATCGACCTTCCGAACGAAGCGACCTCCATCCTGTTTCCTCCGTCGGAACAGGGGCAGCTCGAGTTGGCGACGGCCGGGTTTGGCCAGGGCATCGCGGTCACGCCCATGCAGCAGATCATGGCCATGGACGCGATTGCGAACGGCGGACGGCTGCTCAGGCCCTACATCATCAGCAAGGTGATCTCGCCATCGGGCAAGGTGATTCAAGAGAATCGCCCGACGGTGATTCGCCAAGGCTTTCTGCCCGAGAGCGTCATTCAAGAGGTACGGGACACGATGGTCCTCGACGTGTCCGATCCGAAGCACGGGATCGACACGGGCGCCGCGATACCTGGCTACGAAGTCGCCGGAAAGACCGGCACCGCGCAAATTGTGGATCCCGCGACAGGCGCGTACTATGCAAGCAAGTTCGAGACGTCCTTCATCGGATTCGTGCCGGCGCAGGATCCGAAAGTTGTGGTGTACGTCACGGTGTACGATCCCCAGGTGGCCCCGGATGAAGCTTGGGGTAGCACGGTGGCCATTCCGGTGGCGCGGGCCATTATGCAGGAGTGCCTGAACTACTACCACATTCCGCCGACGGGCGCGGTCAAGTCGCTTCAAACCGAACCCGGCGCGGGTCAGGTGACTTACGTGGAAACGCCGAATCTGGTCGGGATGTCCCAGGCCGAGGCGCAAGCCGTGCTCGCGCAGGACGGCCTTCAGGGGATGTTTACCGGATCGAGCGGTGCGATTGTTCGGCAGTGGCCGGCGCCCGGCGTGGAGGTGCCGAGAGGCTCCAAGCTGTACGCTCTGCTCGACCATCACGAGTCCGCCGCATTTCCCATGCCGGATCTGACGGGCCTGACGCTTCGGGAGGCGGCCAACCTGCTCGCCGCGATGGGGCTGAACGTCTCGCCGTCGGGATCGGGCTATGTGGCGAGTCAGTCCGTTCCTCCAGGAGCGCGTGTGCACGCGGGGGAGACCGTCGCGATTCGGTTGTCTCCGAAGGGCTGACGCCGAGCGTCAGCCCTTCTATTTCAGGAAGAGCGCGCATAGGCTAGTCTCAGCGAACAAGCTGTGCGACGTTGGGGGCGAAGTCTGTGCGCGTGACTCCTGGACTCATGAGGCGGCGGCTTGTCATGCTCCTGTTTGGCCTCTTTGCCGCCATCGGCGCGCTGATCGGCCGACTCGCGTATGTGCAGGGCTGGCAAGCCGCGTGGCTCTCGAATCTGGCAAAGCAGTCGTGGGATCGCACCGTGCCGCTGTCCGGCATCCGCGGGAGCATCCTGGCGAGCGACGGACAGCCGCTGACGTACACGGCGAGCGCACCCACGATTGTGGCGGTGCCGAGCCAAATCAAGGACAAGGCGGGCACGGCGGCCAAGCTGGCGCCCATTTTGCACATGAGTGTCGACAGCGTGCTGCGCCAGATCTCCCAGCGGGAACTCATGGTCTACATCCGCCCGGGAGGGCGGCAGATGTCGGAAGAGCAGGCGAACGCCGTCCGCAAGCTGGAGTTGCCTGGAATCTACCTGACGGAGGACGGCAAGCGAGCGTATCCATACGGATCGCTGGCGGCGCAGGTGCTTGGCATCACGGGGTATGACAACGTCGGACTCACGGGGCTCGAGAAGCAGTACAACAGCGTGTTGAGCGGCAAGAAGGGAGGCATCACGTTTTACGCGAAAGCAAACGGAGAACTGATTCCCGGCGAGGGTCAATCGGTGGTCGAACCGACCGACGGCGACAATATCAAGACCACCCTGAACCTTCAAATTCAGCAGTTTGTGGAGCGCGAGATCGAGCAGGCCGTGGCCGCGTACCATCCGGATTCCGTGACGGCGATTGTGGAAAACCCGAAGACGGGCGCCATTCTCGCGATGGCCAACTATCCCACGTTCAACCCAGCCGACTGGCGCTCGGCCGATCCGTCCACCTACAACCGCAATCTCGCCATCTGGCAGACCTTTGAGCCGGGATCCACGTTCAAGATTGTGACGCTGGCCGCGGCGTTGCAGGAAGACAAAGTGAACTTGAACGACCGATTTTACGATCCCGGCTACTACGAGGTCGCGGGGCACCGCATTCGCTGTTGGAAGGCGGGCGGACATGGGTCCGAGTCGTTTCTGAATGTGGTGGAAAACTCATGTAACCCTGGGTTTATCGCCCTCGGTGAGCGATTGGGCAAGGAGTCGCTGTTCTCGTACATTCGCGCGTTCGGGTTCGGGCAGAAGACCGGGATTGACCTTCCTGGCGAGGGGAACGGCATCCTGTTCAAGCTGAGCCAAGTCGGCCCGCTCGAGCTGGCCACCACAGCCTTCGGCCAAGGGGTGTCGGTCACGCCCATCCAGCAGGTGATGGCGGTGGGGGCGGTGGCCAACGGCGGCAAGCTGATGAAGCCGTATCTCGTGTCCGAAATCATCGATCCCGACACGGGGCGGGTGGTCTCCGTGACCAAGCCGACGGTCGTGCGCCAGGTCATCTCGCCCCAGGTGGCGGCCGAGGTGCGCGCCGCGCTCGAGAGCGTGGTGGCGAACGGGAGCGGCACCAGGGCGTATCGCGAGGGCTACCGGATCGCCGGAAAGACCGGCACGGCGCAGGTGGCGAAAAACGGGCGTTACGAGCCGGGGCATTACATCGTCTCCTTCATCGGCATGGCGCCCGCGAACGATCCGGCCCTGGTCTGCTACGTCGCCATTGACAACCCCCACCCGGAGCACGGCATTGTGTTTGGCGGTGTCATTGCTGCGCCCATCGTTGGCAACATTTTGGACGACGGCTTGCGCGAGCTCGGCGTGCCACCGCAGACGCAGGGACTGAAGAAGAAGTACCGGTATCCCGAGGTGCCGCCGGTGACGGTCCCGAATTTTGTGGGACTCACGATGAAGGAAGCTCAAAACCTGGCGCTCCAGAATTCCGCAAACCTCAGGGTGCAGGTATTGGGCCAGGGGGACGTGATCATCGCGCAGGCTCCGGCAGGAGGCGCTCAGGTGGAGCCCGGATCGACCATCCGCCTCTATCGCGGGCAGAAGGCGCCGTCGACCAACCAGGTGGCGGCCTTCGCGCTCGGAGGTTGACATCGGGCCGCGACTGCCCTAGATTTGCGAATGGCACGCCGCAGGTGGGGGAGGAAGGCGCCTTGCGATTGAGACAATTGTTTCAGCCTTTCGTCAATTTTCAGGTGACCAACGCGGAGAACCCGGATATCGTCCATATCACGACTGACTCGCGCGACGTCCAGTCAGGCAGTTTGTTTGTGGCCGTGCGCGGCCATAGGGTGGACGGACACCAATTCGCCCGGCAGGCTGTGGATCGCGGCGCCGTGGCGGTGATGGTGGAGGAGCCCGTCGCCGATGTGCCCCCGTCCATTCCTCAGGTTGTCGTCCCAGATACCCGCCACTGGAGCGCGCTCGTCGCCGATCGATTGTTCGGCCATCCGTCGCGCGCCATCCGGGTCATCGGGGTCACGGGCACCAACGGCAAGACGACGGTGACCCACATCGTGCGCCACTTGCTCGATTCGGCGGGGCGGAAGGCTGGGCTCATCGGCACGGTTGGCGCCAAACTGGGGCACACCTCGTGGCCCCTTCCCAACACGACGCCCGAGGCCGTGGAGGTTCACCGCTGGCTTCGGCGGTTCGTCGACGAAGGCGCCACGCACGCGGTCATGGAGGTGTCATCGCACGCGCTCGTGGAGCGGCGGGCGGCGGGCGTGTCGTTTGCCTGCGCCGCGTTCACGAACTTGACACAAGATCACCTCGATTTTCACGGTACCATGGAACGGTATGCAGCCGCCAAGGCGCTCCTGTTCTCTCGCCTCGGCAACGGCGCGGGGGACGACCCGGCCCGCTCCGTCTACGCGGTCATCAACGCGGACGATCCTTGGTCTTGGGTGATGGCGGAGGCGTCTGCGGCGCCCATCCTCACGTACGGGATCGAGCGCGCCGCGCACGTCACCGCCCGGGACGTGCGGCTGTCGGCCGATGGTGCGCGTTTCGTCGTCGAGTCTCCTGCTGGCGCGTTTGAGGTGGAGACGCCGCTCATCGGCCGATTCAACGTCTACAACACCCTGGCCGCCGTCGCCATCGCCCTCGTGGAGGACCTCACGCCGGCGGAGATTCAGGAGGGAATTCGCTCGTACCCAAGCGTGCCCGGGAGGATGGAGCGGATCGACGAAGGGCAGCCGTTTTCCGTCTTCGTGGATTACGCTCATACGCCGGACGGGCTCGAGAACGTGCTCACGGCGGTGCGCGAGTTCGCGCCGGCGCGCGTCCTGGTCGTGGTCGGTTGTGGGGGCGATCGCGACCGGACGAAGCGGCCCAAGATGGCGGAGGTCGCCGTGAGGCTGGCGGACCGGGCCATCTTCACGAGCGACAACCCGCGCAGCGAAGACCCTCTCGCCATCCTCGCCGATATGCGCCAGGGCGTGGACCCGGCGCAATCGCACAGGGTGCGGGAAGAGGTCGACCGCCGGCTCGCCATCGAGATGGCCATCGAGGAAGCGGAGCCTGGAGATGTCGTCGTGATTGCAGGCAAGGGACACGAGGACTACCAGATCATCGGCGCGGAGAAGCGCCATTTTGACGATCGCGAAGAAGCCCGTCGAGCCATACGCGCGCGGTACGGGCGGAACTAGGGGGCGTTTCCGTTGGACATTCAGGCGCTTTTGCTGACGGCGCTCGCGGCATTCGTGATCGGCGTGCTCTTGGGGCCCATCGCCATCCCACTTCTGCGCCGCCTCAAGTTCGGCCAGTCGATTCGCGAAGAGGGACCGAAGCACCATCAGTCGAAAGCCGGCACACCGACGATGGGCGGCGTGATGATTCTCGTTGCGGTGGTCTTGACGACGCTCCGGTTTGCGTTCGGGAGCTTGGACACGGTGATGATGCTCGTCGCCACGGTGGGGTTCGGACTCATCGGCTTTGCGGATGACCTGATTAAAATTGTGAAACGTCGAAACCTCGGCCTGACGGCCAAACAGAAGGTCATCTTCCAGGCCATTCTGACGGCCATCTTGTTTGTCCTCTTGTACCGGGCGCAGGGACAGGAAGCGCTGGCCGTGCACATTCCGTTCACGGACGACGTGGTTCGCCTCGGTTTCTTGTACATCCTGTTTCTGATGCTGGTTCTCGTGGGCACGACAAACGCCGTTAACCTCACCGACGGATTGGACGGGCTGTTGTCGGGATCGGCCATCATGGTGTTCGCAGCGTACGCCGTGTACGCCTACTGGCACACGAGTTACGATGTCGCGCTGTATTGCGCGGCGATGGTGGGGGCGCTCGCGGCGTTTCTCGTGTTCAATCGCCATCCGGCGAAAGTCTTCATGGGAGACACCGGGTCGCTCGCCATCGGCGGGGGGCTTGCCATGGCCGCCGTGTTGACGCACAGCGAACTGACCCTGGTCCTGTTTGGCCTGGTGTTTGTCATGGAGGCTTTGTCCGTCATCATTCAAGTCTTCTCGTATCAGACGTTTGGGCGGCGCGTCTTTCGCATGAGCCCGTTGCATCACCACTTCGAGCTCGGCGGTTGGTCAGAGTGGGAGGTTGTCATCCTCTTCTGGCTCGCGTCGTTCATCTGCGCCTTTGGCACGCTTGCGATGGTGTCGCACTGAGGGGGCCAACGATGTGAACCGTGTTACACCTGAGATTTGGTTGGATTCGCCGGGCGAGGTGCTCGTCGTGGGCTTGGGCAAGAGCGGTACCGCCGTTGCCTCGTTCCTCGCCAGGCGGGGCTTTCGCGTGACCGCGACGGACGAGCGCCATCTCGATCCGTCCGATCCGCGCATGGCTTCGCTCGCCGCGCTTGGCGTGGACCTGGTGCTCGGCGGGCATCCGGAGACGTTGGTCGGGCATCCATGGCAGTTTGTGGCCAAAAGCCCCGGGATTCCGTACCACCAGCCGTTTGTTGCTCAGTTGCTCAAGGCGTCGCACGTGATGGTCACAGACGTGGAGATTGCCTCCTGGTTCGAACGAAGGCCGATATACGCCATTACGGGTTCCAACGGAAAAACCACGACCACGACGCTCGTCGGCGAGATGCTGAAGGCGTCGGGATGCAATCCCATCGTCGCGGGCAACATCGGCACGCCGGTGTGCGACGTGGTGGATCAACCGGGCGATCGGTTGGTTCTCGAGGTGTCGAGCTTTCAACTGGATGGCACGCACACGTTTCATCCGCGGGGCGGCCTTCTGCTCAACTTTTACCCCGCTCACCTCGACTATCACGGCACATACGAGGCGTATCAAGCGGCGAAGTGGAAGCTGTTTGCGAATCAGACGCCGGACGACGTCGCCATTCTCAACTGGGATCAGGCGCTCGTGCGCGATGGGGCCAGGCGACTGGCGGCTCGCGTCCGCGGGTTCAGCCTGGAAGGGGCGCCGTTTGACGAAGGCGTTGGCGTGATCGACGGAGCGCTCGTCGCCGTGCGCGGGGGGGATCGGACGCCCATTCTGCCGGTGGACCGCGTTGCGCTGCCTGGCAGGCACAACCTGCAGAACGCTGCAGCTGCCGCGGCCTTGGCGCTCGCGGCGGGGGCAAGCGTGGAGGCGGTCGCGCGCGTGCTCGCCACGTTTCAAGGTGTCGAGCATAGGCTGGAGTTCGTGCGCGAGGTCGGGGGCGTGCGGTATTACAACGACTCGAAGGCGACGAATCCGGATGCCGCGAGACAGGCGCTGCGGTCGTTCGGGGGCGGCGTGGTGTGGATTGCAGGGGGCCTCGACCGCGGGATCTCGTTTGATCCGCTCGTGCCGGATCTCTCGGGGCGCGTCCGAGCCGCGGTCCTTCTTGGGGAGACCAAGGAGAAGCTCAGGGAAGTGCTCGCCCGGGCGGGCGTGGCGACCTGCGTGACTGTAGCGACGATCGAGGAGGCCGTGCGCGAGGCCAGCCGGTTGGCGAAGCCGGGGGACGTGGTCCTGCTGTCGCCTGCCTGCGCCAGTTGGGATATGTTTCCTTCCTACGAGGTGAGGGGCAGCATGTTCAAGGAGGCCGTGCATAGACTGTAGCAGCGTGTCCAAAGGCCGCGGCCTTTGGACCACACCGCGCCAGGTGGCGCGGGAGGGGAGGGAACGCGGTGTTGCGGTCTATGTCGGCGTCGCCGAAGCGAACGCCGGGTTCGTCGCCTGACTTCACGCTGATTGGCGTCATCCTGCTGTTGCTCGCATTCGGCGTGACCATGGTGCACAGCGCTTCGTCGATTATCTCGGCGACTCGGTTTCAGGATGCCTTCTACTTCTCCAAGCGGCAAGCGCTCTGGGCGCTGATGGGTGTTGGCCTGATGATCTGGCTCTCGCGCGTCGACTACCACGTGTGGCGCAGGCACGCGCCGAAGATTGCGCTGGCGAGCTACGCGCTATTGGTTCTCGTACTTGTGGTGGGTGTGAACCGCGGCGGATCCAAGGCGTGGCTCGGCATCGGTTCGCTCGGCATTCAGCCGTCCGAGTTCGCGAAACTCGGCCTTGTCATGTTTCTCGCGCATTTGCTCGCCGAGTCGAAGGACCGGATGCACTCCTTCTGGCGCGGGTTCGTGCCGCCGATGGGGCTCGCGCTGGTGGCGGTGGGGCTCATCATGTTGGAGCCCGATCTCGGCCAGAGCGTCGTGATCATGGGGACGACGCTCATCATGCTGTTCGTCGCGGGCACGCGCTGGTCCCACTTGGCGACGCTGCTCGGCGCAGGCGTCGTCGGATTCGCAGGACTCGTCGCCATCGCGCCGTACCGCATGGATCGCATCTACGCCTTTTTGGATCCGTGGAAGTACCCGCTCGGAAAGGGTTACCAGATCATCCAGTCGCTCTACGCGCTCGGATCCGGCGGTATCCTGGGGCTCGGCCTCGGACAGAGCCGGCAGAAGTTTCTCTACCTGCCGGAGCCGCAAACCGACTTCATCTTTTCGATTGTCGGGGAGGAACTCGGGTTGCTCGGGACCGTCTCGGTCCTCCTCCTGTTTGCGGTGCTGATTTGGCGCGGCATCCGCACGGCGCTGTATGCACCGGACGACTTCGGAACGCTCTTGGCGACGGGCATCACTGGGATGATTGCGGTGCAGGTCCTGATCAACATCGGCGTGGTGACGGGCTCCATTCCTGCAACGGGCATCACGCTGCCGTTCATCAGCTACGGCGGATCATCCTTGACGTTGTTGCTGAGCGGCGTCGGCATCCTCCTCAATATTTCAAAGCAGGCGGGGATGGTAGAATGAAGGTGTTGTTGACGGGTGGGGGCACGGGCGGCCACATCTTCCCCGCCCTTTCGCTTTGGCGGCACTTGAAGGCGAGATCGGAAGGCGCATCGGTTTTGTACGTCGGTACGGAACAGGGGCTCGAGAGCCGCTTGGTGCCGGAAGCCGGTTTGCCCTTCGCCTCGATTCACGCGGCAGGGCTTCGGCGAGACTTGTCTTTCGATGCCGTGCGCACGCTTGCCACCACATACCGAGGGTACCGGGAAGCGCTCCGCGTCGTGCGCGACTTCCGCCCCGACGTCGCGGTGGGCACAGGAGGATTTGTCGCGCTTCCCGTGATGTACGCCGCCACCAAGCTAGGCGTTCCGTCCGTGATATGGGAGGGCAATGCGCGGCCCGGGCTCACCAACCGGCTGCTGATGCGGCGCGTGGACGCCGTGGCCGTGTGCTTTCCCGAGAGCGAGGCGCTGTTCCCCCACGCCAAGCGCGTGGTGTTCACGGGGAATCCGCGCGCGAGCGAGGTGGTGGACGTCTCTGCGGAGGACAAGCGGAAGGCGCTTGACAAGTATCGCATTCTGCGCGATCAGCGCGTCATTCTGATCGTGTTCGGCAGCCGGGGCTCCGAGACCGCGAATCAGGTGGTCGCGAGTATCCTCCCGCGCTTTGCGGACCATCCCGCGTGGCGCGTGTTGTTCGTGACGGGCGAACGCCATTTTGAGGCCATTCGAGACAAGGTCGGGCCGCTCTCTCGGAATGTCACGCTCCATCCCTTCATTTCGGACATGCCTGCGCTTCTCGCTCACGTCGATCTGATGGTGAGCCGGGCCGGATCGAGCACCCTTGCGGAGATCTGCGCGCTCGGCGTCGCGTCTATCCTCGTTCCGAGCCCGTACGTGACCGCGAATCACCAGGAGGAAAACGCGATGCAGCTTGCCCGCGCAGGCGCCGCCCGCGTCATCCGAGAAGCCGATCTCACGCCGGATGGTTTGTGGAACGAGATCTGCAGCATGATGGAGGGCGATCTCGGCGAAGTCCGGGCGCGGGCTCGGCGCTTTGGTCGGCCCGACGCGGTCAGGCGCTTGGGCGATCTCGTCCTCGAAGTGGCGGAAGCGCGCCGAACCTAGGCACTCACCCTTCGCCCAGCGCGGCATATGATGCGGTTGCGGCGGTGCGGTAGGTGACCCGTGAACGTTCGTGGAGGACCTGACATGGTGGACGATCCGTTTGTACACATGCTGATGGAGCAAGGGGTGAAGGTGACGCGGGGCGAGCCGATGAAACGGCACACGACGTGGCGGATCGGAGGACCCGCCGATTACTTCGTCGAGCCGGACTCGGTCGACGCCCTGCGCGCGAGCGTCTGCGCCGCGCGAGACCACGGCCTGCCCATCACCGTCATCGGCCGCGGTTCCAACACCCTCGTGTTGGACGGCGGCATTCGCGGCCTCGTGATCAAGTTGCACGACGCCTTCGCTTCGTACGAGGTGCGGGAAGATGAGCGCGCGGTCTACGCGATGGCTGGCCGCTCGTACGTCGCGCTCGCAAATGTGGCCATTCGCCACGGCCTCTCCGGCCTCGAATTCGCCACGGGCATTCCCGGTTCCGTCGGCGGTGCGGTCATGATGAACGCGGGCGCGTACGGCCGCGAGACGTGCGACGTGCTCGCGTGGGCCGAGGTGATGGACGAGACCGGCGCCATTGCGCGGCTCTCGAAGGAAGACCTGCGCTTTGGCTACCGCTACAGCGTGCTCAAGGATCGCTTCGGCATCGTGACGTGGGCCAAGTTTCAGCTTGCGCCGGGCGATCGCGACGAGATGCGGCGCGTCGTGCGCGAGTGGTCCCAGCGCCGCATCGCGACGCAGCCGCTCAGTTTTCCGAACTGCGGATCGGTCTTTCGGAATCCCGAGGGCACCCACGCGGCCAGGCTGATCGAGGAGGCGGGGCTCAAGGGCCTGCGCCGCGGGCAGGCGATGATTAGCGACAAGCACGCGAACTTTATCATCAACCTGGGCAACGCGTCGGCGAGCGATGTGCTGTGGCTGATTCGGCACGCGCAGTCGGTGGTTCGAGAGCGGTTTGGCATCGCCCTGGAAACCGAGGTCCGCGTGCTCGGTGAACCCTTGTTGGGAGGTGTGGACGATGGAATGGTTGCGGATTGAGGGCGGCGTACCGCTGGCCGGCGAAGTCCGGGTGGCGGGCGCGAAGAACGCTGCCCTTCCGATTCTCGCCGCCACCGTCATGGTGGCGGGGCGTTCCGTGGTGAGAAACGTCCCCGATCTTGAGGACGTCCGGGTGATGTTACAGATTTTGAAGAGTCTCGGCGCAAAGGTGTCCATGTCAGCTGGCACCGTGACGGTCGACGCCTCGACGCTATCCTCGACGCAGGTCCCCTCCCACCTCATGCAGAAGATGA
>NZ_BCRQ01000029.1 GCF_001552675.1 Alicyclobacillus sendaiensis NBRC 100866
CGCGTCGCGCAGAGCGCCTTGACGCCCGGCGTGCGCCTCTGTACATTTTCTCTATCGCTTGTGAATCGAGTGCAGGAAGGGAGCCGACCACGTTGAAGATCGAGTCGAAGCTGGCCCAGATTGGGAATCGCCAGGATCCCAGGACCGGAGCCGTGTCTGCTCCAATTTACCATTCCACCACCTACGCGCACCCGGCGCTCGGCCAGAGCACCGGTTTCGACTATACGCGGACGCTCAATCCGACGCGCAAGATCCTGGAGGACGCTATCGCGGAGCTCGAGGGCGGCGCCCGCGGATTCGCGTTTTCTTCCGGCATGGCCGCGGTCCACGCCGTCTTCTCCCTGTTTTCCCCAGGCGATCACGTCATCGTCTCGAGCGATCTGTACGGCGGCACGTACCGCGTGCTGGAGCACATCTTTCGCCCGCTCGGCATCGAGGCCACGTACGTGCACACCGGCCACCTCGACGAGGTGGAAGCCGCGCTGCGGGAGACCACGCGGGCGCTGTTCATCGAGACGCCCACCAATCCCACCATGCAGATCACCGATATCGCCGCGGTGAGCCTCTTTGCGCGCCGGCGCGGTCTTCTGACCATCGTCGACAACACATTCATGACGCCATATTTCCAGCGCCCCATCGAGCTCGGCGCGGACATCGTGGTGCACTCGGCCACCAAGTTTTTGGGCGGCCACAACGATGTGCTGGCCGGCCTCGTCGTGGCCAAATCGGACGAGATCGCCGAGCGGCTGTACTTCGTCCAGAACTCCATCGGCGCCGTGCTCGGGCCGCAGGACGCCTGGCTTCTCATGCGCGGCATGAAGACGCTCGCCATCCGCATGGAGCGGTCGGCCATGAACGCGAGCGCCATTGCGGCCTGGCTCGACGCGCGCGACGACGTCGTCAAGGTGTATTATCCCGGCCTCGACACGCATCCCGGAAAGGCCGTGTGTGCGAAGCAGGCGTCCGGGTTCGGCAGCATGGTTTCCTTCGAGGTGTTGGATGCGCGGATGGTGCCGTTTATCCTCGAGAACTTGAAGCTCGTTACGTTTGCGGAGAGCCTCGGCGGCGTCGAGACGCTCATCACCTACCCCACCCGGCAGACCCACGCGGACATTCCGGAGGACATTCGGGAGAAGGTGGGCATCACGGACAGGCTGCTGCGGCTGTCGGTGGGCATCGAGCACATCGGGGACCTCATCGACGACCTCAGCCAGGCGCTGGATTACGCTGCGGAGCAGGTGCTCTCCCGCAGGCGTTGAACGACGCGGCCGATCTCGCCCTGCGCAAGGCGGATCGGCCGTATCGTTTCGGGCGAAGGTGCGGATTCGTGGGGCCCGCGCATAGGATTTTGTGAGATGCGCGGCGAACATGTTTCGTGTCGAAGATTTCGAAATCATATTTCATCTCTGAAACTAAGGGGGTGGCGGGTGTGGAGGTGCCGTCCAAGCCGAGGGACGCTGCCGCCGAAGCCGGTGGTGCGCCGCCCATCGGCGCGCATCCCGTGCGCATCGGCGAGACGCGCCTGGGCCCGCAGTTTCGCTACGATCTTCGCGCGCCGCGCCTCGAGGAGCTCGACCGGTTCATCGTCGAGCGCCCAATTCGCGACTGGTCCCTCGTCCGGTGGAAGGACGTCGGCAAGCCGATCCGCGTCGAGAACTACGCGTCCGGAAAGAGGCTCTGGGAAGAGAGGCACGGCGACACGATGCCGGTGAAGACGAGCTGGGAGATGTTCAACCGGTCGTTTCACAGCTGGTTCGTGAAGGACGGGCCGGAGGCGCAGCGGGCCGCCATGCGCCGCGCGCTGAAGAGCGTGGCTTCGCTTCGCGCGGACGAGATCGCCTCGGTCTTCGCGGAATTGCAGCAGGTCACGCTCTGGAACCTGGCGCACCGCGTCACCGACACCATCTGGGACCCGCGCGGCAAGCGCGCGCTGTTTCGCGGGCTCGATGTGAAGCGCCCTCGCATCCTGTTCCTCGGGGCGGCCGAGGGCTACGAGGCGATGCAGCTTTACGCCATGTACCCCGGCGGCGAGGCGGTCATGGTGGATTACGACGCGTTTTGCCGCGATCATCGCTTCGGCGACTTTCCCGAGGATTACCCGTTTCTGGGGTACGATCCGGCGACGGGATCGGCCCGCCCGTGGTACCGCCGTGAGATGAACCTCGCGTATCTGGTGGCGGACATCCGCAAGCTGCCGTTTGGGCGGGAGTTCGACATCGTGCTGAGCGTCGGGCTGTTGGAGCACTTTCCGGACGAGTACAAACCCGAGTGCATCGAGTGGCACCGGAAGTTCCTCCGCCCGGGCGGCTACGCCATCCTGACCACGCCCAGGCTGGGGTGGAGGACCAAGCTCTTCTACCACGTGATGGCGGAAGCGATGAACTACACGTACCGCGAGCTGATGACCGTCGATCAAATGGGGCTATACCTCTATGAAAACGGATTCAATATTCTTCGCCACGGCTGGATCAAGACGCACAACGGCATCGTGGCGCAGCCGCGCTGAGCGCGACGAGCGGCGAAATCGGGGTGGATGACGTGCAGGTCTACCGGTTCACGGGTGACACAACACCGGATCAGGTGCTCAATGAGGCGGGCGAAGTGGTGGGAGAGCTGCCGGATCAGGCGGCCGATCTCGCCCTCCGCTGGTATCCGTTCATGATCTTCTGCCGGAAGTTCGATGAGCGCGCGCAACTTCTGCAGCGCCAGGGGCGCATCGGAACGTATGCGCCGTTTCGGGGCCAGGAGGCTGCGCAGATCGGCAGCTTCGCCGTGCTGCGCCGAACCGACTGGGTGTTCCCCACGTACCGCGAGCTTGCCGGCCTGATGTACCACGGGCTGGAGCCGGCGCACGCTCTGCTCAAGAGCCGCGGACACCCGGACGCCGGCCGCATGCCGGAAGGGTTTCGCATGGCGCCGCCTCAGATTGCCATCGCGGCGCAGATTTTGCACGCGGTGGGCGCCGGGTGGGCGTGCAAGCTGCAGCAGACGGACGACATGGCCGTGGCCTACTTCGGCGACGGCGCGACATCGGAGGGCGACTTTCACGAGGGCATGAACTTCGCCGCCGTCATGCGCCTGCCCGTCGTGTTGTTCTGCCAGAACAATCAGTACGCCATCAGCGTGCCTGTCCATCGGCAGACGGCGTCGCCGACCATCGCGCAAAAGGCCATCGCGTACGGAGTGGAGGGCGTCCGGGTGGACGGGAACGACGTCTTTGCGGTGTACCAGGCCATGCGCTACGCCGCGGATCGCGCGCGCCGCGGGGACGGCCCGACGCTCATCGAGGCCGTCACGTACCGCCTCGGTCCGCACACCACCGCGGACGATCCGTCCAGGTACCGCGAGGCGGCCGACGTGGAGCGGTGGGCCGCGGCCAAAGACCCGCTCGTCCGGCTCAGGCTCTGGCTCACGCGGCAGGGGCTCTGGGACGACGAGCGGCAGGCGGCTTGTGAAGCGGAGGCCGAGGCACGCGTGTGCCAGGCGGTGGCCGAGATGGAGGCGTACCCGCACAAATCCCTCGAGGACGCCGCGCGCCACGTGTACGCCGAGGTCCCGGAGGGGCTCGCGCTTCAACTCGCCGAACGCGGAAAGGAGGCGCGCTGACATGCCCAGGTGGACGATGATCGAGGCCATTCGGGATGCGCTCGCCATCGCGCTTCGCGGCGATCCGCGCGTGCTGGTCTTCGGCGAGGATGTGGGGAAAAACGGGGGCGTCTTTCGCGCCACGGACGGGCTGCAGGCCGAATTCGGCGAGTCGCGCGTCGTGGACACCCCCCTCGCGGAGAAGGCCATCGTCGGGACGGCGGTGGGCCTCGCCATGGCCGGCATGAAACCTGTCGCCGAGATTCAGTTTCTCGGCTTTGCGTACGAGGCCATGGATCAAATCGCGGCGCAGCTCGCGCGCATCCGCTTCCGCACACAGGGGCGGTTCACGGCCCCCGCGGTGATTCGCGCTCCCTATGGCGGCGGCGTGCGCACGCCGGAGCTGCACTCGGACAGCTTAGAGGCGCTCTTTGCCCACACGCCGGGGCTCGTCGTCGTGACGCCGAGCCGCCCCTACGACGCCAAGGGGCTTTTGCTCAGCGCCATCCGTTCGCCCGATCCCGTCGTGTTCCTCGAACCCATCCGGCTGTATCGCGCCTTCCGGGAAGAGGTGCCAGAGGATGACTACGAGGTACCGCTCGGCCGAGCCGCCATCCGCCGCGAGGGGGCCGACGTCACCCTCGTCGCCTGGGGGCCCACCGTGCCGGTGGCGGAGTCGGCCGCGGCGCAGGCGGCAGCAAAGGGCATTTCGTGTGAGGTGCTCGACTTGCGCACACTCGCGCCGCTCGACCGATCCGCCCTCCAGGCGTCGGTGGAGAAGACGGGCCGCGCCGTCGTGGTCCACGAGGCGGTGCAGTACGCCGGCCTCGGCGCCGAAATCGCCGCCTCCATCATGGATCTCGCGTTTTATCACCTGCAGGCGCCCGTCCTGCGCGTGGCCGGGCTTGACACGCCGTATCCGCCGGCTTCGCTCGAGGACGCCTGGCTTCCCAGCGTGACGCGCGTGGTGCGGGCTATCGAGCGCGCGATGGAAATCTGACGCCCAACACAGCGACGGACGTCTGAAGGAGGGATTCGATGTTCACCCGACACTTTGCCCATTGGCCCAAGCGGGTGCCGAAGACGCTGACCGTACCCCGCACGCCCGTCCACCACAACCTCGCCGTCTCCGCGCAGCGTTACCCCGAGAAGACAGCCATCTACTACTACGGGCGGCGCATCTCGTACCAGGAGCTGCACGCTGAGGTCGAGGCGCTCGCCGGCTATCTTCAGCACGGCCTCGGCGTGAACCCCGGCGATCGCGTCGCGCTCTACATGCAGAATTCGCCGCAGTTCGTCGCGGCGTACTACGCCATCCTGCGCGCCGACGCCGTCGTCGTACCCTTGAATCCGATGCTCGTGGCGAACGAACTTCCCTTCTACTTCGAGGATTCCGGCGCGCGCGTCGCCATCGTCGGCCAGGAGCTGGTCGATCGCGTCCGGCCGCTCGTGGAGGCAGGCGCGATCGACAAAGTCGTCGTCGCCTGTTATGGCGACGCCTTGCCGCCCGAGCCCTCGCACCGCGTCCCGGATGTGGTCGCGGCGCCGCGCATGCCCCTCGATCACCCGGCGCTCGTGCCCTGGCCGCAAGCGCTTACATCTGGATTTGCCCCGCGGCCGAGCGAAGCCACAGCGGACCATCTCGCCGTCATCCCCTACACGTCCGGCACCACCGGCGTGCCCAAGGGCTGCATGCACGCGCACCGGACCGTGCAGGCCAACATCGTCTGCGCCGTCGTCTGGAACGGCGTGACGCCGGATGGCGTGGCGCTCGCAACGCTGCCGTTCTTCCATGTGACTGGCATGGAGCACAGCATGAACGCGCCCATCTACTGCGGCAACACGTTCGCCATCCTCACCCGCTGGGACCGCGAGACAGCGGCGGAACTCATCGAAAAGCTGCACGTGACGCACTGGACGAACATCGCGACCATGGTCGTGGATTTCCTCGCTAATCCGCGCATCGAGTCGTACGACTTGTCTTCGCTCATGGTGGTCGGCGGGGGAGGCGCGACGCTCCCCAAGGCGGTGGGCGAGCGGCTCAAGGCGCTCACCGGCCTCGACTACGTCGAGGGCTATGGCCTGTCCGAGACCATCGCACAGACGCACACCAACCCGCCGGATCGCGCCAAGCTGCAGTGCGCCGGCATCCCGCTGTTTGACGTCGACGCCCGCATCGTGGATCCCGAGACGCTTGCGGAGCTCGGCCCGGGCGAAGAAGGCGAGATTCTCGTCTCCGGCCCGCAGGTCTTCCTCGGCTACTGGAACCGCCCGGAGGAAAACGAGAAGGCGTTCGTCGAGATGGACGGCAAGCGGTTCTTCCGGACGGGCGATCTCGGCCGTTACGACGAGGAAGGGTATTTCTTTATCGTGGACCGCCTCAAGCGGATGATCAACGCATCCGGGTTCAAGGTGTGGCCCACCGAGGTGGAGTCGATCCTCTACAAACATCCGGCTGTGGAGCAGGCGTGCGTCGTCGGCGTCCCGGATGCGCGCCGTGGCGAGACCGTGAAGGCGTTCATCATCCTGAAGCAGGATCACAAGGGCAAGGTCACGGCGGAGGACATCATCGCCTGGGCCCACGAGCAGATGGCGGCGTACAAGTGCCCGCGCGAGATCGAGTTCGTCGACAGCTTGCCGATGTCGGGCAGCGGGAAAATCCTCTGGCGCGTGCTGCAGGAGGAGGAGCGCAAGAAGCGGCAGGTCACATCGACCTGAGGAGTGAAGCGGATGAACATCGGCAACGAAGCGCAGTTTCAGATTTATCAGATGCGCCTCACGGGCCAGTATCGCGGGGAAACGCTTTGCATCTCGGTGGAGGACTGGGTTGCGCGAGCGCGCGAGGTGTTGTCGGAGGAAGCGTTCTGGTATCTCGCGGGCGCGTCCGGCCGGGGCGAGACGATGCGCGCGAACGAGGAGGCGTTCGCCAAGTGGCGGATTGTGCCGCGCGTGTTCCGCGACGTGTCGGATCGAGACCTGTCGACCGAGCTCCTCGGCGAGCGGCTGCCGTATCCCGTGCTGCTCGCGCCCATCGGCGTCCAGTCCATCCTGCACGCCGATGGGGATGTGGCGGCGGCGCGGGGTGCCGCGAAGCTGGGACTGCCGTACGTGGTGAGTTCGGCCTCCACTGCGCCGCTTGAGACCATCGCCGACGAGGCGCCGGGCGCCGAGCTGTGGTTCCAGCTGTACTGGTCGAAGGACCGCGAGATTGCGCAAAGTTTCGTGCGCCGCGCCGAGTCCGCCGGCTGCAAGGCGCTCGTCGTCACGCTCGACACCCCCATGATGGCCTGGCGAGAGCGGGATCTCGAGCGCGCCTACCTGCCCTTTTTGCTTGGGGAAGGGCTCGGCAACTACCTCTCGGATCCCGCGTTTCGCGCCAAACTCCGCCGGCCGCCCGAGGAAGATCCGGCGGGCGCCATCCTCCTTTGGACGCAGATCTTCGGGCACCCGGGGCTCACGTGGGACGATTTCGATTGGCTGCGGCAAACGACGGGTTTCCCGCTTCTGTTGAAGGGCATTCTCCACCCGGACGACGCCGAGGAGGCATTTCGCCGCGGGGCGGATGGCGTCATCGTCTCGAACCACGGCGGCCGGCAGGTGGACGGCGCCGTCGCGTCGCTGGACGCGCTGGTGGCCGTCCGCGAACGCGTGGGCCCCGACAAGGTGGTCCTGATGGACGGCGGGATTCGCCGCGGCTCCGACATCGTGAAGGCCGTCGCGCTCAGCGCGAATGCGGTGCTGGTGGGCCGGCTGTACGCGTACGGCCTCGCCGTTGACGGCGAGCGCGGGGTAGAGACGGTGCTTCGGTATTTGCTCGCGGACTTGGACCTCACCATGGCCCTGTCCGGCCACCGATCGATTGCGACGCTCGACGCAAGCGTCCTCGCCCGCGCGTAGCGCGTCAGGTCAGAGGGCGGAGGGGGGTCAACTCGAGGCCCATGCGCGTGAATACCTCGTCCAAAAGCCCGAGCGGCAGGCCGACGACGTTGTAGTAGTCGCCCGCAATGGACGCCACCAGCAGGCTTCCGTAGCCCTGAATCGCGTACGCGCCCGCCTTGTCCATCGGCTCCCCGGTGGCCACGTACCGCTCGAGCCACGCGTCGTCCCTATCTCGCATGTGCACCTCCGTCTCGGCGAAGGCGACCTCTTCGGCATCGGCCGTGCGCACGCAGAGGCCCGTGTACACCCGGTGCGCGCGGCCGCGAAGCCGTTTCAACATGGCGAGGGCGTGATCGGCATCGCGCGGCTTGCCCAGGATATCCCCATCGAGGGCGACGACGGTGTCGGCCGCGACGATGATGGCCTCCCGCCGCTCCGCCGCGTCGAGCCGGCCCCACACGGCCCCCGCCTTCCGGCGCGCGAGCTCCAACACCGCGTCCGCTGGACCCACACCGGGCGACACGGTCTCGTCGGCGTGGCTCGGCCGCACGGAGAAGTTCACGCCGAGCATGGTCAACAGCTCTCGCCTTCTCGGCGATCCCGACGCCAGAATGACGTGCATGGCGCATTGCTCCTTCCTCAAATTGCATGCATGGGCGCGCGGCTCATGCGCACCGTAAAGGTAGCTCCGAGCGGCAAGGAGGCGAAGGTGGCATGACATCGCGGCGAAAGTCGATTGGCCGGGGCGATGAAGCTTCCGGCCCGGTGATGAGCGCTGAAGCGAGCCGCGCGATGCGCCGCGGCGAAAAAGTCGGCAGTGCCTCTCGCCATGGCAATCCGTCCTACGGACGTTATGCCCGAGCGCTCGACGGCGAATACGGCGCGTCGGTGCGCGACGAACAGATCTGAATCCTTTCAGCTCGGAGCGAACCGCGGGGCACAGTTGAACCTGTGCCCCGCGCGCTTTCGCGGCCTCAGACCTCCGCGAGCCGGGCCAGCGCGTAGCGCGCCGCTTCGGTTCCTGCCGTGTGCCCCGTGGAAAAGGCGATGGTGATGTTGTAGCCGCCTGTGTGCGCGTGAACGTCCATCACCTCGCCCGCGAAATAAAGGCCCGCGCAGAGTTTCGACCCCATTGTCTTCGGATCGATCTCTTTGACGCTCACCCCGCCGCCCGTCACGGTGGCCTTCTCCAGGGGAAGTGTTCCCGTCACGGGAATGGAGAGCCGCTTGAGTGCGCGCGATACCCTCGTCAACGACTCGTGCGACGTCTGCGCGAGCGGCACCTCGCCGTCGACCCGCGCCTCGTGCAGGACGAACGCCGCGAGGCGATCCGGCAGATGCCCCTCGAGTTCGGTGCGCAGCCGCCGCCTGGGATGGCGCTCGCGCGCGGACTTGAAGAGGGCCATCCAGTCCTCCATCGCCCAATGCGGCCGCACGTCGATGGAAGCCGTGAGCGGCGCGCCCGGCTTGTCGCGCAAGGAAACGGTGACATAGTGACTCGCGCGCAGCGCCGCCGGACCGCTCAGCCCAAAGTGGGTGAAGACGAGATCGCCCGGCTCGGCGGTGAGGCGCTTGTCGCCCCGGAAGATGGACAACTCGATATCGTAGAGGGACAGGCCCTGGAGCCTTCGCTCACGAATCCAAGGGTGATCGGACGTGATGGGCACGGCGGTCGGGTACGGCGGCACGATGGTGTGCCCCACGGATGCCGCGAACCAATAGCCATCGCCGGTCGATCCCGTCTGCGGGACGCTCGCGCCCCCCGTGGCGATGACGCACGCCGACGCAGCGATGGTCTCGCCGCGCTCGGTCTCGACGCCCGTCAATCTTCCGTCTTGCGTCAGAATGCGCGCGACGGGCGTCTGCAGGCGAACCTGGACGCCGACGCGCTCCGCATGCCGCACGACGGCCTGCACGACCGTGCGGGCGTCGTCCGACACGGGGAACATGCGGCCGCGATCCTCTTCCTTCAGTTTCACCCCGAGGGATTCGAAAAACCGGATGATGTCCTCGTTGCCAAAGCGGTGGAGCGACGAATAGAGGAACTTCGGATTTCCCAGGATGTTTTGCATCAAGTCGGGCAAGGGCTTCGCGTTGGTCACATTGCAGCGCCCGCCGCCCGAGATGGCCAACTTGCGCCCCAGCCGGTTTCCTTTTTCAATCAGCAAGACGCTGGCGCCCGCTTCCCGCGCGGCGATGGCCGCCAAAAGCCCCGCCGGTCCGCCGCCGATGACCACGACATCCGTCATTTCTGATCCCGCCCCATTTCTGTCCTGAAGTGTACGGCAAGGCGGGGCCATCGGCAACTAGGGCCCCTGCGAGAGCATCAGGGTGGCAAGCCCGACCAAACACGCGGCGGACGCGCTGTAGAAGCTCGGTCGCTCGAGATGTGGCACGAGGAGCCAGGAGAAAAGGGCGACAAACACGGGCTCCGAGGCGGCGAGCGTCGCCACGGTGCTCACGGGGACGAGGTTTGCGCTGACGAAAAACAGCAGGACGCCCCCTGCGCTCGACGCGCCCGCCGCGAGCAGCCACGGGGACAGGTGGTCTTTGTAGTGCCGAAGCAGCGGAAGGAGCCTGCCTTCGACGGCAAAGCTGACGAGACAGGCGAGGGTTGCGATGGCGACGTCGATCACCGCAGATCCCATGGGCGGAGCGCCGCTCGCGAGCGAGACGCGCCGGAACACGTGTCCCACGCCTTGGAACATCGCCGCCGCGACGCCGACAAGGGCGCCGGACGAGAAGATGGCGCGATCACGCGTGGGACGGGCGCGATTCTCGAGCGCCAAGAGCAAAATGGCGCCGAGCACGCCTGCGAGGCCCGCCATCACGCGCCACGAGACGGGATCGCCGAGGAAGGCGTAGGCGAGGAACACCGTGGCGACAGGGCTCAGTCCTTTGAGCACCACGCCGCGCACGGCGCCGAGGCGCTGAACGGCGTGGTACAACAGGCGCCTGCCGAGAAACGTGCCGATGACGCCCGAAAGGCAGGCGAAGGCGAGGGCATCACCGCGCACGGGCAGAAGTGTGCCGCGGTGCCGTGCGAGCCCCGCTGGGGCGATGGCCAAAAGCACCGCGAGGCTCGTGCTGAGCACGGGGAGAAGTCCGCTGTCGGGAGGCGAGGAATCGGCCTGGCCCTTGCGAAGGCACACGTAGGAAAGCGCGTAGGCGGCCGCGCTCCCGATGGCAGCCAAGAGTCCCGGGGACGCCATGGTCTCACCTCCGCTCGCGGACAACCCATGTATATGCGGAGGATGCGCGAGAGAGAACGGCGGCTTTGGACACGGGCCTCGAAGCTGTTACAATGAATGAGCTACTGACGAAACGTGCGTGACACGTGACATGGGGGATTGAACATGGAACCTTTTCGCTTTCACAACCCGACGACGCTCTACTACGGGAAAGGGCAAATCGAAAAGCACCTGGCGGATGAAGTGCTCAAGATTGGCAGGCGCGTGCTCCTTCTCTACGGCGGGGGCAGCATCAAGCGGTTTGGGCTGTACGACAAGGTCATGAACATCTTGAAGGACGCGGGCGTCACCGTGTTTGAGTTGGGCGGCGTCGAGCCGAACCCGCGGCTCACGACGGTGTACAAGGGAATCGAGATGTGCCGACAGCACCAGATCGATCTCATCCTCGCGGTGGGCGGCGGATCGGTGCTCGACTGCGGCAAGGCCATCGCCATGGGCGCGAAGTTCGACGGAGACGTCTGGGACATCTATCAGCGGAAGGCGCGGGCGACGGGCGCGCTGCCGCTCGGCACCATCCTCACGCTCGCCGCGACCGGATCGGAGATGAACGCGGGCGGGGTGATCACGAATTGGGAGACCAAGGAGAAGCTCGGCGCGAGTTCGCCGTACACGTATCCGGTCTTCTCCTTCTGCGATCCGGAAAACACATTCACGGTGCCGCGGGATCAGACGGTGTATGGCATCTGCGACATGCTCGCACACTGCTTCGAACACTACTTCCACCCGACGCGCCACGCGCCGCTGCAGCGACACCTGATTGAGGCCGTGATGCGGACCATCGTGGAATACGCGAAGCGCGCTGTGGACCATCCGACCGATTACGACGCCCGCGAGACCATCATGTACTGCGGCACCATGGCGCTGAACGGGATGATCTCCATGGGCATCGTCGGCGACTGGGCTTGCCACGCCATGGAGCATGAGGTGAGCGCCCTCTACGACATCCCGCACGGCGGGGGCTTGGCCATCCTGTTCCCGCGCTGGATGGAGTATGTCAAAGACGTGGATCCGAGCCGATTTGCGTCGCTTGCCACCAACGTATTTTTGGTGGACGGTACAGGGAAATCGGACGAGGAGTTGGCCGACATCGCCATCGAGAAGGTGCGGCAATTCTACAAGGAGATTGGCGCCCCACAGCGCTTGGCGGATTACGGCATCGGCGATGATCAGCTGGAGCGCATGGCGGCGCAGGCCGTGCGGTTCGGAGACATCGGCCACTTCCGGAAGCTCGGCAAGGAAGACGTCTTGAACATTTTGCGCGCGAGCCTGTGAATCGCGCGCCGGTGCCGTGACGGGCGGGTCGCCGCGCGCGGGGCAGGGGAGGTGCGCTGCGTCCGAAAGATCTCCCCATCCCCGCGGCGGCCCGACGGCGCGGCTGAACGAGCTTCAGGTGCACGACGACATCACGTTCTTTCTTGCGTTTCCAAAACGTTTTCGGTTATAGTGAGGTTGACTCGCGAGTGGTTGGTCTGCGTCGCCGAAAACGTTTCGGATGCGCCGGAGGCTCGCGAAAGGGGTTTGCCGCCATGAGAGTCACCATTCGCGATGTGGCGCGCGCAGCAGGCGTTTCCGTTACGACTGTGTCCAGGGCGCTGAACGGCGCTCAGGACGTCGGTGAAGAGACGCGCCAGCGCGTGATTGAAGTCGCCAAGCAGCTGAACTATCGCCCGAGCCATGTGGCGAGGAGCCTCGTGCTCAGGAAGAGCCAGAACATCGGGCTCTTGGTGTCCGATTTTCGCAAAGGTGGCCACCACTTTCTCTACGACGTCTTGGTCGGCGTACACGACACGCTCGCCGAGTACGGGTACGACGTCACGCTGGTCAGCACGGATACGGCCCGTCAGCAGCTCGTGAGCTATGTCGACTTTTGCCGAGCGCGAGGGCTGGACGGCGTGATTGTCACGGGCATTCGCCTGGATGATCCGTACGTCGAGGAGGTCGTCGAGTCGACTTTGCCGAGCGTCGTGATCGACCTGCCGCTCCTCAGTCGGCACTGCGGCTACGTGATGACGGACAACGTGAACGGCGCGCGCTACGCGGTCAGGCGCCTCGTGTCTCGAGGGTGCAGGCGCATCGGTTTTGTCAACGGCGCCGCGCACGCTGCGGTGAGCCGCGAGCGGTTGCGGGGGTTCGAGGAAGCGGTGCGCCAATACGTCGGGGTCTACGATGACCGGCTCGTGGTCTATGGCGATTTCACGCTCGAAGGGGGCCAGCGCGCGCTCGCGGAACTGCTCGCTCGAGCGCCGGACGTGGATGGCGTCTTCTTCGCGAGCGATCTCATGGCCATCGGGGGCCTCCAACACTGCAGGGCGGCGGGCATCCGCGTTCCAGAAGATCTCGCGGTGGTCGGGTTTGACGATATCGATCTCGCCCGCTTCGTGACGCCTGCGCTGACCACCATCGCTCAGCCGCGGTACGAGATGGGCTGCGAAGCGGCCAAGATGCTCGTCCATATGCTGGAAAAGGGCGAGATGCCATCGGGCACGCTGTTGCCACCGCAACTCGTCGTGCGCGAGACGGCCTGAGCACTTCAACGGGGGGAGAGGTCTCGTGCATGGATGGGTCATCAAAGAAGACGACCTGTTTTGGCACGTAGACGCAGAGGGCCTGAGCGCACACGGGTTTGAAAACGTTTCCGGACACGGCCTGTACACCAGGGACACGCGCTTGCTCTCGACGCTGGTCTGGCGGATGGATCCCGACGTGTGTGTCACGTTGGACGCCGTCCAGGCGTCCGGCTCGGAATGGTGTACCGTTACACGAACCGCCCTCCGCGCGCGGACGACGAGCCTCCGCGCGAAAGCCTGCTGGTGGAGCGCAGGCAGCGCGTGGACGGATATTGCTTTCAAGAAAGCGGTATCGTGCGCCATTTTGGCGATCGCGCCGTGCGCCTCACGGTGATCTACGAGGTCGCGGCGGATTTCGCGGACATGTTCGAGGTGCGGGGCTTCCGGGTGGAGGCGCCCGAACGAGCGATCCGAACCCGCGCGTCCGGAAACGTTTGCAGTTTTGCCTATGGGTCGTCCGACAGGCGAACCTGGGAGACGCAGGTCGAACTCACGGCGGGTTCCACGCATGCGGGCGGCGCGTCACCCGTGCGGTGGACGGCGTCGGACGGCGTGGGCAGGGGGAAACTGCGGATTCATCTCGAGCCCGGCGGTCGCGTGGAGTGGGCGCTCGCCTGGGAGGAGGGCGGCGAGATTGCGATGGCGCTCGATGGAGAAAAGCTCGCCGCGCACGATGCGCCGGACATCTTCTACGTGGATTCGGTCCTACGCGCCGACGCTCGAGGCTTCGGGCGCCATCATGCCGCTTGACAGCTTCATCAAGCAGGATCACCTCGATCTCTCCGCCTTCCAGAAGAACCTGCTCGACGCGTTCACCTGGCAGGGGCACATCTACGGCCTGCCGACTTTTTGAGGATTCACGGCGTGTCGCAAGCTGGGCTCAAAGGCTGAGACACCTCGCTAGTCTCGATTGCAAAACGAAGGGGCTGCCCTGCCGTGCGTCAGCACGGTGGGGACAGCCCCTTCTTCGATGGGGATTACGCGCGTTGCTCGCGCATGAAGTTGCGAAGCACGGTCTGCAGGATGCCGCCGTTGCGGTAGTAATCCACCTCGATGTCGCTGTCGAGCCGGACGAGCGCGGGGAACGTGAACGACGATCCGTCCTCGCGGGTCACTTCGACGGTGACTGTCTGGCGCGGCTTGAGGTCGTTCGACAACCCCTTGATGGTGTACACCTCGCGTCCGGTGAGGCCAAGCGTCTCCGCATTCTGTCCTTCGACGAACTCGAGTGGCAGCACGCCCATGCCGACCAGGTTGCTGCGGTGGATGCGCTCAAAGCTCTCCGCGATCACGGCCTTCACGCCGAGCAAGTAGGTGCCTTTTGCCGCCCAGTCGCGGGACGAACCCGTCCCGTACTCCTTGCCGGCGATGACCACGAGCGGTGTGCCATCGGCCTTGTACTTCATCGCCGCGTCGTAGATGGGCATCACTTCGCCCGTCGGGAAGTAGGTAGTGTAGCCGCCCTCCGTGCCAGGCGCCACCTTGTTGCGGATGCGGATGTTCGCGAACGTGCCGCGCATCATCACCTCGTGGTTGCCGCGGCGCGAACCGTACGAGTTGAACTCGTGCGGCTTCACACCCTTCTGCTGCAGGTATTGCCCAGCCGGGCTCGACGGGGCGATGCTGCCCGCAGGCGAGATGTGGTCCGTGGTCACGGAGTCGCCGAGATAGGCCAGCACGCGAGCGCCTTGGATCTCCTGGATGTCCGGGACCTTCTCCGACAGCCCCTCGAAGAACGGAGGCTCCTGGATGTACGTCGAGTTCGGATCCCACTCGTACAACTCGCCCTTCGGGACGTCCAGCTTGTTCCACCGCTCGTTCCGGTTGAACACGCTCTCGTATTCCTTCTTGAACATCTCCGGATGGATGATCTGGCGAATCACCGCCTGAATTTCCTCGTTCGACGGCCAGATGTCCCTCAGGAACACGTCGTTGCCGTTCTCGTCCTTGCCGATGGGCTCGTTGACGAGATCGATGTCCACCGTGCCCGCGATGGCGTACGCCACGACGAGCGGCGGCGAAGCCAGATAGTTGGCGCGCACGAGCGAGTGGATGCGTCCCTCGAAGTTGCGGTTGCCTGACAGCACCGCAGAGACGAGCAGGTCGTTTTCCTGAATCGCCTTCGCCACTTCCTCTGGCAGCGGCCCGCTGTTCCCGATGCACGTGGTGCAGCCGTAGCCGACGACGTCAAAGCCGAGCTTGGAGAGTGGTTCGAGCAGGCCGGCGCGCTCCAGGTAATCCGTCACGACGCGCGATCCGGGAGCGAGCGATGTCTTCACGTAGCGCGGCGTCTTGAGGCCCTTCTCCACGGCCTTTTTCGCCAACAGCCCTGCGCCGATCATGACGGACGGGTTGGACGTGTTGGTGCAGCTCGTGATAGCCGCGATCACGACCGCGCCGTGGTGCAGTTCGTCCTTCTTTCCGTCTGGATATTCGACAACCGCCGTCTTCTCGCGCTGGTCCGCAAGCCCGAAACCGCCCTCCGACACCGGCTTTTCAAGCGCAGCCTCGAAGTTTTTCTTCATGTCCGAGAGGAAGATCTTGTCCTGCGGGCGCTTTGGACCGGCCATGGTCGGCTGGACAGAGCCGAGATCGAGCTCCAGCGTGTCGGTGAACACAGGGTCCGGCATGTCGTCCGTGCGGAACATGCCCTGCGCCTTCGCGTACGCCTCGACGAGCTGGATGAGCGATTCGTCGCGGCCGGTGAGCCGCAGGTAATCGAGCGTCGCCTGATCGATGGGGAAGAAGCCCATCGTCGCGCCGTATTCGGGCGCCATGTTGGCGATGGTCGCGCGGTCCGCGACGCTGATGTTGGACAGACCGGCGCCGTAGAACTCGACGAACTTGCCGACGACGCCTTTCTTGCGCAGCATGTTCACGACCGTCAGGGCGAGATCGGTCGCGGTCGCCCCCTCGGGCAGCTTGCCGGTCAGCTTGAAGCCGATGACCTCGGGCTGCACGAAATACAAGGGCTGGCCGAGCATGCACGCTTCGGCTTCGATGCCGCCCACGCCCCAGCCGAGGACGCCGACGCCGTTGATCATCGTCGTGTGCGAGTCGGTGCCGACGAGGCTGTCCGGGAACACGACCTGTTCGCCGTCGACCGTGCGCTCCTGCACGACGCGCGCGAGGTACTCCAGGTTGACCTGGTGGACGATGCCCATTCCTGGGGGAACCGCACGGAAGTTGTCAAAGGCGGTTTGCGCCCAGCGGAGGAAGCGGTAGCGCTCCTCGTTGCGCTCGAATTCCTTGGCGATGTTGAACTCAAGCGCTTCTTTGGAACCGAACGCGTCCACCTGGACCGAGTGGTCGATGACGAGATCCACCGGAATGAGCGGGTTGATTCGCTTCGGATTGCCGCCGAGCTTGTGCATCGCCGTGCGCATCGCCGCCAGATCCACCACGACGGGCACGCCGGTGAAATCTTGAAGGAGGATGCGCGCAGGCTTAAAGGGGACCTCGGATTTCGCCGGGTTTGCCGCGTTCCAGTTGGCGAGCTCGCGCACGTGTTGCTCGGTGATGACGCGGCCGTCGTACTGGCGAAGCACGGATTCCAGAAGGATTTTAATTGAAATGGGGAGGCGGGAGATGTCGGCTACGCCTTGCTCCTCAAGAGCACTCAGGCGGTAATAGGTGTAGGACTTCCCGCCAACGGTGAGAGTCTGTTTGGCTTGAAACAGATTGGCGCCCACCTTGACTCACTCCTTCTATCTGGTTTCTGCCTCTATTTTGCGACGCATCCCTGGGATCTGTCGAATCCTCATCCAGATTGCCGATACCGATATCGAAAACCTGGAGCGGCTGAGGGCGTGGAAGCGTTCGCACGAGACGAGTCCTCTGTCACTCTACTACCATGGAGGAATTTACGCAAGGTGCCTCGCGTCAGGCGATGGTGCCAAAAGAAAAGGCCCGGCCGGGAAGGCCGGGCGGGCGGCGCATGGACTAGCCGCGGTTGAGAAGCAAAACGAGCATCGACACGAGCGAGAAGCAGGCGCTGATGAGGTAGACCACGGTCACCGTTTGCACCTGCGTCAGACCGAGCCGCAACAGCCAGTGGTGCACGTGGTTCTGATCCGGCTTGTACACCGGTCGGCCGGCTCGGGCCCGCAGGAAGACCACGCGAACCGCGTCGAAGATGGGAACGCCAAGCGCCAGGATGGGCACGCCAATGGACACCACGGTGGCCGACTTAAACGCGCCCACCGACGCGATGGATGCGAGCAGATAGCCGAGCACGGTGGACCCCGCGTCGCCCATAATGATGCGCGCCGGATAGAAGTTGTGGCGCAGGAATCCGACGGCGGCGCCGGTTACCGCCATTGCGAACCAGGCGGAGGCCATGTCGCCCTTGATGAGAGCCACAAAAAACAGCGTGGTGGCTGAGATGGCCGCGATGCCTGCCGCGAGGCCGTCGACGCCATCCAGGAAGTTGAAGACGTTCGTCACGCCCACAATCCAGAGGAGCGTGAGAAAGAGCGAGAGATAGGGGGGGATCGCCACAAAGTGGTGGCCTCCGAATGGGGACGTGAATCCCTGGATGGCGCCGCCGAAAAGCGGCACCATGAGCGCCGCGAGGATCTGCACCACGAAGCGAATGCCAACGGAGAAGTCCTTGCCTCTCGTCTTATAGTAGTCGTCAAGCAGCCCGATGATAAACAGCATCGACGCGCCAATCACGACGCCGAGATACGGGGTCTCGAGCCAATTTCTCCACAGGGCGCCCACGAGAAACGAACCAAGCACGCCGGCGAAAATCGCGGCACCCCCGAGGAGCGGAAGCGGATCGCGGTGAATTTTGCGTTCGTTCGGCAGATCGACGAAACGGTATCGGAGCGCGACTTTTCGCATGGGCGGCGCCAGCAGGTAGGCGAGCGCGAAAGCGAGGATACCCGACAGCCAAAGGGGCATACGTTTCTCTCCCTAGCTCGTGTCATTCCACGGCAATTATACTAAACACGACCCGACAGGGCTATACTGCAATCTGTGTCTTTTCAGGGATCAAAGTATGTCCGTTAGATGACAAATGGGGCGGAGCCGTTGAGTTTCCGCGCGGGCTTTGCAAACATAATGAGCGGGAAATGATGGCCAGCTGAAGGCGATCATCGACTCTCGTGGCCTTACGGCGAAGGATGTGATGAACCGTTGCAAGCAAACGGCATTGTGTATCAGGAGCCCCCGAAGGGCGTTGAATCCGCGCGGGCCACGCTTCGCGATTATCTTTCGATTATGAAGTGGGGGATCACCGTCGCCAACCTGATGGCGACGTTCGCCGGACTGTGGGTGGCTTCGAGCGGCCATCCGCCACTCAACATCATGCTTTTGACACTTGTCGGCACGATGTTCGTGGTGGCAGGGGGTGCGGCACTCAACAACTTTTACGATCGCGACATCGATCAGCGCATGCCGCGCACGAAGATGCGCGCCGTCGCGCGCGGAAAGGTCTCTCCCGGTGCGGCGCTCGGCATTGGGCTTGCCATGAGCGCCACGGGCCTTGCGGTGCTGCTCGTGGGCGTCAATTGGCAGTCTGCGGTCTGCGCGTTTGTGGGCCTTTTCGTGTATTCCTACCTGTACACCGTCTGGTTCAAGCGGCATACTACCTTGAACACCGTGCTTGGCGGCGTGTCCGGCGCCATGCCGCCGCTGATTGGCTGGGTGGCCGGAAGCGGCGGGACGCTGTCTCTCGCGGCCTGGTGTTTGTTTTTCACGTTCTTTTTGTGGCAGCCCCCGCACTTCCTGCCGCTTGCCATGAAAAAGACGGAGGATTACCGGGCGGCCGGCGTGCCGATGCTCCCCGTCGTCCGAGGATTTCGCGAGACGAAGCGGCAAATTGTGATCTACACGGCCGCCATGGTGCCTGTCTCGCTGATGCTCACCGTACTCGGCGCCGAGGGCTGGCTGTATTTCGTGGTCATGGGCGCGCTTGGGCTCTGGTTTTTGGCCCTCGCGGTGAAAGGATTGTTCATTCCCCCGGAGAAGGACATGGAGTGGGCCAACCGGGTCTTCCGCTTTTCGCTCATCTATCTCACCGCTCTCTGCGTCGTCTCCGTGCTCTCGGTTTCCATCCTGTGAGGAACGAACCTGTGGTGAACGAAGCCCCTGCGCCAGGCCGGTCGCAGGGGCTTCGCGCATCTCGCGTTCTATTGACATCGCGGAGAGACTGGGCTTTCCTATGAGTGTAAACGGTTTCGGCTCCGCCGCGCTCGTCTTTGTATTTCATGGATGAAAGGATGTTCCAGTTGTGAAAGCTGCGCGATTGCACGCATTTCGCACGCCCTTTTCCATCGAAACCGCCTCCGATCCGGAGCCCGGCCCGGAGGACGCCATCGTCTACGTCCCGCGCGGCCGGCGTGTGTCGGAGCGACGTTCACATCTGGTAGGGCGAGTGGGTGGCCGTGCACGGCGCGGGTGGCGTGGGCTGTCCGCGATTCAAGTGGCCCACGCCATCGGCGCGCAGGTGATTGCAGTGGACATCGACGACGGCAAGCTCGAGAAGGCGCGGCGGTGACCATCAACAGCCGGCGCGAGGAGCGCGTGTTCAAGGCCATCAAGCAGGTCACGCGCAGGGGCGCACACGTCAGCATCGACGCGCTGGGGCTCGCCGAGTTGAACGACGTGTTCGACCGCATGCAGCGGTTCGAGACCAAAGGCTTCAATGTGATCACGGCGTTTGCGTGATCGCGTCAAGCATGCGAAGGGAGGCATCGTGTGTGCACACGCGAGCCGCGATCTTGATGCAGATGAGCGCGAAGCGGCCTTACGCGTCCAGCAAGCCGCTTCGCCTGGAGACGTTGGAATTGGACCCTCCGGGCCCGGGCGAGGTCCTGATCCGGGTGCGGGCCACTGGCCTATGTCATTCCGATCTATCCGTCATTGAGGGCGCCCGCCCGCGCCCGATGCCCATGGCGCTCGGCCACGAAGCGGCCGGCGAGGTGGTGGAACTAGGCGAGGGCGTGACCGACCTCGCACCTGGCGATCACGTCGTCTGCGCCTTCGTGCCAAGCTGCGGGCATTGCGGCCCGTGTCAGGAGGGCCGGCCCGCCCTTTGCGAGCCGGGCGCTCTGGCCAACGGCCGCGGCACGCTGCTCTCGGGCGCGCGCAGGCTTCGCCTGGGCAACCAACCGGTCCATCATCACCTCGGCGTGTCCGCCTTCAGCGACTACGCGGTCGTCTCGCGTCGCTCGCTCGTCAAAGTGGACCCGTCCCTGCCGTTCGAACACGCGGCGCTGTTCGGCTGCGCGGTCATGACGGGCGTCGGCGCGGTCGTCAACACGGCGCGCGTCCCCGTCGGCGCCTCGGTCGCCGTCGTCGGCCTCGGCGGCGTGGGTCTCGCCGCGCTGCTCGGCGCCGTGGCGTCATCCGCCCGGCACATCGCGGCCATCGACGTGAACCCCGAGAAACTCGCGTTCGCGCGCGAACTCGGCGCGACGCACGTCTACGACGCGCGGGATCCCGGCGTGATCGACAAGGTGCGCGCCGATTCGGGGGGCGGCTTGGAGTACGTGTTTGAGACGGCCGGCTCCGTCGCAGCCATGACGACGGCCTTTCAGGTCACGCGGCGCGGCGGCACGACCGTAACCACCGGGCTGCCGGACCCGCGCCACACGTGGAGCGTGCCCCAGGTGATGCTTGCGGCCGAGGAGCGCACCATTCGCGGCTCTTACCTCGGAAGCTGCATCCCGTCGCGCGACATCCCGCGCTTCATCTCGCTGTTTCAGCAGGGAAGGCTCCCGGTCGACCGGCTGGTGTCCGACGTGATCGATCTCGACCACATCAACGAGGGCTTCGATCGCCTCGCCGCGGGCCAGGCGGTGCGCATCGTCGTGCGCATGAGCGGCGCGTGATCCGCGTATTGGTTGAAGGACGGGCCCTCGTTCGGTAAGATCCGTCTTGGGACCTCATCACGTAGCGGGGAGACGAGAGTATGTATCGTCGCTGGGAGACGAAGCCGGTTCGCGTCGGCGACGTCGTGATCGGCGGGAGCAATCAGGTCATTGTGCAGAGCATGACGACGACCAAGACGGCGGACGTCAAGGCGACGGTGGAGCAAATTCACCGACTGGAGGACGCGGGCTGTCAGGTCGTGCGGGTGACGGTCAACAACCGCGAAGCTGCTGAGGCTATCAAGGAAATCAAGCGGCAGATTCATATTCCGCTTGTCGCAGATATTCACTTCGATCACCGGCTCGCGCTGGAGGCCATCAAGAACGGCGTGGACAAGGTGCGCATCAACCCGGGCAACATCGGCAAGCGCGAGAAGGTGGAGGAAGTCGTCAAGGCGTGTAAGGAGCGCGGGATTCCCATTCGCATCGGGGTGAACGCCGGATCGCTCGAGAAGCATATCCTCGAGAAGTACGGCTATCCGACGGCGGAGGGCATGCTCGAGAGCGCGGAACACCACGTGAAGATCCTGGAGGATCTGGATTTTGACGATATCATCATCTCGATGAAGGCTTCCGACGTGCCGCTCGCGATTGAGGCGTACCGCCTGGCGGCGGAGCGGTTCCGCTATCCGCTCCATCTTGGCATCACGGAGTCGGGAACCTTGTTCGGCGGGACCATCAAGAGCGCGGCGGGCCTCGGGACGCTTCTGCACATGGGCATCGGGAACACGATTCGCGTGTCGCTCTCGGCGGATCCGGTCGAGGAGGTCAAGGTGGCACGCGAATTGCTGAAGGTGTTCCACATCGTGTCGGACGCAGTGACCATCGTCTCGTGCCCGACGTGCGGGCGGATCGACATCGATCTCATCAGCATCGTGAACGAGCTCGAGGATTATGTGCAGAACATCCGCGCGCCCATCAAGGTCTCGGTGCTGGGATGCGCGGTGAATGGGCCGGGCGAGGCGCGCGCGGCGGACATCGGCATCGCGGGCGCGCGCGGCGAGGGGCTGCTGTTCCGGAAGGGACAGGTCGTGCGGAAGATCCCGGAGCAAGATCTCCTCACCGAGCTGAAGAAGGAAATCGATACGATGGCGAAGCGGTACGCGGAGACCGGATCCATTTGGTGATGGCGGACGCGCGCCCGCCTGTCGGCGAACACGGCAGGCGGGCGCTTTTTTTTGTGCGGTTGGGTGCGCGTTCAGTACCAGCTCTTGTGGTGCGCGTGCATGTCGTGGTGCATGCCGTAGTGATAGGTGCTCGACTTCACGTCCTCGTAGTGCTTGCTTGGGATCTTCAGCACCTGGCCGGGGTAAATCATGTTGGGGTTCTTGATGCCGTTCGCCCGGACGATGGCCGACACGGTGGTGTCGTACTTGACCGCGATGTTTCCGAGCGTGTCACCGGGCTGGACGATGTACTTAACCACTGTCATCCCTCCTCGAAACGTGGTTCGTTCCACCGTATGCGGATGTGCGGGGACTTGCCGTAGATGCACGCCTAGATTCCCTGGTTGCAATGCGGACTCGTGTCCGATATGCTTGCTTTAGCATATTAGCGAGATAAAGAGCGCCGCATCGGCGCGGAGAAGGCGTGGAGGCTGGAGACGCATGAATGACACGAGGAGCGCGTGGGGCGCTCGCGCCTGGCAGGCGGTGCGCGGATTCGCGGACCGGCCCCCGGGGATGCAGGACGGATATCCGGACTTCGCCAAACGGCGCAGGGCCGTCGAAACCCGCCTGCTGTCGTTCTTGGAGGACGCGGGCTACGAGCCCGTGACGAGCGGGCTGTTTGAATACGTGGATACACTTTTGCGGGCGAGATCGCCCGAGGCGAGCCGCGACTGGATTCGCCTCTTTGACGGGGGCGGGCACGCCGTGGCGCTTCGCCCAGAGATGACGCCATCCATCGCCCGCATGGCGGCGCCGCGCGTGGCGGCCGGGCGGACGCCGATTCGCTGGTGCTACTGCGAGCGCGTGTATCGCCGCACGGACGATCCGGCCTCGCTCTCGTGGGCGAGCGGCAAAGCGGCGGAGTCGACGCAGGTGGGCATCGAGCGCATTGGCGAAGAGGCGAGCGTCGACGTGGACCTGGACGTCCTGCGCCTGTTGCACGAGGCGAGCCAGGCCGCGGGCGTGAGGTGCCACCGCATCGTGGTCAGCCACGCGCGCCTGGTGCCGCGCCTGCTGGACGCCATGGGCGTATCCACAGCGCTCGCGCGCACGTTTCTCGCCTGTCTCACGAGCGGAAATTACGTCCAGTTCCGCGAGCTCTGGCAGGCGCACGCGCTACGGGACGTGGATCTCCTTGCGAATCTGCTCGCGTGGTCGCCGGCCCATCGGGACGCGGCGAAGCGAAGCCGCGAAGCGTCGCGCGCGGAGCTCGAGGCGATGCTGCAGGCCTCGGTCGACGCCCGGGCCGCGCAGGACGTGCGCGACGCGTGGCAGTACCTCTGCCGCCTGGCGGACGCGCTCCACGATTCGGGCCTCGCGTCGGACGTCATCACCTTCGATCTCGCCCTCCATCGCGAGCTCGACTACTACACGGGCCTCGTATTCGAGGTGTTCGCGCCAGGCGTCGGCGCGCCCATCGCGCAGGGCGGGCGGTACGACGAACTGCTCGCCCAATTCGGAGCGGACGCGCCGGCCGTCGGCTTCGCGTTCGAGGTGGAGCGTGTGATGGCCGTGCTCGACGCGCAGGAGGAGGGGGAAGGCGGATGTTGACCGTGGCGATGGCCAAGGGGCGCACGCTCGACGACGTGGTGCCGCTCTGGGGGGCGGCCGGTATTGCCTATCCGCGCGACTGGGACGAGAGCCGCGCGCTCGTGTTCGAGATTCCGTGGCAAGGGTGGACGCTGCGCTATCTGCTCGCCAAGCCTGCCGACGTGCCCACCTACGTCGCGTACGGCGTGGCCGATCTCGGCGTCGTCGGCAACGACATCCTGCTCGAGCAAGAGCGGGAGATGTACGAGCTCTTGGATCTCGGCGTCGCGCGCTGCAAGCTGTGCGTCGCGGGGCGCGAGGAGGAGCGCCGCCACGCGCCCCGCCGCGTGGCGACGAAGTATCCGAAGCTTGCGGATCGCTACTTTCGCAGCCAGGGACACCAGGTGGAAATTGTGCCGCTCGCGGGCTCCATCGAGCTCGCCAGCGTCATTGGCTTGACGGACCGCATCTTCGATCTCGTCCAGACCGGCGAGACGCTTCGGGCCAACGGGCTCGTGGTGTTCGATGAAGTGCTCGACATCTCCGCGAGGCTTGTGGCCAACCGATCGAGCTACCGGATGAAACATCGAGAAATCTCGGCTTGCCTGGAACGGCTGGAGGCGGCCGTCGCGAGGAGGAACGCGTATGCGCCTTGACCGGGTGGACGTGATCGAGCAAGTTTCGTTCAAGTGGCAGCGGGAGACCGGCCGCGACGCGGACGTGTGGGAGCGAGTCGCGCGCATCGTCGAGGAGGTGCGCGCGGGCGGGGATGAGGCGCTCCGGCGGCTCACGAGAACCTTCGACGGGGTGGACGCGCCGCTCTGCGTGGCGCCTGAGGCGATGGAGGCCGCGTTTCGCGCGCTTCGCGCCGAGGTGAGGGACGCGCTCGCGCGCGCGGCGGAGCGCATCCGGCGCTTTCACGAGGCGCAGCTGCCGCAAGACGTCGTGCTCCGCGGCGAGGACGGCGAGACCCTCGAAATGTTGTGGCGCCCGCTTCGCCGCGTCGGCGTGTACGCGCCCGGCGGACGGGCGGCGTACCCGTCGACCGTGCTGATGGACGTCATTCCCGCGCAGGTGGCTGGTGTGCGCTCCATCGCGCTCGCGTCGCCGCCGGGCCCGGATGGGCTGCCTCACGCCGCCGTCCTGGCCGCGGCCCATCTTCTCGGCGTGGACGAGGTGTACGCCGTCGGCGGGGCGCAGGCGGTGGCGGCGCTCGCGTACGGCACGGAGACCATCGCGAGCGTGGACAAGATTGTCGGGCCGGGCAACGTGTACGTGGCGACGGCGAAGCGCATGGTGATGGGAGACGTCGGGATCGACAGCATCGCCGGGCCGACCGAGGTGGTGGTGGTGGCGGACGAGACGGCGAATCCGGCGTACGTCGCGGCCGATTTGCTCGCGCAGGCCGAACACGACGTGGAGGCCGGGGCCGTGTGCCTGAGCCCGTCCCGCCGGTTGCTCGAGCGGGTGCACGCCGAGATCGTGCGGCAGCTGGCGGCGCTGCCTCGGCGAGACATCGCGCGCGAGGCGCTCCTTCGCCACGGGGCGCTGGTCCTGGTGCGAAGTCTCGAGGACGCCGTCGATCTCGTCAACGACATGGCGCCGGAGCACGTGGAGCTGATGACGGAAGACCCCCGCCGCTGGCTGGCCAAGATCCGCACGGCCGGGGCGGCGTTCTTGGGCCCGTACACGCCGGAACCGGTGGGCGACTACTTCGCCGGGACCAACCACGTCCTGCCCACGCACGGCAGCGCGCGGTTCTCGAGCGGGCTTGGTACCCTCGATTTCATGCGGCGGATGACGGCCGCCACCTACACAGCGGAGACCCTCGCCCGCCACGCGCCGCACATCGAGGCGCTGGCGGAGGCCGAATCGCTGACCGCCCACCGGGACGCGGTGCGCATCCGCAGGGAGGAATTGCGATGAATGCGAACATGGGACGCCCCACCTTCGCGGCGGCCGTCGAGCGCGAGACCGGCGAGACGTCCGTGCGACTTTCGCTCAACCTTCACGGGGAAGGGCAGGCTTTGATGGACTTTCCTGTCCCCTTTTTGCGCCACATGCTGCATCTGTTCACTGTGCACGGGTCTTTCGACCTCACCGTCTCGGCGACTGGCGACGTGGACGTGGATGACCATCACCTTGTCGAGGACATCGGGCTGTGCCTGGGCCGCGCCATCCGCGAGGCGCTCGGCAACAAAGAGGGCATCCGCCGCTACGGGGAGCGCCACGTGCCCATGGACGAGGCGCTCGCCCGGGCGGTGATCGACCTGTCCGGCCGGCCGGCCTTCGTCCTGCACGCCCGGTTCACAGACGCGCGCATCGGCACGTTTCCGACCGAACTGGTGCACGAGTTTTTCAAGTCGGTGGCCAACGAGGCCCGGATGGCGCTGCACCTCGCCATCCTGTACGGAGAAAACAACCACCACATGGCGGAGGCCTTGTTCAAGGCGTTCGGCCAGGCGCTGCGCGAGGCGGTCGAGGTGACGGGAGGCGGCGTGCGAAGCAGCAAGGGGGTGCTGGAATGATCATCGTGCTCGATCCCGGCATTGGCAACCTCCACAGCGTGCTCGGCGGGCTCCGACGCGTGGGCACCGACGGTCGCGTGGTGGCGTCGCGCGGCGAATGGGAGGCGGCGCTTCGGGAACAAGGTCCCGTGCAGGGCGTCATCCTGCCCGGCGTGGGGGCGTTCGGCGACGCCATGAGCCAGATGCGCGCCCGCGGCCTGTGTGACGTGGTGCGCGACGCCGTCGCGCGGTCCATCCCGCTTCTCGGGATCTGTCTCGGCATGCAGCTTCTGTTCACCAGTTCGGAGGAGCACGGGGTGTTTCGGGGCTTGGATCTCGTTCCAGGCCACGTCGTCCGCTTTCCGGACGGGGCCAAGGTGCCGCACATGGGATGGAACAGCCTCGAGCTCAGCGCGCCCCATCACCCGCTGTTGCGCGACGTCCGCGAGGGGGATTACGTGTACTTCGTCCACTCCTACTACGCCGTCGCCGAGCGGTGGGAGGACGTGATCGCGCGCACCTCGTATGCGGGCGTGGACGTGCCCGCCGTGGTGGCGCGCGGCCGCGTGATGGGCGCGCAGTTTCACCCCGAAAAGAGCGGCGCGGTGGGCGAGCGCATTCTGGCGAACTTCGTGCGCATCGCGTCGTATCCGGCGCTGCTCGAGGGGGTGAGCCCATGAGCGGACTTCCGTTCACCGTCTATCCGGCTATCGACATCCTCGGGGGCGAAGTGGTCCGCCTCCGCCAGGGCGACTACCGGCAGGTTACGCGCTACGAGGGCCAGCCGGCAGGCGTCGCCGGGCGCCTGTGCGAGGCCGGCGCCCGCTTTCTGCACGTCGTCGATCTCGACGCGGCCCGCTCCGGCCAGAGCGAGAACGAGCGGGCGGTGCGCGCCATCGTCCAGACGGCGGCCTCCTACGGCGCGGCGGTGCAGGTGGGCGGCGGTATTCGCACGCGAGAGGCCATCGCCCGATGGCTGGAGGCGGGCGTGGCGCGGGTTGTCATCGGCACCGCGGTGCGAAAGGTCGAGCTGGTGGCGGAGTGGGCGCAGGAGTTTGGCGGCCACCGGCTCGTGGCGGGGCTGGATGGCCGCAAGGGGCGCCTCGCGGTGTCCGGCTGGCTGGAAGAAACCGAGTTGTCCGTCTTCGATCTCGCCCGCGAGCTCGCCAAAGCCGGCCTCGTCCAGGCGCTCGTGACGGACGTGGAGCGGGACGGAACCGGGCAAGGGCCGAATCTGGAGCTGGCGCTTGGCGTGCAGCAGTCGGGGCTTTTTGCCATCGCCTCAGGGGGCATCGGTTCCATCGAAGACGTCGTGGCGGCGCGCCGGGCTGGCCTCGCGGGCGCTGTGATCGGCAAGGCGCTGCACGACGGCCGCATCCAACTCGGCGAATTGTTTCAACGCCTCGCGCAGGAAGAGGAGGGAGGCGCGTGCTGACCAAGCGCATTATTCCCTGTTTTGACGTGCTCGACGGCCGCGTGGTCAAGCACGTGAGCTTCTTGGAGAACCGAAGGGACGCCGGGGATCCGGTGGCGCTCGCGGAGGCGTATTGCCGCGAAGGCGCGGACGAGCTCGTGCTCCTCGACATCTCCGCGTCGAGCGAGGGGCGCCTGGCCATGCTGCGGGTGGTGGAGCAGGTGGCTGCGCGCGTCAATGTGCCGCTCACCGTGGGCGGCGGCGTCTCCACCGTCGAAGACGTGCGGCGACTGCTCCTCTCCGGTGCGGACAAGGTGTCGATGAACACCGGGGCGTACCGCAACCACCGGCTCATCGAGGAGTCCGCGTGGCGGTTCGGCGAGCAGTGCGTAGTGGTGGCCATTGATGCGCGCTGGAGCGAGTCCCTCGGCCGCTACGAGGTCATGCTGCAGGGCGGCAAGGTGGGCACCGGCACCGACGCGGTGGAGTGGGCCAAGCGCGCGGCGCAGCTTGGCGCGGGCGAGATCCTGCTGACGAGCTTTCGGCAGGATGGCACGAAGTCGGGTTACGATCTCGACCTCACTCGCCGCGTGGCGGACGCCGTCCGCGTGCCGATCATCGCGAGCGGCGGGGCCGGAACGATGGAACATTTCGCCGAGGTCCTGACGCAGGGCGGTGCGGACGCGGCGCTCGCCGCGAGCGTGTTTCACTTTGGCGAGATCGCCATTCCGGCGTTGAAGCAGTATCTGCGCGAAAGGGGGGTGCCGGTCAGGTGGCCGCTGTGAAGGGAGACGTGGAGCTCGCGCGCGTCCGCTACGACGCCGCCACGGGGCTTGTGCCGGTGGTGGCCCAGGACGCCGAGACGGGCGACGTGTTGATGCTCGCCTACGCGGATCGCGAGGCGCTGAAGCGGACGCTCGCGACGGGCTACGCCTGGTATTACAGCCGATCCCGCCGGGCGTACTGGCGTAAGGGAGAGACGTCCGGCAACGTGCAGCGCGTGGTCGAGGTGCGTCTGGACTGCGACGGAGACGCCGTGCTGTACCGTGTGGTACCGGCGGGACCGGCCTGCCACACGGGCGAGCAGGTGTGTTTCTATCGCCGCCTGGTGCCGGACGGGGCGTTGTCGAAGGCGGCGGAGGGAGCGCCGGACCCTGAGGGCGCGGCTGTTCGCGGCGGGGAAGGCGATGCGCCGGAGGCGAGCGGTGCGGTTGCGGCGAGCAGCGGACCGGGCGATGCGCCTTTTGCGGCGTGGGATGAATCGGCGCTCGCGAGATTGTGGGGCGTGATTGACAGCCGCCACCGCGAGCGGCCGGACGGGAGCTACACCACGTACCTGTTCACGCACGGCGCGGAGCGGATGGGAAAGAAGATCGGCGAAGAGGCGGTGGAGGTGGCGCTGGCGGGGCTCAAGGCCGAACACGATGCGGCGGCGAAGGCCGAGGTGGCCTCCGAGTCCGCGGACCTGTTGTACCACCTTCTCGTCCTCTGGCGCCACGTAGGCATTCGGCCGAGCGACGTGTGGCAGGTCCTTGAGCGGCGCGCGTAGGAACAACCAGGCGTATGGGCACGGGCGCAACGTACACACCCTATCTCCATCACAAACGGAAAGATGGAGGGAAGGGTGTGCTGCAACTTCTCCTGGACATGGGCATGGGGGCGCTCGTCGATCTTATGCAGTGGGTCATCCAGTGGATTGGCGCGCTTCCCTAAACTGGCGGGCGCAGCCTACCGCCTTCATGCATTGGATACAGCATGGAGGTGGGAAAGATGGCGGTCATTTTGCATCCGCTCGTCACGGGCAGCGCGGAAATCGTCGTGAAGGCGGGGAGCAGTTCGGATCCCAACGTCGTGATCGCCGACTACCTCGGCATGACGGTCGGCGATGTGATGAACAAGCTCGAGCGGCACGGCTATCGACTGACGTTTGTCACGGATCATTACCTGGTGCTCGAGCGGCGGGTATCGCCGCTGCCACGCGCGTGCAAGAGGCCCACGTTGTTCCGCTAGGCGTGAGAAACGGAAGACTTGGGGCCTTGAGTTGAGCCGGTCGCTCGGCGTAGAGTAGCTACGGAGGGGGCCGGCTCGTTGCGTAAATGGGGATTGTTTGCACTGCTCATCGTCGCCAATTTGATCTGGTCCGCGAGCTTCACAGCCACGGGACTTGCTGCCGAGAGCTTTTCACCGCCGCTCATCGTGATGGCGCGCATGCTCGTCGGCGGGATGGTGCTCTTGCCCTTTGTCGCGCGCGACGTGCGCCTCAGGATGTGGACATGGAAGAAAATTCTTCGCATCTCGCTGCTCGGGCTGCTTGGCTTCACGCTCCCCGTGACGATGGAGACGGAAGGGATTCGCGCGTCGTCGCCGGCGCTCGGCGCGGTGTCCATCGCGCTGGAACCCCTTCTGACCCTGGTGGTCTCCGCCATCGCGTTTCGGACGCCGCTCGGTTGGCGGCGGTGGTTCGCCATGATCTTGGCGGCGACAGGGGCGTGGATCGTGGCGGGGTGTCCGCGGCCTGGATTTGCAGGTTACCTTCTCGGCGATCTCCTCATGCTTGGCGCCGTCGCGTGCTACGCCATCTACAACGCGATTTCGGGCAGGCTCACGGCTGACGTCTCCGCGGCCAGTGCGACGTCCATCATGCTCTTGGCGGCCGGCATCGGCTGCCTGCCGGTCTACGCCTGGACGGGGCACCCCTGGCCGCGCCACGTGGCGCATGCGAGCCTGTGGAGTCTTGTGTTTCTCGTGTTTTTCGCGACGGCCGCGGCTTATTTGATATGGATCTTCGTCCTGCAGGATCACGACGTGGCGAGCGCGGCCATCACGCTGTACCTTCAGCCCGTGTTTGGCGTCCTGATTTCGATTGTCGTCACTGGAGAACGGCCGTCCGCCCTGTTTTACGTCGGCGGCGCGATGATCCTCTTGGCGGTCTTCCTCGGGCAAGACCGGAAGCCTGCGAAGTCCGTGGCGCTGTCGGAGGTGGAGCGGGCGTCGATGTGAGGGCGAGTGCCATGGCGTGAAACGAGTTGCAGTGGCCATCGACGAGGTTTTCGAGCAGGCGTCATACCAAGATGGATTTCATCTGTTCGGCTGCAGGGCCAATGTCTCGGTACGCCAAGACACGCGGATTGCGGAGCGAGCGCAAAGCCGCTCGCTCCGCGCGCTTTTCTTCAGAACCCCGACAACACGATTTTGCCAATGGTCCGGCCAGACTCGAGCTTCGCGTGCGCCTTCCGCAGGTTCTCCGCGTTGATGGGCGACAAATGTTCCGTCATGGTGCTTCGAATTTGGCCTTCGTCGACGAGATCGGCCACTCGATTCAGGATGTCGCGCTGCCTGGCCATGTCCGGTGTCTGGTACCGCGGCCGCGTGAACATCAGTTCCCACGCGAACGTCACGCTTTTACCAAACAAGAGTTCCAGATTGAGCAGGGTACTCGTCTCCACGATGGAGCAAATCTTGCCCTGCGGCGCGATGACGTCCGCCATCTGCTCCCAGTGCTTGTCGGTGGAGTTCAGACACAGGATGGCGTCCACGTCGCGGAAGCCAATGGCCTCGAGCTGCGGCCGGAAGGGGCGGGAGTGATCCACGATGTGATCCGCGCCGTGCTGCAACGCCCATTCTCGCGTCTCGGGCCTCGACGCCGTGCCGATGACCGTGAACCCCGCGCGCTTGGCCAACTGGGTCGCGATGGAGCCCACGCCTCCTGCCGCGCCGATGATGAGGAGCGACGTGCCGCGGTTCGCTCCCGGTTCAAGCGAGAATCCGAGCCGATCTTCGAGTGCCTCCCACGCCGTCAGGCTCGTGAGCGGCAGTGCGGCGGCTTCAGCGAAGGAGAGCGTCTTCGGCTTGCGGCCCACGATGCGCTCGTCCACCAGGTGGTACTCCGCGTTCGTGCCTTGCCGCACGTTGCTGCCGGCGTAAAACACCTCGTCGCCCGGCTTGTACCACTGGCACTCCGGCCCGGTTTCCACGACAATGCCGGCGGCGTCAAAGCCGAGGATTTTGGGCGTGGACTCCACTTTGTCCTTCGGTGCGCGGATCTTCGTATCGACGGGATTGACGGACACGGCCTGGATCTGCACCAACAGATCGCGCCCTTGCGGCCGGGGGCGCTCCACCTCGAGGTCCAACAGGCTCTCCGGATCCGAGATGGGCAGGTAGCGATACAGGCCCACCGCTTTCATCTTTGCCACAGGCACCGCCTCCTCGTGAA